>NZ_OY734020.1:2869317-3188130 GCF_963455295.1 Candidatus Thiodiazotropha sp. CDECU1
GATAGCGGCATGTTTTTCGCCATTTCTGTAATTTTATCTACGTTATCACCACTGATACCAGCACGTTCGACCATTAACCCCAAAACACGATAAATCGCACCGCTGTCGAGAAAATGCCAACCTAGGGTCTCAGCGATGCGTTGCGCAAGGGTTCCCTTACCCGATCCGGAGGGTCCATCCACGGTAATTACCGGTACCCCAGTCACTATTTCGTTACCTCATCGATCTGCAGACCCGCTTCTGCCGCTGCAGACACAAACCCGGGAAAGGAGGTATTCACATTAGTACAGTCGCTAATCTCGATGGGACCCGCTGCCCGCAACCCCGCCATCGCAAATGACATTGCAATTCTGTGATCGCCGTAGCTCTCAACCCGGCCGCCCTCTATGACACCACCCTGAATAACCATCCCATCCGGGGTCGGATCCGCCTGGATACCGAGTCTCTGCAGCCCCTCAGCCATGACCTGGATTCGATCACTCTCCTTCACCCTTAACTCTTCCGCCCCATGCAGGCGTGTCTCACCCCGGGCAGATGCTGCTGCCACAAACAGGGCGGGAAATTCATCGATTGCCAGCGGCACCAACTCCTCAGGTATATCTATGCCCTGTAATCCATTCGACCTGACCCTGATATCGGCAACCGGCTCCCCACCGATCTCTCTCTGATTCAGAAGCGCAATATCAGCCCCCATCAATCTGAGGATAGAGATCACCCCATCACGGGTTGGGTTGATACCCACGTGCTGTAACACCATCTCTGATCCTTCAGCGATGCAGGCACCGACGAGGAAAAAGGTAGCCGACGAAATATCCGCGGGTATGTCGATCTCACAAGCAGTCAACCGCCCTCCTCCTGACAGACAAACCCTGTTGCCAGTAGATCTCACAGGGTAGCCAAAGCCCCGCAACATTCGCTCGGTGTGATCCCTGGTGGGCGCAGGCTCAGTGATACAGGTTTCACCCTCTGCGCACAGGCCCGCCAACAAGAGTGCCGATTTGACCTGCGCACTGGCCATCGGCAATTGGTAGTCGATACCTTGCAAACGGATTGGTGGAACTATCTTAAGAGGTGCAGTGAAGGATGCCGTAGAGTCGATTCTCGCACCCATCTCGGAGAGGGGATCGATGACCCGTCGCATAGGCCGACCCGACAGTGAACTGTCACCGGTGAGTGTGACCGCCAGGCCCTGACCCGCCAATAGACCGGTCAGGAGACGCATAGAGGTACCGGAATTTCCCAGATCAAGTGCATCCTCCGGTGCTTGCAGACCCTGCATGCCAACCCCATGAATTGTCACCTTGCCATGGGTCGGCCCTTCGATGGTCACCCCCATTTGGCGAAAGGCGTTCAAGGTGGCGAGGCTGTCTTCACCTTCCAGGAAACCTTTTATCTGGGTAATACCGTCCGCCAATGAACCGAGCATGATCGACCTATGGGAGATGGATTTATCCCCTGGCACACGTAAGTTACCCCTCAGTTTTCCACCGGGTTGTGTTCGATAATTGAGTTTTTGTTGCAAGTTGATACCACTCGTTCATTACACTGAAAGCATGGGTCCCTAGCTTTATTCAACGCCATCCACATATCTGTCGCGGGCCTGTTTCGCATGTTCAAACATCTCCAGCAATCCTGTTTCGTCTCCGCTTTGCAGCAGCCCGGCCAACTCATGCAGTTCATCGGCGAAACGCGTCAGCATCTTGTTCAGGGAACTCCGATTGGCCATGCAGATATCTCTCCACATCACAGGATTACTCGATGCGATTCGGGTAAAGTCCCGGAAACCACCCGCTGCAAAGCTGAAGATTTCATCATTCTCTTTCATTCGCGCCAGACTATCGACCAGGGTATACGCCAACATATGCGGCAGATGACTGGTGGCGGCCAATACCTCGTCGTGGTGTTCCACACTCATCTGCACCACCTCAGCCCCACACTGTTGCCACAGTCGTTCGACCTTTTGCAGGGCTTGCTTATCCGTTTCTTCCAGCGGTGTGAGTATCACCCGGCGATTCCGATACAACTCGGCAAACGCCGCTTCGGCCCCGCTGCGCTCGGTTCCCGCGATGGGATGACCTGGAACAAAAAAGCCGGGCACTGCACCGAATACCCCTTTGACATCATCCACCACACTGCCTTTGACACTACCCGCGTCGGTAACCACGGCATGTTCCGCGAGATGACCGTGTATGGCGTTAAGGGTGTCACGCATCGCACCCAAAGGCACTGCCAGCAAAACCATATCGGCGCCTTTTACCGCAACACTCACATCGTGGGTGTAGTGATCGATGATTCCCAAGGATTGCGCCTTGATCAAATTGGCTTCCCCGCGGCCGCAACCGACCACCTCCTTCACCACACCCTCCTCCTTCAGGGCCAGGGCGACAGAGCCACCAATCAGACCAACACCGATAATCGCAAGCTTTTCAATCACCGTTTCAGCACCTTCTTTAATGTGGTCAGGAGACGATCGTTCTCCTCTTCCAAACCGATGGAGATACGTAAATGATTGGGTAAACCATAATTGGCTATCCCCCTGGTGATACACCCCTCACTCAGCAGTGCCTGATCGACCCTGGAAGCATCCTCACCGACTTCGACCGTTATGAAATTTGCCACCGAGGGAATATAGTCGAGTCCCATCGATTCAAAACCCCTGCGGTACTGTTGCATACCCTTGTTGTTGAGCGCAATCGAGCGCTGAATAAAGGCTTGATCATCGAGCGCGGCAAGGGCCGCCGACTGCGCCAGGGTGTTGACATTAAATGGCTGTCGCACCCGATTCAGCAGATCGGCAACGTCAGGGTTCGAGAGCCCATATCCAATACGCAACGAAGCAAGTCCATAGGCCTTGGAAAAGGTGCGGGTCACTATCAGGTTGGGAAAACGTTCCAGCCAGGCGCTGCCATCGGGATAGTCGCTGTGTTGAACATATTCGATATAGGCCTCATCCAGCACGACCATGACATGGCTTGGTAGCTGAGCCAGAAAGGAGAACAAGGCATCCCTGGACAGCCAGGTTCCGGTTGGATTGTTTGGATTTGCAATCCAGATCACCCGTGTCCTGGGGGTGATCATCTGCAGCATACGTTCAAGGTCATGGGCATAGGCCTTGGCTGGCGTGATCACTAACCTGGCACCCACAGCCTGACTGCTTATGGGGTAGACGGCAAAGGCATATTGGGAAAACAGGGATTCCACACCCGGCGACAGAAATACCCGCGCAACCATATCCAGGACATCATTGGAACCGTTACCAAGGGTGATGCAGGCTGGATCGACAGCATGCTTTTCGGCCAGTCTCTGGTGTAGCTGAAAGGCCCCGCCATCGGGATAGCGTGACAACTCAGGGGTAGAATTGGCGATTGCCTGGATGACTTTCTCGCTTACACCCAGGGGATTTTCGTTGGAGGCCAGTTTGATCGAGTGAGCGATACCCAATTCACGTTCCAACTCAGATATCGGCTTACCGGGCAAATAGGGTTTCAAGGCATCGATACCCGGTGCGGCAAGCTCAAGAAAAGGGTTTGTCTGAGATGTCATAGTGTTCAACCAAGGCCCTCGAAGTGAGGAATCAAAGGCTATATAACTGCCTTGGGATATGACCCGAGGACCTTGAACTGGGTAGCTGCCTGCTCAATCTCGGACAGGGCCGCAGCGAGATTGTCATCACTTCTATGCCCCTCCACATCGACGAAAAAAAGATAGTCCCAGCGCCCCCTGCGGGATGGCCGAGACTCGATCCGCGTCATACTGATATTGTGTTCGGCAAACGGTGTAAGCATTGTATGCAGACCCCCCGCCTTGTTGTGAGTGGAGAACATGATACTGGTTTTGTCATCACCACTGAATGCTGAATCCTGCTTGCCGATCACCAGAAACCGGGTCGTGTTGCCAGGTTCATCCTCAATGTTCGATGCCAACAGGCCGAGCTGATAGATCTCAGCGGCAGCTTCACCGGCAATGGCAGCGGCATTGGCGATCTCGGTTGCAAGCCTGGCGGCCTCGGCGTTGCTGCCAACGGCAACCCGCTCCACATGGGGAAGATGCTGATCGAGCCAACCCCGACACTGGGCCAGGGATTGAGCATGTGTGTAGACCACCTTTATCTGCGCGATGCTGGTCTCGCGACTGAGCAGTTGATGATTGATCGGCAGGGAGACCTCACCACAGATACGCAGTGGAGAATTGACGAAGGTATCCAGGGTGTGGGTAATCACCCCTTCAGTGGAATTCTCCACCGGCACCACCCCATACTGACAGGCGCCTGCTTCGACCTCGCGAAAGGTATCGGGTATGGATCCCATGGCCTCGGTATGAACCGAATGACCAAAATGTTTAAGCACCGCCTCCTGGGTATAGGTTCCATCCGGTCCGAGAAAGGCAATGCTCAGGGGCTGTTCCAAGGCCAGGCAGGCCGACATGATCTCCCGAAACAGCCTCGCCACCTCCTCATCCTGTAACGGACCCTGGTTTCGCTCCTTGATGCGTCGCAATACCTCTGCCTCGCGTTCGGGGCGATAGAATTCTGTCTGCGGATCCTCTTTCAATTTGATGCGTGCGACCTCTTGGGCGGCACCCGCGCGCTCACTGATCAGCTGCTGCAACTGCAGATCGATCTCATCGATTCGATTCCGGATGGCACTCAGTTTCGCATCATCATTCATGGCTTGATCCTAGGGCCTGTTAAGACTAATCCCGGGTTGGTCCTACTCCCTGCCGGATAATGAGCGTACCGACAATACACCGTCGATGGAAGCCAGGGTCTGCAACAATTCAGCGCCGGGTTGCTTGTCCACGTCCAGCAGGGTTACCGCGATATCGTCCCGGGACTTGTTGAGCATGTCCAGGATATTCAGCCCCTCATTCGCCAGATCGGTGGAGATCTGTCCCACCATATTGGGTACATTACTGTTCACCACAGCGATGCGATAGCCGCCGTTTCTCGGCAGATTGATGGCGGGAAAATTGACTGAATTGATGATATTGCCGTTTTCCAGATAGTCACGCACCTCCTCGGCCACCATGATCGCACAGTTATCTTCGGCTTCCTTGGTTGAGGCCCCCAAGTGAGGCAAAGTGATCACCCTTGGATGCTCCTTCAGCAGGTTGCTCGGAAAATCACACACATAGGCATAGAGCTGACCGCTGTCCAAGGCGGCCACAGTGGCTTCATCATCGATAATACCGTTGCGGGCAAAATTGAGTAGCACCGACCCGGGCTTCATCAGTTTCAGCCGCTCGGCATTGATCATATTGGCTGTGGCATCCGTCAGCGGCACATGAAAAGTGACAAAGTCGGATTTTGAGAGCAGGTCATCCACGCTCAATGCCTGTTCCACTTCCGAAGCGAGTTTCCATGCGCTTTGAACCGTAATCGTTGGATCGTAACCGACAACATTCATACCCAATGCACGGCAGGCATTGGCGACCTTGACGCCGATGGCACCCAGGCCGATGACGCCCATGGTACGTCCCGGCAGTTCAAAGCCGACGAAATTCTTCTTGCCCGTCTCGACCTGTTTGGATATGACCGAATCTTCCCCGGACAGATCCGTGGCGAAGCGCCAGGCCTGTCCCAGGTTACGCGCCGCCAGCAGCGCACCCGCAAGCACTAGCTCCTTGACCGCATTCGCATTCGCACCCGGCGCATTGAAGACCGGGATCCCCTTTTCGGTCATCTCGGTCACCGGAATATTATTCACACCGGCACCGGCCCGTCCGATCGCCTTTACCGTTTCAGGGATGGTCATCCCATGCATTTTGTAGGAACGCAACAGGATCGCATCCGGATGGGTGATTTCAGAGGCAACTTCATATGTGTCACGGGGCAGTCGATCAAGGCCTGCCACGGAGATATTGTTCAATGTCAGAATCTTGTACATGTCAGTTATCCATTCACCCGTTCAAACTCAGTCATGAAATCGATAAGCGCCTGGACCCCGGCTTCGGGCATGGCGTTATAGATACTGGCGCGCATCCCACCCACCGAGCGGTGGCCTTTGAGGGTCTTGAGACCGGCCGCGCTTGCCTCTGCGATGAATTTCCCATCCAGCTCCGCGTTCGCCAGGGTGAATGGCACATTCATCCAGGAGCGGCTCTCGGGTGATACCGGATTGGCATAGAAAGCGGAACTGTCGATGACGCTATACAGGGCCTCCGCCTTGCGTTGATTGATGGCGGCCATACCCGTCAGACCACCTTTCTCCTTCAACCATTTGAATACCAGACCGGCAAGGTACCAGCCATAGGTCGGCGGTGTGTTGTACATGGAGCCGTTATCACTATGGGTCGCATACTGAAACATCGCCGGCGTATTATCGATGGCATGACCAATCAGGTCCTCGCGGACGATGGCAATGGTCAGACCGGCCGGTCCTATGTTCTTTTGCGCGCCGGCATAGATGATCCCATATCGGGAAACATCGATCGGGCGTGACAGGATGGTGGATGAGTAATCCGCAACCAGCGGCACACCGGCGGTGTCCGGCAGATAGGGGAACTCCACACCCTGGATAGTCTCATTCGGAGTGTAGTGCACATAGGCGGCATCCGGGTCGAGACTGAGTTCCGACTGGCTGGGGGTGGTTGTGAACTTCGTCTCTTCAGTGGTAGCGGCCAGGTTCACAGTGGCATAACGTTTGGCTTCCGCAATCGCTTTTTTCGACCAGGAGCCGGTGTTGATATAGTCGGCTTTAGATTTTTCCCGGGTCAGATTCATCGGCACCATGGCAAACTGACTCGAAGCACCACCCTGGAGGAACATCACCTTGTAACTTTCAGGTATCTGCAGCAACTCACGCAGGTCCGATTCGGCCTGTTCCGCGATGGACATGAACTCCTTCCCCCGGTGGCTCATCTCCATGACAGACATACCTGTGCCTTGCCAATCAAGCATCTCTACCATTGCCTGTTGCAGAACCTCTTCCGGTAACATCGCGGGACCGGCACTAAAGTTAAAGACTCGTGACATCTATAGCCTCTCAATATGGTGAATAATTTGGAAATTCATCAATCAAATATTCTGTGGGCAACTGTCGGGGAGATTAAGTGCGGGACTGAGCTAATCAATCACTGGTGTCAGTTTGATCCGGATCCACATCCTCATCTATCTCGGTGTCGAGACTTTCAATCCGCTCCACTCCGATAAGACGCTCATCGCTGCTGAGGCGGATCATGATCACACCCTGGGTGTTACGTCCCATCTGCGAGATTTCACTGACCCGGTTTCGCACCAGGGTCCCACCGTCGGAGATCATCATCACTTCATCCTCTTCGATCACCTGAACGGCACCGACCACAGCGCCGTTGCGCTCCGAGGTCTGGATCGAAATAACGCCCTGGCCACCCCGGCCGTGCAGCGGATACTCTTTGATGGCTGTGCGCTTGCCATAGCCATTCTCTGTGATGGTCAGCACGTCACCTTCTGCGGCAACGATCAGGGAGACGACCCGATGCTCATCCTCCAGTCGGATACCCCGAACACCGCATGCGGTCCTGCCCATCGCCCTGACCTTCGATTCCGAGAATCGTACCGCCTTGCCACTGCTGCTGAAGAGCAGAATATCCTGGTCCCCATCGGTTACGGCAACCCCGACCAGCTTGTCGCCATCGCGCAGATCCACCGCGATGATGCCGTTGGCCCGAGGCCGGGAGAAGGCCTCCAGTGAGGTCTTTTTCACGGTACCGGAACTGGTCGCCATGAACACATAGCGGTCGGCGTCATATTCACGCACCGGCAGGATGGCGTTGATCTGCTCCTCCCCTTCCAGGGGTAACAGGTTGACGATCGGTTTGCCGCGGGCATTGCGCCCGGCCTGGGGCAACTCATAGACCTTCAGCCAGTAGACCTTACCCATATTGGAAAAGCAGAGAATGGTATCGTGGGTACTGGCCACAAACAGCTTGTCGACGAAATCCTCATCCTTGGTGGCGGTGGCGATCTTGCCCTTGCCGCCCCGTCGCTGGGCCTGATAGGTAGTGATCGGCTGCGCCTTGGCATAACCCGCATGGGAGAGGGTCACCACCACATCCTCTTCGGTGATCAGGTCCTCCAGGGTGAGATCGAGGCGATTTTCGATAATCTCGGTGCGACGCTCGTCACCATACTGTTCCCGTATATCCAGCAACTCGCCTCGAATCACCTGCATCAACCGGTCGGGACTGCCAAGAATATCGAGAAGATCGGCGATCTTATCCAGCAGCTCCTCGTACTCCTTGATAATCTTGTCCTGCTCGAGACCGGTCAGGCGGTGCAGACGCAGGTCCAGAATGGCCTGGGCCTGAACCTCGGTCAGGCGATAGCCCTGCTCGGTAAGGCCGAACTCGGCGCTCAGATCCTCCGGTCGGGTACTGTCCGCTCCTGTCCGGCTAAGCATCGATTCCACTGCACCAGACTGCCAATGGTGGGCCAGAAGCTCCCTCTTCGCCTCTGCCGGACTGGCGGCCTGTTTGATCAACGCGATCACTTCATCGATATTGGCCAGCGCTACCGCCAGGCCCTCCAGCACATGCGCCCTGTCTCTCGCCTTGCGCAGTTCGAACAGGGTACGCCGGGTCACTACCTCGCGGCGGTGACGGATAAAGAACTCAAGCAGCTGTTTGAGATTGAGCAGCCGTGGACGGCCATCCACCAGGGCCACCATGTTGATGCCGAATACACTCTGCATGGCAGTCTGCTGGTAGAGGTTGTTGAGCACCACCTCCGCCACCTCGCCACGACGCAGCTCGATGACGATGCGCATCCCATCCTTGTCCGACTCGTCACGCAGCTCGGTGATGCCTTCGATGCGTTTATCCTTCACCAGCTCGGCGATCTTTTCGATCAGGCGCGCCTTGTTGACCTGATAGGGCAACTCATTGACGATGATGGTCTGCTTACCGTTGCTCTCATCTGTCTCTATCTCGCTGCGCGCGCGCATGTAGATCCTGCCACGTCCGGTGTGGTAGGCCTCTTTGATACCGCTGGCACCGTTGATCAGGCCCGCAGTAGGAAAATCGGGGCCTGGCAGATGTGCCATCAGCTGATCGATGTTGATCTCCGGCTCATCGATCACCGCAACACAGGCATCGATCACTTCGGTAAGATTGTGCGGCGGCACATTGGTTGCCATACCCACCGCAATACCGGCCGACCCATTGATCAGCAGGTTGGGAATCCGCGCCGGCAGGACGGCAGGTTCCCGTTCTGTTTCGTCATAGTTGGCAACGAAATCGACCGTCTCCTTGTCCAGGTCGTCCAGCATGGTATGGGCGATACGCGCCATACGCACTTCGGTATAACGCATGGCAGCGGGGGAGTCCCCATCCACCGAGCCAAAGTTTCCCTGTCCATCCACCAGCATGTAGCGCATGGAAAAGGGCTGGGCCATGCGCACAATGGTGTCGTACACAGCCGTATCGCCATGGGGATGGTATTTACCGATCACATCACCCACGATACGCGCCGATTTCTTGTAGGCCTTGTTCCAATCGTTACCCAGCTCATTCATCGCATACAGCACGCGCCGATGCACAGGCTTGAGTCCGTCGCGCACGTCCGGCAGGGCTCTGCCCACGATAACGCTCATGGCATAGTCCAGGTAGGACTGCCGCATCTCATCTTCGAGATTGACTGGGAGTACTTCTTTGGCGAATTCGGTCATCTGGCTCTTGTCTTTTGCTATCGCCCCCACCAACAGAGTGAGGCGTCAGAAAAAGCGCATTGTACCATAGCCCCCTGACACTGTGCTGTATAAAAAACGCCTGAAATCCAGTTTCAGAGGCTCTCAGGCCGATTCATCATCATTTTTTCTATCTTTTTCTCATTTGGCGAGAGCACAACGCCCCTTTCTGTGACAATTGCGTTAACCAATTCTGCCGGGGTGATATCGAACACCGGGTTCCATACCCCGGCACCATCCGCGGCAATCTGTCGCCCACCACAGGAGAGCAGCTCATCTGCATCCCTCATCTCGATGGGAATTTCGCTGCCACACGGGATCTCCATATCGATGGTTGAGGTCGGCGCCGCCACCATCACCTTGACACCATGGTGCTTGGCCGCCACCGCCAGGCTATAGGTACCGATCTTGTTCGCCACGTCGCCATTTGCAGCAATCCGGTCCGATCCCACAATAATCCAGTCCACCCCCCCCTGGGCCATGCGATGGGCGGCGGCCCCATCTGCCAGGAGGGTGACGGGTATGCCATCCTGCAACAGTTCCCAGGCCGTCAGACGGGCACCCTGCAACCAGGGTCGTGTCTCATCCGCGAATACCTGCCGGATCAGTCCCCGCTTATGGGCGGATCGGATCACCCCCAGGGCGGTACCGTAACCGCCGGTGGCGAGGGCACCCGCGTTGCAATGGGTGATGACGCCACTATCGGCCTCGAGCAGTGAGGCACCCAGTTCGCCCATGCGGCGATTGGCCTCCCTATCCTGTGTATGGATCCTCACCGCCTCTTGCAGCAGATCATCCCCCGGGTCCTTGTTATCCGGCAGGGTCTGTATCAACGCCGCCATCCTTCGCAACGCCCAAAACAGGTTGACCGCGGTCGGGCGGGATCGCCGCAGAGACTCAAGGTCTGACTCGATTGCCCCTTTCCAATCTTCAGGGGATGACTGGAACGCCAGACTCCCTGCCAACACCACACCGTAGGCCGCGGTAATACCGATAGCCGGCGCGCCGCGCACCACCATCTCTGTGATTGCCCGGGCGGTCTCTGCAGCGCTGTGCAATTCCAGAAAGGTCACTTCGCCTGGTAGTTTACGTTGATCCAATAGAAACAGGTGCCCATCCCGCCATAGGATGGCATCGTCTGCAGTGACCTGATTAATCTGTTTTGGTAGATCCATACTATTTTTCTGTGATTAGTCTTTTCATTATTTACATTGCCAAGTTATCAATCCCAAGGTGAGTGTCTGCACGGTATTGTCGAGCATCTTTCTGTCCTCTGCGGGCGCCTGACGGTTGTCTTTCTCCGACGCCCCGACACGACATCCTATCGTGACGGGGCTTACGCGGCATCCTTGCCGCTACTGCGAAAGACAACCGTCAGGCGCCTACCTAGGTCCAAGGTAAATAAGCTAACGTTGCATTTGTTCAGGGAGCAAGTGTAGTGTCTCACACTATTCAGTTCTAAAGGGACAGCGTCATGCCTGAACAGGTCGATCAACTCATCCATGCGGAATGGATCATTCCTGTGGTCCCAGAAAACCATGTCTATAGCGACCACACACTGGTGGTAAAGCGGGGACGCATCAGCGCCATCCTGCCCACCGACCAGGTGACATCCCGGTTTCAGTCGACACAGGAGACCACCCTGCGGGGCCATGCGCTGATCCCCGGCCTGATCAATACCCATACCCATGCGGCAATGGCCCTGCTCAGGGGCCTGGCCGATGATATGCCCCTGATGACATGGCTGAACGAACACATCTGGCCTGCCGAGGCCAAGTGGGTAAGTGAGGAGTTCATCCACGACGGTACCCAGTTGGCTGTCGCCGAGATGCTCCTTGGTGGCACCACCTGTTTCAACGACATGTACTTTTTTCCCGACATCACCGGACGGGTTGCAAGCAGTGCAGGGATACGTGCAGTGCTTGGCCTGATAGCCATCGATTTCCCATCTGCCTGGGCCAGTGACGGCGACGATTATCTGCATAAGGGGCTGCAGGTCCACGATCAATTCCGCACCAACCCAATTATCCATACCGCGTTTGCCCCCCATGCCCCCTACTCCGTGGCTGATCCCATACTGGAGAGAATCCGCACTCTGGCGGATGAACTTGAGATACCTGTACATATGCATGTTCATGAAACCCATGACGAAATCGTGCAGGGCCTGCAACATCACGGCAAACGGCCGATGGCCAGACTGAATGATCTGGGGCTGCTGTCACCCTCGCTGGCGGCGGTACATATGACCCATCTCGAGGCGGCCGAGCTGGAGCTGTTTGCCGCCAGCGGCGGCCATGTGGTGCACTGCCCCGAATCGAACCAGAAACTGGCGAGCGGATTCTGCCCGGTTGTGAAGCTCATGAAGGCGGGTATCAACGTGGCATTGGGTACCGACGGCGCCGCCAGCAATAACGATCTGGATATGTTCAGCGAGATGCGCAGCGCCGCCCTCCTCGCCAAGGGTGTGGCGAACGATGCCAGTGCGCTGCCCGCCGCCAAGGCGCTCTCGATGGCGACCATCAACGGTGCACTGGCACTCGGTCTGCAACAGGAGACAGGATCCCTTGAAGCCGGAAAATCGGCCGACATGGTTGCGGTGGATCTGAATCGAGTCAACACCCTGCCTGTCTACCACCCCATTTCTCAACTGGTCTATGCCGCAGGGCGTGAACAGGTCACTCATGTCTGGGTCGCCGGCCGACCCGTTGTCAGCGAAGGCAGCCTGACCACCCTGGACACGCAGCAGATGATGGCGCAGACCGTAGATTGGCGGGAACGCATCATGGCGTCGGATGTCGACAGATAAGGAAACGCTTGCTTAAATAGGCAGCCCTCGAAAAAGGCTGCAACGCTGTGTAACCTAGGGCCTGTTAACACTAATCCATAAATCAACACCACTATCTAGTAAAAGCATGAGCACTGAAGAGATAAATGTTGACCATGCAGAGGTCAGCAAGTTTGAAGAGCTGGCGTCCCGTTGGTGGGACCCGCATAGCGAGTTCAAACCCCTGCATGAGATCAATCCGCTGCGCCTGGAATATATTAAGCGACTTGCTCCCCTGGATGGAAAGCAGGTGCTCGATGTAGGCTGCGGTGGCGGGATTCTATCCGAAAGCATGGCGGCCAATGGTGCCCAGGTGACCGGTATCGATATGGGTGAAGCCCCCCTTCAGGTTGCCAGACTCCATTTGTTGGAGTCTGGCCTGGAGATCAACTATGAACGCATTCCGGTGGAGCGCCTGGCGGAGGAGCAGCCGGAACAATTCGATGTCGTGACCTGCATGGAGATGCTGGAGCATGTGCCCGATCCCGCTTCGGTGGTGAATGCCTGCGCCCGTTTGGTCAAGCCGGGCGGTAATCTCTTTTTTTCCACCATCAACCGTAACCCCAAATCCTATCTGTTTGCCATCGTTGGTGCCGAGTATGTGTTGAAGCTACTGCCCAAAGGTACCCACGATTATGCCAAGTTCATCCGTCCCTCCGAACTCCAAGGCTGGTTGCGGGAGGCCGGTTTGACCACCCTGGGCATGACCGGAATGAGTTACAATCCGCTCACTCAAATCTACAAACTGAGCAGCGATGTGGATGTCAACTATCTGGTTGCCGCAACCAGGGAAGCGTAATGATATGACGCTCCCCAGCCGCTGACTGCTGATACCAATGACCGTTAAATGTGTCCTGTTCGATCTCGACGGCACCTTTGCCGATACCGCTGCTGATCTCCATTCCGCACTGAATCAGGTACTGACCCAGGAAGGTCGGGAAGAGATCCCATTCGAGAAGGTGCGGCCTGCTGTTTCCCATGGCAGCCGGGCAATGTTGAAAGTGGCGTTCGATATCGAACCTGAGGATCCCGGATACACTGAACTGCAACAGCAGTTCCTGCGTATCTACGCCAACAATATTGCAGTACTCACCAAGCCATTTGACGGCATGGAAACACTCATCGAGGAGCTCGAGGTACGAGGCATTCACTGGGGTATCGTGACCAACAAACCCGCTTGGCTGACAGACGCCTTGATGCAAAAACTGGGCTTGGACAATCGTGCCAGTGCCATTGTCAGTGGTGACACAACGCCCCATGCCAAGCCACATCCGCTACCCATTCTGCATGCCTGCCAACAGACGGGTATAGATCCGTCGCAGGCTATCTATGTGGGTGACGCGGTACGGGATATCGAAGCTGGCCGAAACGCAGGCACCAAGACCCTGGTGGCCCTGTTCGGTTATCTTGACGAAAACGACGACCCCCTGGCATGGCGGGCGGATGGGCAGATCAGCCACCCCATGGAGATATTGAAGTGGGTTGATTGATCAGGCCGCAAATATCAGTTACCTCTGAAAATTTTCCTTGCTATGAGAATTTTCAATATCGTTGCTGACGGCGCGCGGCTATAATGCACCCCCCGACAAGAACCAACCTACTCCATGCAAGACTACAATCCCGACAAAGACCTGCTCAATGAACGCGTCATTCTGGTTACCGGAGCCGGCAGCGGAATCGGCCAGGCGGCGGCTAAAAAATTTGCCGAATATGGTGCAACAGTGGTGCTACTGGGACGCAATGAGCACAGACTGGAGCAGACTTACGACCAGATAGAAGCGGCCGGATGGCCCACACCGGCGCTTATACCCTTCGACCTGGAGAAGGCACCGACCGAGGACTATTATGCCCTGGGCGAGAGCCTCTATCAGGAGTTCGGTCAATTACATGGCCTGCTCCACAATGCTGCCAAACTTGCACTCTTGAGTCGTATCGACGATTTCGATCCGGTAACCTGGAACAGCGTCATCCAAGTCAATCTGAACGCTGCATTCCTGCTGACCCAGGCCTGTCTGCCACTGCTGCGCAAGGCGGATGACGCCTCTATCCTATTCACATCGGATCGGGTGGGCCGAAAAGGCCGGGCCTACTGGGGTGCCTATGGGGTATCCAAATTCGCCATCGAAGGATTGATGCAGACACTGGCCGAAGAATTGGAAAGCAGTCAGATTCGGGTCAACAGCATCGCCCCGGGTCCGACACAGACGGCCCTGCGCGCCTGGGCCTATCCCGGTGAGGATCCCACCAGCTTACCTCTGCCTGATCAGATAATGAATAACTATCTCTATCTAATGGGACCGGACAGCAAGGAGATTAATGGTCAAGCATTGTCTGCGCAAGCAGTAACCCAAGTTGATAAAAGCTAGCCTGGAAGATTGAATTATCTATTCACCGCTCACTGCAAGTGTCTGGACATCATTGAACTCTCTGGCAACCATATCCCGATAGCGCTGCAATATCTGTTTCTCATGATCGTTTCGTGCTGCTTTGATCATATCTATGGATTGGATTACTTTTAGCCGTTCTTTTTGTGTAATACCACTGGTCAACTTTGGCATTTCATCTCTCCCCGAGTCCCATACATGCAAACCTAACCTGCAGTTACCTGATATCAAATTTGACTGACATGGAGGCAGTCTTCCTTCTGACTCTGCCCTTGTCGTTTTATACATTCGTCTTTATAGGATCTAACCTTGTATGAGCTAGCTTAGACGAGAAATATTACAAATGTAATACCCGAGTGTTAAACTATGTTAATACACCTAGATAATGCTCCACATTTATAACGCAACTTATTGATAATAATTACGTATTGGCTTGGATACCCTAGTTGACTGATTCGGTGATATCCCTGGATTCTTATAAAATCACTATTTTTTCCGCACCACATCATCATCCGACTTCACCAATGTATAGTTGTCCTGTCTCACCCCCTGCAGCAGCAGGTCGACACTGTCATTCGGTACATCAACCATCTGCAGTGCGATAGCCCCGAGGCGCAGGCTACTCTCCAGTGCCTCAGGAAAGGCATGACTTGCCCCCGCACTGACCAGGTGGCCACAGGCCTCGAGATCACGCGCCCTTGAGACCACCGGAACATGAGGGTAGGTGTTGCGCACATGGGAAGTAGTGCGCAAGGCGACAGTACCGCTGTCCACGGTCAATACCACCAAAGAGGCGTTGCCAACATTGGCGGCATCGAGCAGATCGGGATCGCTGATATCCCCATAGTAGACCGGCAGGCCATCCTTCTTACCCTGAGCGACACGGTCCGGATGGGTATCGAACACAACGATCGGCACGCCACTGCTATGCAGCAGCACCGCAACGGTATGTCCCACACGACCGTATCCGCCGATAATCACCCGTCGACTCTCCCCGCCTTTATCCGATGGATAGCGCAAGTCATCGGTTTTGGCGCCGCTGCTGTCCAATCGCTTTGCCAATTGATCACTGACGCCAATCAGTAAGGGGGTCAACAACATACTCACGGATATCACACCCACGGCTGTGACGAAGGTGGCATCGTCCACCACGTTCAGGGCTTTTGCCGCAGCGAACAGAACAAATCCGAACTCACCGCCCTGGGCAAGAAAGAAACTCACCCGCATCGCAATCTTTTTTGAATAGCCGAAACCGAGGGCAAGCAGAAACAGCACCAAAAACTTGATCGATACAATGACAAGAATATGCTGAATAAAGATCCCAAAGTGGCTAGAGATAGCGGCAAAGTCGATCGACATACCGACTGCGACAAAGAACAGACTCATCAGCAAACCCTTATAGGGTTCGACGAAGGCCTGAATCTGTAATCGGTAGCTCGATCCCGATAACAGCATACCCATGACAAAGGCCCCAAGGGCCATGGACAGACCCACCTGATCCATGACCCAGGCAGCCAGGAATACAGCCAACATGACGACCAACAGAAAGCCCTCTCTGTTGCCCTGTTTTGCCAACTGATTGAGCACGAACGGCAGGACATAACGACCCACCACCACAACCATGGCAATCATCCCGATCTCGATCATCAGCTGTTGCCATACGGGGATCTCGGCGGAGACCCCGCCTGTCTCGGAAAAGATCGGTACCAGGGCCAATAGGGGCACGATGGCCAGATCCTGCATCAACAGGATTGAAAAGGCGGTCGTGCCGTGGGGGCTGGCAATCTCCCCTCGTTCCTGCAGAATCTGGATCACAAAGGCGGTTGAAGAGAGCGCAAAGGTAAGCCCTATCAGCAGGGATAGCAGCCAGGATGTCTGCCATTGATTGAAGTAAAATGCCAATATCAGGCCGGTCACAAGAATCTGCAGCAGTCCCAGGCCAAACACCTCTCTACGCATCGCCCACAAGCGACGCGGCCTCATCTCCAGGCCAATGATGAAGAGCAATAAAACCACACCCAGCTCAGTGAAGTGTCTGACATCCTCCACATGCTCTGTCACATACGGGCCGGGGGAATACGGGCCGACAATTATGCCGGCCACCAGCAAACCCAATATGGAGCCCAGACCCAGATGCTTGAACAGCGCCACGGCAACCGAGGTTGCGATCAGCAAAAGCAACGCTGAAAACAGAAATGTATCGAGATGCATAGAGCCTCGTCACTATTCGTTATTCTATGTCTAACATACCGCACACTGCCCATGCTTAAACAGACAACTCACGGGTGATATTGTGAATTACCCGCCTATCAGACTAAGCAGGATAAGGATTTAACCCTATAAAGTGTTGGGATTTCCCCGCATTGTAATCCTAGCCATCTACGCTAATTTCAATCTTAACGGATTTATAATGTTGGGAGGAGCAAATGATCAATTTCGACGCCAATGCGGTGGTTCATATCAATGAATCCTTATCTCAAGAACAGATACAAAATATAGAAAAAAATCTCTCCGGGGTGAGGGGTGTTGTCAGCGCATGCGCTCACATCAAAACACCTCACCTGATGGTGGTTGATTACGATCCACAGACTATTCATTCAAGGGACCTGCTCTCACACTTCAAGCGTAGTGGCGTGCATGCCTCACTGATCGGTGGTATTTAACACTCAGTGAGGTGCCAACTTGGGTGTAATCCCCAATTGCATTCCCCCTGCATACACTGGCAAGGTTAGGGGAAATAACGATAATCTAGATCAATGCATAGTCCCAGACGTTTCAATATACCACTGGAAACCTTGTTAGAGGCGAAAAAGTGCACCAAAAATCATGCCTGTCTCACAGAAAGTGATTACAAGCTGTGTGGTATCAGATTAACCACCGACAATACATCGCGAATGGTTTGCGGTAAGGGTAAAGGCTGCCCCTACAGTTCCAAATTGGGTAATCAGGTGGTATGCACCTGCCCGGTTAGACACGCCATTTTCAGTAAATACGGCGTCTGATCCTGTAGATACATGGATAGGTTCAAAGGCTTTCCACCGCAGACCCTCCCTTTCCTGGTAGCACTGTCACACAACAATAATCGCGAATGGTTCGCCGAGAACAAACAGCAATACGAATCCAGTGTCAGAGAACCGGCTCTCGCATTTATCGAAGAGATGGCGCCAAAACTGAGGGATATCTCAACCGAGTTTCGCGCCATCGCCAAAAAAACCGGCGGTTCGTTGATGCGCGTCTATCGGGATACCCGCTTCTCCAAGGACAAGACCCCCTATAAAAACAATATCGGGATTCAGTTCAGACACAATCTGGGCAAGGATGTGCATGCCCCTGGATTCTATCTCCACATCGAGCCCGGTGAGTGTTTCCTCGGTGCGGGAATCTGGCACCCGGAGTCCAAGACCCTGGCCAAAATCAGAAACTTCATCACTGACAATCCCGCAGCCTGGCAGGCGGCACTGAAAGAGAATCCATTCCGCAGGCACTTTCAACTTGCCGGGGACAGCTTGATCAGACCGCCGAGGGGCTTTCCCCCCGACCATCCGCTGCTGGAGGATCTGAAACGCAAGGACTTCATCGCCCTCAAACCCTTCGATAGTGAAGAGATCCTCAAGACCTCGTTTAGTAACTTCGTGGCCAGAGGTTTCAAACAGACCGACTCCCTGATGCGCTATCTTTGTGCCGCGGTAGAGGTCAATTACTGAGGATCAAAGGCGTTAGAGCTATGTGCACACAAAGTGCCCATGTGACCCTCAGGTGCAGGGTGCGGCTTGCCGCACCGTTGAACCCTCCAGATATTTCGGTGCCTTGGTGATGCTTGTGTTTCGGTGGGCAGAACCCCACCCTACACGCTGATTGGATAGGTAGGGTGGGGCCCTGCCCCACCAATTCCCTTTGAGTAACCTTGAATTTTCCTTTATTTGTGGACTGAATAGCTCAGCTTAGACGCGCAGCCTCTGGCGGATCTCTTCCCGCGCCTGCTGCAGGATGGAATCCTTGTCCACGGACTCCAGGATCTGTTGCACGATGGTCTTGGGTCCGCCACTCCCCCATGAGCGCCCCTGGGCGAAATAACGCTGGGCCGCTTTACCCACGACATAGGTTGTGTAATAGCCCATCGCCCCCTGGGCCGCTGCGGTCACCAGGGTCGAGAGGCCTGCACTGCCTGCCTTGAGGGCGCTGGCGGCCACATTCACTGTCCATACGGTGGCCATCAGCAGTGCCATCTGGGCACCGATGGTTTTTATCAGCTCTCCTGCCTCACCCCGGGACAGGGACATGCCGTAGACACGAGCCAGATGCATGACCATCGAGGCATCCAGCGCCAGGGCAGCCACGATATCGGCAACCGGTATCGGATTCAGTGCAACCGCAACACCCTTACCCAGGCAATAGCCACCTATTACCCGCTCCGCCACCTCCTGACGCACCTTCACGATTCGACTGGCAACCTCGTCACTGAGCTCACCGGCGAACAGGCTGGCATTGAGTACAGAGAGCACCATACCCTCGCGCTCGATCAGCTGCCATAGACTGTTAGCCAGCTGGGTCACATCGGGCAGAGGGCGTTTGCGGATCTCCTGCTCTCTACCTTTGTCATCCGTTTGCAGATAGATTCGTTGCGCGGGATGAGCTGCCACCGGCACGATAAAGGAAGCAGCGACCAGCCCCTGTAGCTTCTCCTGCAGACTGGCGAGCAAGAGCTTCAACTCATCATCGGTATAGCGATCGGACTTGTTGAGCACCACCAGGATCGGCCGGTTGCGCTGATGCAGGGAGCGTATGGCCTGCAACTCGGTTTGGGTCAGGTCGGCATCCACCACGAACAGCACCAGATCGGCACGACCTGCCACATCCTCGGCCATCCGCTCACGCGCCTCACCACTGATCTCATTGATACCTGGCGTGTCGATAAGATAGACCCCGCCAGCCTCAACCTCCTGCCAGGGCGCCATGTCGCTATGCCGCGTCTCACCGTGCAGGGCGCTGACCGCAAATCGCTCCTCCCCCAAGAGGGCGTTCAGCAGCGCCGATTTACCCACGCTGACCCGGCCGAATACAGCAATATGCAGGTGACCGTGCTCCAGCTTGTCGAGCATCGCCTCGACCTGCATGAAGTCATCTTTCAGGCTGTCGCGCACACCATTAGGCAGGCGTTCATCCTCTAACAGCTCGCGTAGATTCTCCCGCGCCAACTGGAGATGTTCTTCCCCTTGGGGCCCTGGATTGGAATCACTCTCTTTTTCTGTACTCTTCCACAGCCAGCCGGGCAAAATGTTTTGCACGGCTTTCCAGATTTCCACTCAGCGCCTCCTCGAAATAGTCCAGTGCCTGAACGGTCTTGAGGGTACCGCTCTCATGCAGGGTCTTAACCACGGCCTTGCCCAGGCCCTCAAAAATCAGGCCGTAGGCGACGGCATGGATCAATCCCCCTGTCACTGTGCCCACACCTGGAAAGGCTTTTAATACATTGCCTGTCAGTGCCAGCAGCAGGGTCATGCGTTTGCCCACATTCTGACTCGCAAGGTCGATAAAATGTTCAACATCCACCTCTCGCGCCTTGACCTCATACAGGGAGGTCAGTGCCTTCACCATCTGCACCCCGAGGTAGCCCTGGATCAGGATATCGGTGCCAGGACTGATTGCCGCCATGGCTCCCATCATCGCCTTGCCGGTGTATTGTCTCACCAGCTTCTCCCCTTGTTGTTGGCGATGGGCCTGGGTCGCCAGGTGAAGCTTCTCTGCACCCAAGCGTACCAGGCTCTCATCCCGCTGTGTTTCCAGCCGCTCCCGCTCCCTGGTGATACGGAGCACAATCGCACTCATAAGCCCCTCAATCCTTGCCTCCCTGTCACGCAGTTCCCGCCACTCTCTACCCGAGGCATCGATACGCGTGACCTCCTCCTTTCCACCTGCCTGAACCGGTATTACCTCAATCTCCGGCACTCGCTCACTGATCCTGGTCGAGATGGCCTTGAGCTCCTCCTCGCTAAAGCGATCCTGTTTGTTCAAGGCCAGTATCAGGGGGCGTTCGTGGGCCTGAAGCTCTAACAGCTCAAGATATTGATCACGGGTCAATTCCCCGTCACAGACATAGATCACGAGGTGAGCCCGTCTTGCCTCCTCGCGGGCAATGCGTCCATGCTCGGGGTTGGGATCGAGTATGCCCGGTGCATCGGTCAGTTGCAGATCCACATCCTCACCATCCGTATAGTGGTAGTGAGCAACCTGCCTGGTAGTGCCGGCGCGGGGATCGACTTCAATCTCCTCGGCCTCGGTAATCGCCTTGATAAGCGCACTCTTGCCGGCGGATACGGCACCGAAAAAGGCCACGTAGAACGTCAGTTGCGCAGCCCGTTGATCGAGCTCCTGCAACTCTTGCCGTGCCTCCGCGGTATCGACCCCTTTGGCATCCGCTTGCTGTAACGCCTCGCTCAATGCATCCCTGTTCTCCGGCAGAAGATCCCTCGATCCCTGATCAACCGGTTTCCGCCTCGCCGGCCGTAACAACAACCAACTCAGGATTGAAACCAGCAGGGCAAAGCCGAACAAGCCTATGGCATAGAGAACCAGTAGCGCCGGTGAGAGCTGATCGAGTATCTGCCAAATGCTGAGCGCGGATTCGGTTAGCTGTAGAATGAGTAACAGTGCCAACAGGGCGACAAACACAATCGCTATCAGTAGCAGGAGCCGTAGGATGCGCTTTTGTGATGTGGGAACCTGTTGCTCTTTCATGACGCTAGACGTTGCTGGAAATCTTCAGACATAATCCTGATCGACTAGAATACGTTAGAAACCGACCCTAGTGTACCTCGTTCTAGATTCAGGTCCCTAGAACAGCCATGGAGCCGAGATGATTCACCTGCCTAAAGCACGGATTGCCTGGAATCACGACGATTTCAATACCATCCTGAAGGATGAGCTGGAAGCCATCGACCCGGGAGAGCTCCCCCTGCAACAAGGCCTGACCCTGAGTAGCATGGTCAGCCCCGAGCCATTCAATGCCATTGTCATCGATAGCATGGAGACTTCAGCCACCATTCGCTGCAAGGTCTCGATCATCTATAGCGGGATTATTGCCGGTTGTAGTTGCGCCGATGATCCAACACCCTTGGATATACAGACAGAATACTGTGAACTGCTATTGGCGATTGACAAGGTATCGGGTGAAACCCTGGTGGAGCTAGTGAGCGATAGTCACTGCGGAAGTTTCTGACTTGGCGCGCTGACTAACCTAGCTCACTATAATCGGTCTGTACGTAATCCGCCGCCTCGGACCAATGCAAACTGATCTGGCCGAATCGCTTCACCGCCGGGAGTATAATCTTTGCATGCAGAGAGTGCACTTGTGTGGCGATATCCTGAATCTTTTCCGCATTTGTCTGCATCAGGGATACATGGGGACGCACCCCATCGGCTTTCAGATAGGCCAGCACTTTATAGGCGGTCTCATTACAGGCGAAATTACCAAGCAGGGTGGCAATACCCATGGCCGAGAGTTCACCGAGAAAGTGACGTGCCTGTTTTAGGTTAGAGGCCAATGAGGGGAGATTGAACTCTACCATCAAGCCTGTGCCTACCAGTTGCAGTCTACGCAATTCGGACTTTAAACACTCGAGAATAGTCTCATCATTGGCGGCATGGGCGGATAAGTGAACGATCAATTGGGTTGCCTCACCCTGCAGTGCATAATCCCCTAGCCTCTTTATTGCATGCTTGCAGATATACTGATCTAGCAGATCACTGATTCCATATCGTTCGGCGGTAAGATGGATATCATCGGAAATCAAAACAATATCGGTTGCTGGCGCAGGCACAGGCAACTGCTCCATAACCACCTTGCCAACATCAAAGGATGCACTGAAGCGTTGCTCCTGGAACTCTATTAGCCCCGTTTTCAGGGCGTTAAGCAACTGTTGCTTCTGGAAATCGTCGGCGGCGTGTTGGCTGGTTTCGGCGTCTGCAGCCTGTTCTTTGTAGTGGAGAAAACCTTCGTAACCCTGTTGATAGGCCTGTAGTGAGGCGGTCTCCGCACGCTTCAGATGGAGATAGGCATCCAACTGATTGTCATCGATCAGCTCTACACCGATTCCGAAGCGATTTTTATCGGCTGCCTCGGAGCCAGCGACCAGGGCCTCATCGAGTTGCTCGTAGAAGGATTTGCCAATCGCTTCGATCTCAGCTTCTGTACTGCATTGGATCAAAACACCCAGACTGTGACCCGTAGTCCTGGCAATGATATCTCGTTTGCTGATCAACGCACCTACCAGGTCCGCGACATCCAATACTACATCGTTAAGCTCCTCGCTCTCATCGATATGAGGATGTTGCTCATGATCGGCAAGGGTGATGGAAAACAGTGCATAAACAGTCACTCCGTTTTGCATCACCTGGTGACTTATATCCAGTTGCTGCAACAGCTCCCTTCGGTTGCGTAGTCCCGTGGAGTGATCGATAAGTCCTCTACTACCTGCTGTGAATATCTGTTTGGCCCTGTTGATTCGGGTTTTAACAGTAGCCAACAGATGTTGCGGTCTTACCGGTTTGGTCAAAAAATCATCCGCCCCGGAGTGAAGTGCCAACAACTTCTTTTCCAAGTCATCTTCGCCGGAGAGAAAGACGATGGGGATGGTCAACGTCTCATCCCTTTCACGAATCACCTGGGTCAGTTCGATCCCGTTTGCACCCGGCATATAGAGATCCATCAGGATAAGGTCAGGCTGGAACTGATCCACTGCCTCCATCACATTCAGAGGATCGGTGATCGCCAGGCACTCCATTCCCCCTTTACGTAACAGGGCACAGGCGAATTTTGCCTGAGACTCATCATCCTCAACCACCAATACCCTATAATGAGGGATTACTTCCGGAGCGATGACCTGCTTGATACTCAACATCAGGTCATTGATATTGATTGGATTCGAGAAGCACTGAGTGACACCTGTTCGCAATACTTCGAGACGAATCTCTATATCGCACCGATCTGAGAGAAATATCAGTTCCGGTCGTCTCTTTTTCTGCGAGCGCAACTCTTCCAGGAGTTGGTTCACCTCACCCATTTCCTGAATATAGTCTGTATCGACCAGCATCACCTTCGCCTTGCCGTCGACCAGTGCGGTATGCAGATCATCCACATGGTCGAGACTAAGAACACGCCATCCATTATTCTCGCTCGCGCTAGTAATTTGATCCTTTGCGCTATCCTTTTTGTGCAGATAGATTAGGTCGTAGGATGAAGAGACAGCACCACTCTCAGCATTGGCGGACTGAGATGCAGCAATAGCCTGTTTAAGTTTTTCGAGCAGGTGATTGAGGCGGTCAAGCTCTTCCGAATCGGGTTGGGCATCCTCCTGGAAGATATCGTTGATCACCTTGTCGATGGCTTGAGAGAGTTGGTGGATATTGACCAGGCCCGCCTGTCGACTCTTTCGTGTCAGATCATTCAGGTAACGCAAAACCGACCTGACACCGGTGGCATTCCACATCCCCGAGGGCAGCACAGGCCAATTGGCCTGGATATGGGTCAGGATCTCTGGGAATTGCTGCAGCAAGTGTTTGCTGTTTGAGTCCCCTTTGGCAGTCATAGTCACCTACCTGGAAAACAGTTTACTTTAAATATGAATCAGTAAGAGATTTACCAAATCCCTGTGCAGGCAATTCCCAATATTCAAATACAGCCTAAATCCCATACTTATCTTACGGCCATTATAAAAACATCTTAAGTTTTTGCTACATTTAACTGAAAAATATAGAAAATTCTTGAGCAGGGGTCAATCTTCACCATACCATTAGCGATCTAAACTTACTATTTTCATCAACTATTGTGATGAACCAGCCAGCTGCCATACGACAGACACCGGCCAAGTGTCTGTTTCTCCCTCAGGCGTTACCGCATAGATACCCGAGTAGACTAGAATGTGTTGTGTTCGCACATTGCAACAACAATAAGACATTAATCTATGACTGCCAAAGCCGTTCCTATTGAGCGCGTGCGCAATATTGGCTTGATTGCCCATATCGACGCCGGTAAGACCACCACCACCGAGCGCATACTCTACTATGCGGGCCGCACCCATCAGTTGGGCTCGGTTGACAGTGGCACCACGGTCACCGATTGGATGGACCAGGAACGTGAGCGCGGTATCACCATTGTCGACGCAGCTGTCTCTGCCTTTTGGGATGATCATCAGATCAATCTCATCGACACACCCGGACATATCGACTTTACAGCAGAGGTACAGAGAGCCCTACGGGTGCTGGATGGGGCGGTGGTGGTATTCGATGCCTCCCAGGGTGTGGAGCCCCAAAGTGAAACAGTCTGGCGCCAGGCGGACCGCTATCGGGTTCCGCGTCTCTGTTTTATAAACAAGATGGATCGCGTCGGCGCCGACTTCGAACACGCCCTCAAAACCATTCGCGATCAGCTCGGTGCCAATCCCGTCCCCCTGCAACTGCCCCTGGGGGCAGAAGCGGAATTCGCAGGTGTGATTGACCTGATCCGCATGCAGCTCATCCGCTGGCGGGATGAATTGGGTGCGCATAGGGAGTATGAGGAGATACCCCGGCAACACCTGGCTGATGCGCAAGCTGCCCGTACATCAATGATCGAACAGATCGCCGAAGTGGATGACACCCTGCTCTCAATTTGGTTGGAAGGTGGTGATACCGATGAGGAGATGATCCATGCCGCCCTGCGTCGCGCTACCCTTAGCAATGGGATTGTGCCGGTGCTTTGCGGCAGCGCACTGCGAAACAGGGGCGTTCAACCCCTGCTCGACGCGATGATCCGCTATTTACCCTCTCCCCTCGATATCGGCGAGACCCCGGGTGTTCATCCGGAGAATGGTGAACCGGAGCTACGCACTCCCAGTATTGACGCCCCGCTCTCTGCACTCCTGTTCAAGACCGTCACCGATCCCTATGCAGGTCGTCTCTGTTACGTGCGGGTCTACTCCGGCAGCTTGCAATCGGGTGCCATGGTGCTCAACCCCCGCCACAAGCGAAACCAGCGCATTGGACGCCTGGAGCGGATGTATGCCGAGCGCCGGGAGGATATACAGGCCATTCAAGCCGGGGATATCGCCGCCCTGTTGGGAATGAAGGATGCGATAACCGGCGACACACTTTGCGATCCCAAGCATCCATTACTCCTGGAATCGATCAGCTTTCCCGAACCAGTCATCAAGATCACAGTGGCGCCGATCACTGCGCAGGATAATGACCGCCTGGCGGATGCATTGCACCACCTTGCGGAAGACGATCCCACCTTCAGAGCGGAAACCGATGATGAGACCGGACAGACGATTCTCTCGGGTATGGGGGAACTTCATCTCGAGGTAGTGCTGGATAGATTGAAACGAGAGCAAGGCGTCAATGTACGAACCGGACAGCCCAAGGTTGCCTATAAGGAGACCATCACTCAACCAGCAATGGGTGTTGAAGGTCGATTTGTCAGGCAGACCGGGGGGCATGGACAGTATGGCCATGTTGTGATCGATATAACGCCGGGGGAGACCGGGTCAGGCCTGCTTTTCGAAAACCGCATCAGCGCTGGCGCTATACCAGCCGCTTATATCCCGGCGGTGGAGAAGGGCATCCACGAGGCGGCCCGAAGCGGTGTCATCGGCGGTTATCCCGTTACCGACATCAAAGTGATATTGATCGACGGTTCCGAACACAGCGTGGACTCCAATCAAATGGCCTACCAGATTGCCGCAGGCATGGCGCTACGCAGCGGCTTGGAGCAAGGAGTACCGGTATTGCTGGAACCGATCGTACGATCCGAGGTGCTCACACCGGAAGAACACCTGGGCGATGTGCTGGCACAACTGGCCAATCGACGCGCTGAAATAGATGGCGTCTCGGACCGGCCGGGACAGATCAAGGCGATTCGCAATCAGGTCCCACTTTCAGAGATGTTCGGCTACGCCACGGAGCTACGTTCCGCAACCCATGGCCGCGGATCATTCACCATGGAGATCGACCATTTCGCTGCGGTGCCTGCAGCGATCATGAAGGCCTTGGGGCGATAGGCATTCCTCGCCAATCGCAACCTAACCCGTGAAGGCCTGATCCGATTTCAGATAGGCCAGTTCGTCGGCGGAACTCGTACGGCCCAATATCTCATTCCGGTGAGGAAAACGACCGAAGCGCCGAATCAGTTCTCGATGGTGTTTCGCCCATTTGAGATTCGCCTGCAAGCCCGCCGATTCGAATAACGAAACCGATCTCTCCTGATCGGAGAGGGATTCGCTATGCATGAACGGCAGGTAGAGAAACACCTGCCATGGGGCGGGCATCTGTTGATCGAAACCGGCATCGATGGCAATTCCGGCCACCTCACGGGATTGCTGCTCGGTGGCGAAGGCCTCAGGCTGGTCACGGAACATATTCAAGGGAAATTGGTCGAGCAATATGACCAAGGCAAGACAACCCTCTTTGCTCTCCATCCAACGATCCAGCCCACCCGTTTGCGCGCATTGCCAGAGTCCCAGATAACAATCCTTTACCTCCTGATCAAATGCCGCTGTCGACTTGAAATGCAGCGGCTTGACCCGATCGGAAAACCAAAACTCTATGATCTGGCTTATTTCTGTGTCGTACATGAGAATCCACTAACCGAGTTGACCTCTAACCTCTGATTATTATAGCGCCAAGGCTAATCTCAAATACGATACGCTCTTTCCGGATCGGGTTTCGATCTGACAAAATCCCGATGACAATGGAGGTTAGGCTGACGATTGAGAATAACCCTGATTTTACAATAGTTGTCATTTGCATCCTGCTTACATGCGAGCCCGATTGATAGAATTGGTTACTGGGTATTTGTTCTATTGGGAGCCTATCATGGACCTGACATCTCTATTAATTTTTCTCGCAATCGGTGCAGTAGCTGGATGGTTGGCAGGCACCCTCATGAAAGGCGGTGGATTCGGACTGCTAGGTAACATAATAGTTGGTGTCGTTGGAGCATTTATAGGTGGATGGGTATTCGGCCTGCTTGGACTCTCGGTCAACGGACTGGTCGGTTCATTGATCACCGCAGTTGCAGGTGCTGCAATATTGTTGTTTATTGTCGGACTGATCAAAAAATAGTTCCCCCCATGCGTCAGGTTACATGCGGGATTCATTCGAGCCTGTAGCCTGACACATGAAATCTCTCCAACGCCGATACCTGTCTTTGGCTGTAGCTGGTATTCGGTAATATTCACAATTGTGTTATCCGCTGCCCTATCTATAATCAACTCACACTAGGGATGAGTCCCAGTGCAATGAAAACTGCATTGGAGGGCACTGAACATGACGGGAAACAGCCATCAAGTCCATACCGGATCAAATATATCGCTTCACCCCGCCTCGCTTGGTACCGATCTTCTTCAGGATCCTGAGATAACCGACTATCTCAATAGCCACCAGAGTGTCGCCGAACATATCCGGCGCGCCGCCGATCTGCTCGCAAACGAAGTGGATGGATTGAAATCACTGCATAAACTGCTACCTGCCCTGTCTAATAAAATTATCAATGTTTTCTTCTCCTACAAAGCCAAGGATGAAAATACTGCAAAAGCGGTGGTTGACATTCTGCGTAAAAAATCGGCCGGTAAACTCTCCATCACCTATCAGGCTGATTTCACTGAAAACATTTCAGGTAAACCCTGGCGTGACAAGATCACAACCGAGATCTGCAAGGCAAACTGGTTTATTTTACTCCTGCCGGATCCGAGTGATGACTGGGACTGGTGCCTGTTTGAAACCGGTATTTTCGAAGGTCAGCAATCATCAGCCGATCGGCTGATCTGTCTACACCACCCCGACATTGCAGTTCCCGATCCTATTGACGGCTATCATGCTGTGGCCGCAATACCGTCCGAGGTCGAGAAATTCCTGCGCATGGTCTTTGTCAATGAAAATCCACTCTATGGCCTGGACCCGGTAAATCCGGCCCTGGCAGATAATCTGTCGGAAATATCCGACAAGATTGTTGAAGCCATCAGCCCTCCCCGCAAGAACCTGTTTAAACAACCGTTGATGCCATGGGTTGAAATATGCGTGGATGATCCTCAAAACATGATGCAGATGGAAGACCTCAACCGTGCTGTCATTCGGTATGCCAATAGGGATGCACTGGATCTATTCGACTTCCTCGACCAACCTGACACATGGGGTGATCTTGTAGAGGTCATCGAGAAGTTCTCAAATGACGATCGCTGGCAGAATGAACTCTTCCATGTTGTTCGTAAAATAGGCTCAGGTCGAAGATTCGAGCAGGTTCAAGCGGTATTCAATACGGCGGCGGAAAAAATCTACAAACCTGTCGTCTGCGCCATCGATCGATTGGGAAGAAAGGGAAAAATCGACACCTTCCAGATCGGTTTCATCGAAGAGGTTGGTGCAATCAATGCCGCTGAAATACCGACCGCACTTTCAGCCCTGGCGACCACACTCCGCTACGCTTTCCGCTTTCGCTGGGAGATTCTCGAAAAGTATGCCCCAATCGACCTCAATGAGGATGATATTATTGGCCTTGATAATGCTTTGCAGAGAATCGAACACGATGCTGATTCGCGTGGCGTGAGTGACGAAGAATCGTTGAAGTCACTCTTCTCATCGAAGACTGAGCTGGAGGAGATTTCGCAGATGTACAGCATATGGTATGAGCTGAGAAATCCAGAAATGACAGGGAAATTGGACATTGCTATCAGAGATAGGGACGCACACACGGTAAAATCTATCTTGAATGAGCTGATACCTATGAATAAGCACTTTCTGAACATGACCGCTGAACGCTTCAGCAGTTTGATCAGTAACACATCATGAACTCTTACGGGGTATGATGTGTGGGACCGACAGAGGTGATTTGATATCTTTACCCCATGCTGAAAACACTACTAACCCTCCATTTACTGCTGCTATCTGCCCTCTGCCTGGCAGGACAGTTCGAGGAAAGGCTTGTTGCCGCGTCATTGGATCGCACCCAACATTCGGTTCGATATGACGGATCCTACATACCAATCGCCTACCCTGGCGGTGATGTACCGAACAATATTGGCGTCTGTACTGATGTTTTAATCCGCTCTTATCGTGCACTTGGCATTGATCTTCAACGTCTGGTGCATGAGGATATGGTCTCCCATTTTGACCTCTACCCATCGCGGCGTATATGGGGCCTGACAAAACCCGACAGAAATATCGATCACCGACGGGTACCGAATCTGCAGCGTTTTTTCACCCGACACGGAACGAGCCTGGCTGTTACCCGCCATGCCAGTGATTACAAACCTGGCGATATCGTGACTTGGATGTTGCCCGGAAACCTGCCACATATTGGTATCGTTACCGATAAATTCAATCAACCTACAGGGTCCCCTCTAATCGTCCACAACATCGGTAAAGGTCCCAGGTTGGAGGATATTCTCTTTCGCTACCCGATTACCGGGCATTACCGATATTCGTCAAAATAAGTGCGCCTCAAATATGGTACAGGGTCGGCAGTAACCAACTGTAGGCCAGCCACATGATAAAAATCAGCGGCAACCCCACGCGCACGAAGTCGGAAAATTTATAGTTACCCGCACTCATGACCAACAAGTTGGTCTGATAGGCCATTGGTGTTGCATAGCTCATATTGGCACCAAACAGTACTGCAAGTACGAAAGGCTCCGCTGGCAGTTGAAGCGATTGTGCAATACTGATGGCGATAGGGGTGCCGATAACGGCGGCAGCATTATTGGATACCACATTCGTCAACACTGCCATCACCAAAATCAAAGCACTGAGCACCACAGTTGACGAAGCACCGTAGGTGATATCGAGAAACAGCTGTGCCAGAAAATCACTACCCCCGGTCATCAGCAAGGCATTTCCCAATGCCAGACTGGCGACGATGATCAGAATGACCTGGGCATTCAGGGCACGACTGACATCTCGCCATGAGAGACATCCACAAAACAGCATCAACAAAACCCCTCCAACCGCACTCACGGAGATGGGCAGAATGTTGAATGCGGCGAAGAGAATGATCCCCAGCATGATCATCAGAGAGTAAGGCGCCTTCCTGGTATGGGGCAGATCGGTGGTAGAATCGAGCACCATCACGATAGACTGCTGTTTCAGCTCATTGATCTGGCTGCGCTTGCCCTGTACCAACAAGACGTCACCGATCCTGAGATTGAGATTACCCAGACCTTGCGGCATCGTCTTGATCCGCTCATTGGCTCGGTGAATCGCCAACACCACCAGTTGATAGCTATCGGCAAACCTGATCTCATTCAGGGTCCTATTCTGCAACGGTGATCCCCTGAATATGATCGCCTCTGCGAGTTGTTGATCATGGGCCTGTAACGGATGGTCCTCGTCGACCTCGTCACCTGCGGAATATAGGGTTGCGCCAAGCTGCTGTTCGAACTCTTTCAGATGTGCAGGGGTATCGTGGACCAGGAGTCTGTCACCAGAATGGATCACCGCATCCGGCAGGGGCATTATATAGGTGGTCTCACTGCGTCGAATCCTGTCGACATGCATGGCATCGTGGGTGAGTGCTATCGCTTCAGACAATGTCATTCCCACCGCCAAACTCTCCTCCTTGATGACCAGCTGGGCGGTAAATATCCGCGGAGAACTATCCGCCAGAACCTGCTCACGTCTGGGCAGGATTCGTGGCGCGATCAGCCACAGATAGATCAGTCCCAAGGCATTGGCAATCAGTGCGGGCACGATGAAATCAAACATCTCCATCTTACGCAATCCAAGGTCAGCCGCGACACCTATCACCAACAGGTTGGTCGAGGTCCCAATCGTAGTACTCATACCACCGATCAGGGTTGCGAAGCCCATCGGCATGAGTAGAGAGGATGCATTGGACTTCGTTTGCAATGAAACACTGACCAGAATCGGCAGCAATAGTATGACAATCGGGGTATTATTGATAAATGCGCTGAGAATTCCTGCAATCAGCAGGGTTGCCAAAAACGAGAGACTGGGACTGGCACTCCACAATCTCGCCAGCGTTCTTCCCACCGGTTCCAGCGCCCCGGAACGCACCAGGCCATGCCCGGCCACCATTAATGCACAGACGGCGACCAAGGCCTCGTGTCCAAAGCCCCGAAAAAAATCGATTGCACCAACCACTTCACCAGATACCCCCTGATAGGGAAACAGCTCGAATCCTACTGCAAGCAGTGTCAGTACAAATAGTGAAGAAGTCTCTAACGGAATCTTCTCACGACTAAAAAGTATTAATGCAACAACTGTGAGCGTTAAGACCGAAAGGGTGTGCGGATTTGTCGCTCCATTCTCTAACATGGATTAAGCCTTTTTTGGCGAACATAGGTGCAATATATAGATAACCTTTGTAAAAAACTCCATCCCAATACCATGTTCGATTGAATACCCAACATTAATTTTTTTTTAAAACATCTCTAAAATTATTTCATCTGGCCGCTACATTTCGATCAAATACTATTAAATTGAGAAAAAATGCGAAGAAAATAGTAATTTTATACATAAAAAAAGCTATAAGAGTTGTTCTTATCCGCAACTGCAACTATATTGTGCATGTTCATTCAATCACTAAGGAGTACCAATGGCCTTAAAGAAAACTGTGAAAAAGCGTCGTAGAGCAAAAAGAAAAGTTATCTCCATGGAGACAATAGCCGAAGCTTTACAAGCTGAAGTAAGCTTATCACCTTCCAACAAACGTGCCCTGAGCAGATTGAATGCTGCTGATAAAGCTGTCGCTCGCCAGGAAAAGTTGATGGATAGCTCGGGTGAAAGGGTAACCAAAGCACGTGCTGCCGTTGCCAAAGCAAGAACCCCAGCCAGCAAGGAAAAGGCAAAACAGCGTCTAAGCGCTGCCCAGGCCAAAGTGAAAGAGGTCAAAGCGGCCCGTACGGCGGCTATGGCTGATCAGCGCAAAGCCCAGCGGCTTGCAAAAGGTCTCTATATGGCTATGCAGAGATCGCGCGCCAAGATGGTTAAAGAGTATGAAAAAGTGGCCGCATCACTCGAAAAAGCGGTTGATAAAAAGACCCGACGCCGGCGTAGAAGCAAAACGAAAGCTGTTGCCTAAGCATAATCCATAGCCACTAGGCAGCTTTCGATATATCTCTGTCTTGGTTGGTAGACCCACCAAGACAGAGGGCATCACTCCCCTCCTTCCGCCACCGCGGGATTTCTCCTAGCAGCCAGATAGCGAATAATCGCTTTCTCGATCTCCACCAGAAACAGCACAGAAGCAGAGATCATGACGATTCGGAGCCAGACTGATATATCGAGCGCCTGGGTCCCGAACAACATCTGCAGCTGGGGTTGATAAGTGAAGGCCATCTGGAAAAGCAACAGCAACCCAATGGCAAAAAGTACGTAGCGGTTTCCCACCAAGCCCTTCAGATTAAGTACCGATGCGGTCATATATCGGGCGTTGAAGAGATAGAATATCTCGAACATGACAAGGGTATTCACCGCAGCAGTTCTTGCCTGCTCGATACTCATACCCTGCTCTCGCGCCCAGCCAAAAAGACCAATGGTACCCACCGTCAAGATCGCTGAGACAAAGGCAATACGCCACAACAGACGACCCGTAAGCAGGGGTGCGTCGGAATTCCGTGGTGAACGACGCATAACATTCGCTTCCGAAGGCTCCATTGCCAATGCCAGGGCCAGGGTCACCGCCGTAATCATATTCACCCATAGGATCTGTACCGGTGTCAGGGGCAGTTGATGAAATCCCAGCACGATTGCAGACAGGATGATCAATGCCTCGCCACCGTTGGTCGGCAAGATGAAGAGGATCGCTTTTACCAGGTTATCGTAGACGGTGCGTCCCTCTTTGACGGCATCCACAATGGCAGCGAAATTGTCATCCGCGAGCACCATTTCAGAGGCCTCCTTTGCCGCCTCTGTACCGTTCAATCCCATCGCGGTACCCACATCCGCCCGTTTCAATGCCGGCGAGTCGTTCACACCATCACCGGTCATGGCCACAACCCATCGCATTGCCTGCAACTGGGTGACAAGACGCAACTTATGCTCCGGAGTGACCCGGGCGTAGACATCGATATCGGCAACGCAACCACGTAAGGTGTCATCATCCATTGCGTCCAATGCCTGGCCGGTCAACACCTGATCGGTATTCACCAGATTCAGTTGACGGGCGATAGCCAGGGCGGTGATGCTATGATCTCCGGTAATCATCTTTACCCTGATACCGGCCTGGGCACAGACCTTTACCGCACTGATAGCCTCATCCCTGGGTGGATCGATCAAACCGAACAAACCCAATAGAATCATGTCATCTTCAACATCCTCATAGTTCAGTTCCATCTTGTCATGGGAAACCGGTTTCACCGCTACCGCCAGCACCCGCTGACCCTGTCCCGCCATGGTTTCAATACATTCTGTCCAACGCTTCAGATCCAGGGGGCAATCTCCAGCCAAAGATTTTTGCTGGCTGCAGCGTTTCAACAATTGCTCCGGTGCACCTTTGAGCATTATAAAAGCGCTCCCGGAATGACTATGGTGAAGCGTCGCCATGAAGCGGTGTTCCGATTCAAATGGTATGAGATCGTTGCGCGGGTATTGTTTATTGGCCATGTCGATATCCAACCCGGCCTTTAAACCGGCGATCAACAGAGCACCCTCCATAGGGTCGCCGTGTATTCGCCACATTCCATCGTGCAGCTCAAGGGATGCATCGTTGCAGAGAACAGCCACGCGGCTCATCATACTGAGCATGGACTGCTCGTCAGAGCCAATTTCATGCCCATCAAGGACGATGGCCCCATGGGCATCATAGCCGGTTCCAGTCACTTGATAGATCTGTTCGGCGGTTGCCATGCTTCGCACCGTCATTTCGTTGCGGGTGAGGGTGCCGGTCTTGTCGGTACAGATCACCATTACTGAACCCAGGGTCTCGACTGCCGGTAGCTTTCTGATGATGGCGTTTCGTTGCGCCATGCGTTGCACACCGATGGCCAATGTAATTGTCATGATAGCGGGCAACCCCTCAGGTATTGCCGCAACCGCGAGACTGACAGAGGCGAGAAACATCTCGGTCATACTGTAGTCCCGAAATACCACACCATAGAAAAAGGTAAACAGTGCGATCACCAGAATACCTACTGTCAGCCAACGCCCGAATTGGGCCACCTGGCGCAGGAGTGGTGTGGTAACCTGCTCTACTTCGATGACCAGAGAACCGATGCGGCCTATCTCCGTATCGGCGCCAGTGGACACCACTACACCATTTCCCTTGCCGTGGGTCACCAGGGTTCCGGAATAGGCCATGTTCGATCGATCCGCCAACATTACTTCAGGAGAGAGTGGCAAGGCATTCTTTTCCACTGCCGTCGATTCACCGGTCAATGCAGACTCCTGTATAAGTAGTCCTTTGACCTGAATCAGGCGCAGATCCGCCGGCACTCTGTCCCCTGACTGGAGTAGAACCACATCCCCCACAACCAGCTGTTCAGCATCGATGGATATCTGTTTCCCATCACGCAGGACCATTGCCCGGCACGACAGCATCTGCCGGATAGCCTTTAAGGCGTTCTCTGCCTTGCCTTCCTGAATATGGCCGATCAGGGCATTAATAAACACCACGCCAAAAATAACGCTGGCATCCAGCCAGTGTTGCAGCAGTGAGGTAACCACCCCGGCGATAATCAGGACATAGATAAGGACGTTGTGAAACTGATAGAGAAATCGCACCAATGGATGGCGCGTCTGGGGCTCCGCCAAACGATTGGGACCGAATCTCTGCAAACGGAGAGTCGCTTCTTGCTTCGACAATCCACCATCATCACCGTCGACACGGCGAAACAGGGTTTGCATATCGACTGTATGCCAAGGTGTGGGATTTGAGTCTTGAGGGGATTCAGGAGTGAACACCGTTCTATTGTCCCCCTTTTTTCACCATCCGCTTGGATGCTGAATAGTTTAACGGGAGATAGAATTCAATACACCACCAAACCAAGATAGTCATCGCCAGACCTGCCTGCACCCGAGTTCACACAGTTAAACGACCTACATCAATTATAATAGATTCAATGGAGGTAGAGACGCTGATGACATCCACAGACATCCATATAAATGACAAGGGTATACCCCTGATACTAAGCTACCAGGGCGCGCTGGAATTCCATCAGGGCAATGCCTACTGGGGCTGTGCACTCGCCTTCAGGATGTTGCAATATGCCGCCAAGCTGCTCTCCCGCGAGAAGACCTGGGAGCGGCAAAAACTCACCATTGAGAGCGGGCACCCGGGACCGGGAGTGAGAGATACCATCGAGTATGTCACTGGCTGCGTCTCCACCGGTCGATATCTATTGACCTGCGGCACCACCGAGGCCCGTTGCGTGAGTGACATGGAGTACAGCTGGAAGGTAAGTGACGGCAACCAAGCACTACAGTTAACACTGGCTGAAGGTATTGTGTCACCCGAGTTCCTGGGACTGCTCGACAAGATCAACCGGAATCAGGCTGACGAGGAGCATCATGAACGTCTGGAAATCCTTAAAAAGAGCATGACGGAGAAGATCTGGTCACTCGATCTCGAGCAGGCCTTTCCGAATGTCCAGCTGACTGAGACCTGAGCCCCAGCTTCCACCAAGGGTGGTTTCCATCAACAGAAAATCAGGATTGTCTCAATGGCGGCTTGATCCATGCCAAATTGACAATAATCCACCAAAAGTAAGTAAAAAAATAGATATATTCAATAATTCTAATTTATATTCAATACCTTATTTAATAGCTGATAAATAAACTTAGTTATTGCGTTTCGCCCCGACTTTGTCATATTCTCTTGACCCAGATCAATAAAACAACTGATCTAGATCAAAAAAACGACGCCATGCAGTATCGGCAGTCAGAGCTAACTGCAGGATCTCAAATGGTCTTTAGGGCGCCCCGAACTAGTAACGATGATGAAGCTGTACTCGTCGTCCAACCCAATAGAAACCTGACCTGGAGTCAGTCCAAGTGGCTGTTCCTGTTTTTTGCTGCCTGTATCGGTCTGGTCAGTCTCTATTTTCTCTCCCTCGGCGCCTGGCTGGTCCTACCCTTCACCGGACTGGAGATCATCATCGTCGGCATCGCCATCTATTGTCAGAGCTGTTGTGCCCATACCCAGGAGATCATCCATATCGATGCGACCCATGTGAGGGTTAGTGACAATCGCCGTCCTAAAGCGGAGAGATGTTTTCACAAGGCCTGGCTGAAAATCATTCAAAACCATGATCCCAAAGGCTGGTATCCAAGCCGTCTGATGATCGGGTCCCATGGCGAATTCATAGAAATAGGCAAAAATCTTTTGGAAGAGGAGCGAGAGATGCTCGCCAACAATCTTAGAAACGCAATCGAGGGCTTCTGATCGGCATGCATAATAATCACAAGACAGAAACACGAGATTCCAACACCAACTCTCGTTTTAACCTGAAACAGGCCAACCGTTCGCCAAGGCGCAATTTCTGGCTATTGGCAGCTTTGTCCGGAGCCACGGGAAGTGCTGCGGCTGAGTACGGTGTCAACTTCCCCGAACCCGCAGCTGAAGTCGCCCAGCAGATATTCGATATTCATATGATGACCATGACTATCGCCACTGTGCTGCTGATCATCGTCTTCGCCTTTGTCTTCTATTCGCTCTATTTTCATCGTAAGAGCCGTGGTTATCCAGCCGACCAGGAGTTTCACAACTCCTGGTTTGGCAACTGGTCCTGGGTCATCGTGCCGGTGATGGTATTGGGCGTGGACCTGACCATCGCGGGCAAGGCGGATGCGGTGCTGAAAATGGTCTGGGATGTGCCAAAGGAAGAGAACATCATGGATGTGAAGGTAACCGGCCACCAGTGGTGGTGGGAGTTCGATTATCTGGATCACAATATCAAAGTGGAGAGCCGCTATGTACCGGAGGAGGAGTCCGGCGATCTCTATTTACGCGAGGTCGACAACCGCCTGGTGCTGCCCACTGGGGTCAAGATCCGCTTTCTCCACACCTCCGCGGATGTCCTGCATGCATTCTGGGTACCTGAACTGGCAGTGAAAAAGGATGCCATTCCCGGTTATGTCACCGAGACCTGGGCCGAGCTCAACCGTGAAGGTGTATTTCGCGGTCAGTGCGCCGAACTCTGCGGCACCTGGCACTCCCGCATGCCCATCGTGGTGGAATCGGTTTCACAGGAGAAGTTCGCGGCCTGGGTAGACGATCAAAAGGCGGTCAAGCTGGCTGCCGCGGCTGAGGCAAGCGCCGACAAGACCTGGAGCCTGGACGAACTGATGGCTAAGGGTAAGCCCCTCTACGATACCAAGTGCGGGGCCTGCCATCAGGCTACAGGCCTGGGCCTGCCACCCGCCTTCCCCGCCCTCAAGGGCTCCGCCATTGCCACCGGGGCAATTGCCGATCACCTGAATATCGTCATCAAGGGTAAAGAGGGGACCGCCATGCAGCCCTGGGGCTCGCTCAACGATCTGGAGATCGCGGCGATCGTGACCTATGAACGCAATGCCTGGGATAACAACACGGGTGATGTCGTGCAGCCTGCAGACGTCAAACAGGCCAGATAGAGGAGAATTCGAACATGAGTACAACCACTCTGACCCATGATGAGGCACATCATCACGAGGCACCGAAGGGCTGGCGCCGTTGGCTGTTCAGCACCAACCACAAGGACATCGGCACCCTCTACCTGCTGTTTGCATTGGCCATGCTGTTCCTGGGCGGCGCCAGTGCCATGTTGATCCGTATGGAGCTGTTCCAACCGGGCATCCAGTTTCTCGATCCCGATTTGTATAACAACCTGGTCACCAACCATGCCTTGATCATGATTTTCGGCGGGGTGATGCCGGCGGCCGCGGGTTTGGCCAACTGGATGATCCCGATGATGATCGGCGCACCGGACATGGCCCTGCCACGTATGAATAACCTCAGCTTCTGGGTGTTGCCGGCGGCCGCGACCATGCTGATCCTCTCCTTCGTGGTGCCCTTCTTCCCCGGCGGCGGCACCCAGATCAATACCGGCTGGACCCTCTATCCCCCGCTGTCGGTACAGGTCGGCATGTCCATGGACTTCCTGATCTTCGCCATCCACCTGCTGGGTATCTCCTCGGTGCTGGCCTCGATCAACATCATCGTCACCCTGCTGAATATGCGTGCGCCGGGCATGACCATGTTTAAGATGCCGATGTTCTGCTGGACCTGGCTGGTCACTGCCTTCCTGCTGATCCTGGTGGTGCCGGTACTCGCAGGCGGTGTCACCATGCTGCTGTTCGACCGTCATTTCGGCACCAGTTTCTTCGATGCAGCCGGCGGTGGTGATCCAGTCCTGTTTCAACACCTGTTCTGGTTCTTCGGTCATCCCGAGGTCTACATCCTGCTGTTGCCCTCCATCGGGGTACTTGCCCATGTAATTCCGACTTTTGCGCGTAAGCCGCTGTTCGGATACAAATCGATGGTCGGCGCCATGCTGGCCGTGGCCACCATCGGCATGGTGGTGTGGGCGCACCATCAATACACCATCGGTATGTCCCTGGGAGCGGTCACCTACTTTATGATCGGCACCATTCTGATCTCCATACCGGTGGGCCTGATGGTATTCAACTTCATCGCTACCATGTGGCGGGGCGCCATGACCTTTGAGACCCCGATGCTGTTCGCGGTAGGTATCGTCCTGATGTTCACCTTCGGGGGTTTGAGCGGCGTCATGTTGGCGGTGGTACCCGCTGACATGCAGTATCACGACAGTATGTTCGTGGTTGCCCACTTCCACTATGTGCTGATGCCGGGTGCGGTATTCGGCCTGTTTGCCGGGGTCTTCTACTGGCTGCCGAAATGGACCGGACATATGTATGACGAGAAGCTGGGGAAACTCTTTTTCTGGACCAATGTCATCGGCTTCAACATCACATTCTTCCCGCAGCACTTTCTCGGCTTGGCGGGAATGCCGCGACGCATCGTCGACTACAACATGATGTTCACTGAGTTCAACGTAGTGTCGAGTATCGGAGCGATAGTCTTTGGCCTCAGCCATCTGCTGCTGCTGTATATCGTCATCAAGACCATCCGTGGTGGCAAGAAGGCTGAAAGCAGGGCCTGGGAAGGCGCCAAAGGCCTGGAATGGGAGTTGGACTCTCCACCGGCCTTCCACACCTGGACTGTCGCCCCCCAGATCAAGTAGGAGTTAGAGGACGATGAGAATACCTGCATATCAAACCGCGGAATTGAGACGCAAGAACCTGCGCTTGGCTTGGGGCTTGGCCGGACTGGCCCTGTTCTTCCTTGTGACCTCTTTCCCTTTCTGGTCCGGCATCTTCCGGATAGTCGGCACACAGGCTACGCAATGAAGCAACAGGTATCAGACAATCAGCGCAAGAACCGCCGCACGACCTTGATGTTGTCCGGACTGGTGCTGGCGATGTTTGGCTTTGGCTTTGCCCTGGTACCCTTATACAACCTGTTCTGCCAGATTACGGGGACCCAATCCCTCGCTCAACGCAGCGCCATCGGCCAGGTCGCTGCAACTTCTGACCGGGTAGACCAAACCCGCTGGGTCACGGTGAAGTTCGACACCACGGTAAACCCGAACCTGCCCTGGGAGTTCGTGGCCGAAACCACCAAGATGCGTGTCCATCCGGGGCAGATCTACGAGGTCAATTTCCTCGCGCGAAACCGCAGCCACAGCGCCGTCACCGGGCAGGCCATACCCAGTGTGGCGCCATGGCAGGCAACACCCTATTTCAGCAAACTTGAGTGTTTCTGCTTCAACAAGCAGAAGCTTGACGGCAGCCAGAAGACCACCATGCCGTTGCAGTTCATGGTGTCGACGGAACTGCCTGATGAGATCAACTCATTGACGCTCTCATACAGTTTCATGCGCCTGAAAGAGGAGCAAAAGGACAAAAAGAACGATCAGGATAGTGAACTTCCGCCCATGATTGCGGCAACCCCCGATCAATAGCTAACAGACCAGATCAAGCAAACACCATGACTATGACAACAAGATCAATATCGAGAGGAGTATCAGCATGTCGGTAAAGGAACACAGCGGGGATTATTTCATACCCGATCCCAGTCCCTGGCCCATCATTGGCATGGCATCCCTGCTGACTACCCTGTTCGGCGCAGCACTGGCCATGAACGGGGTCTCCATCGGCGGCTACATAGTCTTCGCCGGCCTGCTGCTCTTCTTCTTTCTGCTGTTTGGCTGGTTTCGGGATGTCATCGGAGAGAACCTGAACGACTGTTATAACAAACAGGTCGATACCTCATTCCGCATGGGGATGTTCTGGTTCATTGCCTCGGAGGTGTTTTTCTTTCTCACCTTTTTCGGCTCGCTCTACTATATCCGCAACATTGCCCTGCCATGGCTCGGTGGAGAGGGTTACCTGGGCATGTCGAATGAGATCCTCTACAGCGGATTCGAGGCAGCATGGCCATCCCACGGCCCCGGTGAGCTGGGGGGTGCCTTCCAACCGATGGGCGCGTGGGGCATTCCCGCCATGAATACCCTGATCCTGCTCACCAGTGGCGTCACCATCACCTGGGCCCATTGGGGATTAAAACTCGATAATCAGAAACAACTGGTTTGGGGTCTGATTGCAACCATTGCCCTGGGTCTGCTGTTCGTCGCACTCCAGGCCTATGAATATATCCACGCCTACTCCGAGCTGAATCTCACCCTGGAAACGGGCGCCTATGGCTCCACCTTTTACATGCTGACGGGATTTCACGGCTTTCATGTCACCATGGGTGCGGTGATGTTGATGGCCATACTCGGCCGCAGCATGAAGAGCCACTTCAGCGCCCATAACCATTTCGCCTTTGAGGCGGTGGCCTGGTACTGGCATTTTGTTGATGTGGTCTGGCTGGGTCTCTTTATATTCGTCTACTGGCTCTAAGGCCACTATTGAGGCAGCAGACTATGAGGCTGAAGCAGACCGAAGAAATATCCTGCCATGAGTAGAATGAACAGCAACAGCGATAGTACTACCCTTAGGGTCAAGGCGCGCACCACGCGGGTACTGTCGTTCTTGCCATCGTCCTTGGCCATATAGTACATCCCCTGAAACAGGCTGAAGAGGATGAATCCCAGGACCAGCAACACAGGTAGTTTGTATATGATATCCATGATCGCTCCCAATCCGGACTTGATATGCTATGCCTGCCGCTACCACAATAGCAGAAACAGATAATTTCACTATAGTCACTATGACCAGCAGCACCCGTCAATTTCGCGCCCAGGCAATCCCTACAGTAATTATGGTAATCCTGGCGCCCCTCTTTTTCGGCCTCGGTATCTGGCAGCTCGATCGTGCCGAACAGAAACGCAATCAGGGCGCCTCATTGGAACTGCGGCGCAAGCAGCCGCCACTATCGCTGACCGGGCCCCACCCCGATGCCGAACAACTGCTGTTCCGCCGGGTTGAGGCGCAAGGGCGCTATCTTAGCGATAAAAGCGTGCTGATTGAAAACCGCAAGCATCGGGGTAAAACCGGCTTCCATCTGATTACACCCCTGCAACTCCTGGATAGCAATACAGTGCTACTGGTCAATCGGGGTTGGATCACCCATGATCAAATCGATCAGGCCCTGGCCGAAGTTGACAAGGGTGAAACACTGACCATCAGCGGCGAAGTAAGAATCCCACAGCCACCGGCCATCGAACTTAAACAACAGGCTACGGCGAAAACTGACACACCGCCCCGCTGGCCCTTCCTCACCCTGGACCATTTCAGTGATTGGTCAGGCCTGGAGATCCTCCCCTTCATAGTGCTGCAATCGGCTCAGGACGAACATGGTTTCGTCCGCCAATGGCCTCACCCCCGGGTCAGCGACATGATGCACATCGGCTATGCCATACAATGGTTTGCCTTCGCCATCATCACCCTGTTGATCTGGCTCCGGTTGTCACTGCACAAGCGCGATGAAAGCGGAGTCGCACTATGACAAGTGTTGCCGACAATAACCTCAAGCCACGCAGTCTTGCCTCCCTATGGGTATTGATCGCACTGTTTGCCCTGCCGATGATCGCTGCCTGGGTATTCTTCCTAAACCCTCAATGGCTACCCACCGGACGCAGCAACAATGGTGAGTTGATCGATCCACCCCGTTCTGTCCAGACACTGCGTTTGCAGACTGCGGATGGTGAGTTGTTCGACTGGCAGTCGCTGCAGGATATGTGGAGTATGACCCTGGTCGGCGAAGGGGGCTGTGACGCCGCCTGCATCGAGATATTGATCATGGCGCGTCAGATCCGCCGCGCCACTGCCGCGAATCGTCAGCGCATCGCCCGCCTGTTGATTCTCATGCCCGACGCAAATGGTCGTCTGGAGCTGCCGAATATGGGTGGCCTTGAAGGCACCCAGCTGCTGATCGCGGATAACAGTCAACGCGCCAGCATCCAATCCCTGTTTCCTCTACAGCTGTCGGAGCAGGCAATCCCCATCTTTCTCATCGATCCCCGGGGTGACCTGATGATGAAGCACGATACCACCAAGATCGGCACCAAAGAGATTCTGCAGGATCTTGAAAAACTACTCGAAGCCTCGCAAAACTGGGCTCAAGGAGGTCGCTATGGCCATCAGTAATATTTCCACACAGCAGGCGGTCAGCTTTGCCTGGCGCCACTATTATGAGATGACCAAACCCAAGGTCGTACTGCTCATCGCCTTTACCGCCCTGGTTGGCATGCTGCTGTCGCGGGATGGCCTGGTACCCTTGCAACCATTGCTGTTCGGTTTGCTCGGCATCTCCCTCGCGGCCGCCTCAGGCGCTGTGATCAACCATGTCATCGATCAGCGCATCGATGCCATGATGGACAGGACCAGCTGGCGCCCCATTCCCAGCGGTCATATGGACACCCCCCATGCAATCACCTTTGCCCTGCTCCTGGGTGGCATCTCCATGCTGCTGCTCTATTTTCTGGTGAACCCGCTGACCGCCCTGCTCACCTTTTTCGCCCTGATCGGTTATGCCGTGATCTACACCCTCTATTTAAAACGCAATACCCCGCAAAACATCGTCTGGGGTGGTTTGGCCGGGGCAGCACCACCACTGCTGGGTTGGTGTGCAGTGACCGGTGAGGTCACTATGGAACCATTTCTGTTGTTATTGATTATCTTCGTCTGGACACCACCCCATTTCTGGCCCCTGGCGATCCATCGCCGGGATGATTACGCCAAGGCCGATGTGCCGATGCTGCCGGTCACCCACGGGATCGACTTCACCAAGCAGCAGGTCTTGATCTATGCCATTATGCTGCTGGCGGTCTCCCTGCTGCCCTTCGCCATCCAGATGAGCGGCTATCTCTACCTGATCGGGGCGTTCGTGCTGGGCTGTGTCTTTGTCTACCACGCGGTAAAGCTGTTGCAGAGTGAAGGACGCGACCACGCCATGAAGACCTTCGCGTTTTCGATTCTCTACCTCAGCCTGCTCTTCACCCTGCTGCTGGCGGATCACTATTTGAGCCTGTTCCTGGCATCGGGTAGCACAGTCTAACCGATGAAAATCGTGCCCTGAGACCCTATTCGTAGTGTAGGGTGCGGCTTGCCGCACCGATTGCCCTGCATACGAACCAAAAAGGGTAAAATCTGAGATATTCCTGTTTTTTTTTAATCCCGCGCAAAACCCGGATCGGTTACGGTGCGGCAAGCCGCACCCTACGATATTCTTAAAGCTTGCGTTGACCCAGCTTCGTCAGATAGAAGTGTAGGGTGGGGCCCAGCCCCACCGAATGTTGTTAATAATGGATTGATTGGTGGGGCAGGGCCCCACCCTACACTATTGTAAAAGCTTGCGTTGACTCTGCTTCGTTAGATAGTGTTTTAGGAGTAACATAACCCTATATTACTGTGTTAGAGACCTTACCAAGGCCGGGAATCAACGGATGAAAGCACTTTTCGAAAAACTAATCCGTAATACTACCTCTCTCATAAACCGAATCGCCCGGCTCTATCATCCTCAGACATTGCGGGAGAAGGGTTGGATTTGGGGCAGTATGCTCGGCATCGTCACGCTTGCCATCATCCTTTTTATGCTCGGTCTCTACTGGAGCAGTGTGCCCGAGCCCTTCGATGTACGCGACAACACCCGCGGCATGTTGCAGGAGATGGACATGGAGCCTGTTACCGGCTCCTACACCACCGCCGCACTGATCACTGTCATGGAGACCCTGCTGGAAAAACCCGGGGGCTATCTGAGCAATGACATCATGCCGCCGAGTGTGTTTCTGGACAACATCCCGAATTGGGAGTTTGGGGCACTGACCCAGATCCGCGACCTGGCCCGGTCACTGCGAAACGATATGAGCCGCTCCCAGTCCCAGTCACTGGAAAACGAAGACCTGGCCATCGCCGAACCCCAATTCAACTACAGTAACGACTCCTGGATCTTCCCTTCTACCGAGGGGGAGTACCGCACAGGCCTGAAGGCACTGAGACGCTATCTCAACGGCCTCTCGCAACAGGGTGAGATGAGCACCCAGTTCTTTGCCCGCGCCGATAATCTGCGTGACTGGCTGGCGGTGGTGGAAAAACGCCTGGGAAGTCTGTCACAGCGCTTGAGCGCCAGCGTGGGTCAGGAGCGCATCAATACCGACCTGGCCGGCGATCCCGCTGCCGCACAATCCACCACCACCTCGGACCATGTCAGTGTACAAACCCCCTGGCTGGAGATCGACGATGTCTTCTACGAGGCCCGCGGCGCCACCTGGGCGTTGATCCACTTCCTGCATGCAGTGGAGATCGACTTTCAGGATATATTGCGCAAGAAGAATGCCCTGGTGAGCCTGCGCCAGATCATCCGCGAACTGGAAGCCACCCAGGGTCCCATCAGCAGCCCGATGGTATTGAATGGCAGTGGCTTGGGGATCTTCGCCAACTACTCCCTGGTGATGGCCTCTTACATTTCACGCGCCAATGCGGCGGTGATCGACCTGAGGAGTCTGTTGAGTCAGGGTTAGGTTATCGATCCTCTCGTTTCTTTTCCTGATCAAGCGCTTTCCTGTGGGAATCTTGCAGCTTTTCACGCTGTCTCTTTTTCCTTATTGCCTCGATCAGTTCACGCTCACGCTTGGCAAAATAGATATCCTCTTCCGCCTGCCCTTTTAACCAAAGTTTATTGAGTGAGTCAGCCATTTACTATCTCAGGTTATCTTGATCCTGTCTTGAAATCAGCGTACCGGTGTCATCCCATAGGACCTGAGGATTGAGACAAACTCCTGTAAAGCCTCCACCCCGCTCGCCTCTGCCTGGGCGCACCATTGACTCAAGGCCTCGAGACGTTTTTCATGACTGGAGGCATGTTGCTCCCAGATCGCCTGCAACTTCAATTTGAATTGATAGACCTTGTCCAGGGCCGCATTGGTGTCGAGAATCTCTTTCAGCTGTACCAAGTCGCTGTCACTCAGGAGCATACTGTCCCGGCGCACCAGCCGTTGAGCGCTGCGGTAGAGATGACGCAGCGGGCGTTTGGCCTGCCTGATCTCATCCCGAAACACCGGCTTCAATACCTTGCGGCGATAGTCGCTCAGCAATTGCAGCCGATTCACCGTGAGCGCCTTGATCGCATCTATGTCGAGTTGAGGACGTTCGGCAACCAAGGCGCGTTTGGGCGCAATCTTGAGCACCTTCGCCAAGCCTAAAAAAGTGAACAGTTTGATATAGAACCAGCCCAGATCGAACTCCCACCACCGGTTTGACAACTTGGCAGAGCTGCCGAAGGCATGATGGTTGTTGTGCAACTCCTCTCCCCCGATAAATATACCCCAGGGAACAATGTTGGTGGCCGCATTGGGTATCTCGAAATTGCGATAGCCCCAGTAGTGACCGATACCGTTGATCACACCCGCAGCCCAGAAAGGTATCCAGATCATCTGCACAGCCCAGACCGTGATACCAGCAGGCCCTAGGAGTATGAACTCAACAACCAGCAACAGGATGATGCCTGTAAAGTTGTAAGGTGTATAGAGATGGCGCTCCAGCCAATCGTCTGGTGTGCCCTTGCCGTAGCGCTCCAGGGTCTGTTGATTTTTCGCCTCCTGTTTGTATAGCTCCGCACCCTGCCACAATACCTTACTCAGCCCCCTGGTCTGGGGACTGTGGGGATCACTCTCTGTTTCGCACATCGCATGATGCTTGCGGTGTATGGCTACCCATTCCCGGGTCACCATACCGGTGGTCAACCAGAGCCAAAAACGAAAAAAATGGCTCAGTAACGGATGAAGCTCCAGTGCCCGATGGGCCTGGTGGCGATGCAGAAAGACGGTCACCGAAACGATGGTGATATGGGTAAGGAGGAGGGTCAGAATAATAAAGTCGGCTAGAGAAAAATCGAATAAACCATTGAGTATCATAAAAAATCCTGCTGGTAATCATGCCTTTTGGAAAACGGCAAACGAATCATTGATCGAGGCTACCCCAATACAGAGATGGATCATCGCCGGATACCGCATGCAGCGAGATTATCCTCACAGTATATACGCTACTCTCTGGCTTGCATCTAATCGGCCACTCACTGGCTGAGCCCTAGGTGAGTGATAGCAGGGCTGAGACCAACAGCCTCGAATCGTAGTAGGGAGCACTGCTTGAGCTGATCAGCGGGGTGTCGATAACCTGAATACCCAACCCCTCCAGGAGCTTGCTGGAGAGTCGCGATGGGTAGTCACCGTTTTTGCTGTCGAGGAGGATGAAATTCAGCAGCCTTCCTTTGCTGCTGGCGCCTGGTAAATCCTGGTGTAAATAGGAGAGCAACTGCTGCACCGAATCGTTCAGATCCATCCCCAGCTGTTCCGGGTCTGATCCCAGATTCGGCACATAGATCTTGGGACAGGCATTTTCCCCTATCGCGGCCCCGACACCCCGTGGCAGCAGATTGGCGACGATGCTGGAGTAGAAGCTGCCGGGCGGATAGACGATCATTTCCGCGGTTTGGATCAGCTTGTGGTTCTTTTTGCGCAATTGGGTCTTAACCGGGGTGTACTTGTCCAATCCCTTTGACAGGGAGAGCTGTTTCACCGGACTCTCCAAGGGGGCCACCTGCTTGCCCGTCAACAGATGCTGACCGATAACACGACTGCCATCTACCAGCTCAGCGGAGAGATGGTAATTGTCGTTCACCACTGCGCGCACGATCCCCTGCACCCCCACCATCTTTTCAAACAGAAAGATGATCGGGTCGAGATGTTCATGGTTATTGAGATAGCCGCCACTGAGAATAAGATTACCGATACTGGCACCGCGCAGATCGAACTTGGCCGGCATGGCATCGTAGAAATAACCCAGTTGATTGCGAATAATACGCCGTATCGGGTTATTCACCGGGTCCACCAGTGGGTGCCTGCCTCGGATCATAGACTCGAGTTGATCCAGTAACTCACCCTTCCCCGCCTTGAGGGGAAAGCGGTAGGTCAGCAGATCAAACACCTCCGGGTGACCAGTCACGGTTTCATCCGCCAAGGCTACCATTCGACTGCGCAGATCACCGATTGAAGGCATATCGAATGCCTGTCTCAGTTCAGCAGAGCTGCCACCGGAGTCGAAGGGGGTAACCAGGTGGATTGAATTGTGAGTGTAGCTCTTCAGCACCCGACTCACGTCATTCAGGGCACTGCCTCCACTGAAGAAGAGTATCCTTGGGCCGAGTTCAGGGCTTTTCTGGTATCGACTGATGCGGAGCGGATCGGGAATGCGCGCAGCGCGCGTTACATAGATGCTTTTCATAAGACAAGCTAATTATAGTATGGAATGGATGCCATCACAGAGCCTTTTTATTTGCATTAACAATCTGGCATATAGCATGAATCAATGACATGATGTAGGGGTGAATGAATACTGAATAAACACCTGCATCATGCAAGTTCAACAACCGTCATCCATTTCCCGGCAACGACTTATAGAGGCCCTGATCAGGGGCGCTATCTGGGCCTTTATCGGCCTGCTTTACGCCATGCTGTTTGTTTTCCTGGCTGCATTCGCCGACCATTGGCAGCTGCCGATCGATCCCAATCTGTTCGCGGGTGTACTCGCCGGAACCCTAGGTGCACTGATCTACAGCAGTATGCGGCTTGCGGTCTTGATGACCACCATTATTTCACCCATCTCCATATTCTATTTCATCCTCTCCGATCATCCGGTGGATCTGCTGTTTCTAGTGATCCTGGTCTCTGCAGTGGGGGCGGTTGTCGGCGCCCTCTATGGCAGCTTCTCCATGGGCTCACGGGTCAACCGTGCGGATGCGAAAACATTGGCTGGATTCAGTGCCGGCTGGCTGGCATCACTCACCTATCTACTGGTCGTGAATCTCACTGCACCGATTTCGATCAGCACGATAGTCGCCCTGCTCTGCCCGCTGACCGGTATCCTCTATGTGGCCCAGGTCCCCGGTTTTATCAAACTCTATGACAACTTGCTGCCACCGGTTGGCGATGGTTTGATGGTAGGGGTCGGGGTTTCGGGTTTTATAGCACTCTGTTTCTTCGTCATGATCAGTAGCATCGACGACAGCGTGGCCGGACCGCTTTCCGCTGCATTGGAGGTCATCCACGCCAACCTGCCTAGCGCTATCCTGGGAGGCGTTCTCGGGGCGGGCCTGGCCGGTGTTGCATCAGGCCTGTTGTTGACTGGCTGGCAGGATCTGTAGCGCCAACTCAGTTCCACATCGGTCTTGTTACAAAATCAGTCCGCTAATGAACGCGAATAAACGCAAATGGAACGATTTACTGTCCAATATGGTACAACACGAATCCGATCCTACGCTCTTTAGCATAACCGAATAGCCAAATAATACAGTACTACCCAGGCCAATAGGTTCAAAAAGCAAGATTCGCGTTCATTTGCGGACGCATATAAATTTGCGGCTATTTGCGTTTTGCTTTTTACAACGGATTGCTACCAATCCGAGTGAACAAAACCCCACTCCGGATGATCCACGCGCTCATAGGTATGGGCACCGAAGGCATCCCGCTGGGCCTGGATCAGGTTTTGCGGCAATCGCTCGGTACGGTAACTGTCGAAATAGTTGAGACAGGCGCTCATCACCGGAACCGGTATCCCGGCATGGGTGGCGAAACCGATCACCCTGCGCCAGGCACCCTGCAACCCCTGCAACTGGACAGCCAGTGCGGGATCCAGCATCAGATTGATCGGTTTCGAATCAGTGGAATAGGCCTCACGGATTGGGTCGAGCAGACGCGCCCGGATAATGCACCCTCCCTTCCAGATACGCGCGGTTTCCGCCAGATCGATGGACCAATGATAGCGCTCCGAAGCATTTCGAATCAGGTCCAGCCCTTGCGCATAGGCGGTGATCCTTGAGGCGTAGATGGCGCCATGGAGATCCGCCAGCAGGGATTCCCTGTCAGCGCTATCCACGGCCTCCGGTCCCTGTAGCAAGGGAGATGCCGCCACCCGCTGCTGTTTCATGGAAGAGAGCAACCGGGCATCCACTGCGGCAGCGATACCAGGCACCGCCACACCCTGCTCAAGGGCGGCCTGTACCGTCCAACGGCCGGTCCCCTTCTGTCCCGCCTTGTCCATCACCAGACTCACCAGGTGTTCACCGCTATCTTGATCAACCACCTTCATCACCTGGGCCGTCAGCTCCACCAGGAACGACTCCATCGGTCCCTGGTTCCACGCATCGAACTGCCGGGCCATCTCATTTTCCTTTAGGCCCAGGCCCCGGCGCATCAGGTCATAGACCTCCGCGAGCAGCTGCATATCGGCATATTCAATACCGTTATGCACCATCTTGACGAAATGACCGGCGCCGTCAGGGCCGACATGGGTAACACAGGCACCCGCTTCGGTCTGGGCGGTGATCGCCTCAAATACCGCACTCACCTCTGCGTAGGAGTCCCTGGAGCCACCCGGCATCATGGATGGACCATGACGCGCCCCCTCCTCGCCACCGGATATACCGACACCGACGAAATGCAGCCCCTTGTCGCGAAGATAGCGCTCGCGACGCCGGGTGTCCTCGAACCAGGAGTTGCCGCCATCCATGATGATATCGCCAGGTTCCAGCAACGGGATCAACTGCTCGATCACCTGATCCACCGGATCTCCCGCCTTGATCATCAACAGAATCCGCCGCGGTCGCTCCAGCAGGGCTATGAACCGAGCCATATCCGGATCGCCGCCAAACCGCTTATCCCGATTTTCACCCAAAAACTCGGTGATTGCTCCACTGCGCCGGTTCCATACCGCAACCGGAAAGCCCTTCTCTTCCATATTCAGCGCCAGATTGCGGCCCATGACACCCAGCCCGATCAGGCCGATATGAAACTGTTCGATTTCAGGCATACTCTATTCCTGTCAGTTAAGACCTTTTAATACTAAATCAATAGCCCCAGTCGCTGATCCTCCGGCAATGAACGGGCCGCCTGGATATCCATCATCCAATCCCCATCCCGGGCAATGGCTGCGGGCACGTTGTGATCCACCAGCGCCCGACGAACGGCATCGGCCTTCCCCCCACCCTGGACCATTACCAACAGATGCCTGGCGCCTTGGATAACGGGTGGCGTAATTGTCAAACGCTGTAGCGGCGGTTTTGTAGCGATGCTCGGCATCACCCTTCGCTTATCTTCATCCAGCGCGGCCGATCCGGGAAATATCGATGCCGTATGGCCGTCATCACCCACACCGAGGAGCAGGATGTCGATCCTCTCCGGCAGTACCAGCTCGTATACCTCCGCTGCCTTATCGGGCTCTTCTTCACCGCACATGCGGTAGACATGCATGCCTTCCGGACGGTCACCATCAGGAAACAGGCTGTTCATCACCGTGGAGTAGTTGTTCTCCGGGGTATTCACCGGCACGCAGCGCTCATCACCGAAGTAGAGATTGATTTGGGACCAGGGGATGTCATTGCGTAATGCCAGGCGTTGGTAGACAGGCAGGGGCGTCGCCCCACCGGCCAACATCAGATGGCAACGTTGTGACGACTCAAGCACCAGCCGGATCTTGTTGCAGATCCACCGTTCAGCCTGTGCATTAAACTCGATTGGATCGACAATGAAACGTTCCATTAGATCTCCCGCCATTGACGGCTGTAGCGGTCCATCAGTTTTTCGGCTTCCACAGGGCCTTCACTGCCCTCGGCATAGAATACGGGCTGTCGTCTTTTCGCACCTTCCCAGTGACTCAGAATAGGGGTTACGAAACGCCAGGCAAACTCCACTTCATCCCGCCTCGCAAACAGGGTGGCATCCCCTTTCACGGCATCCAACAAGAGTCGTTCGTAGGCGTCTTTGATGGGATGTGTGTAGGTCTCGGAGTAGCTGAAATCCATCTCCACCGAACCCACCTCCATCTCACCCCCGGGGCGCTTGCTGGATATTTTCAGGGCCATACCCTCATCCGGTTGGATACGGATGGTCAATACATTCGGCTCCAAATCCTGACACACATCATCGCGCCCGAACAGACACAGGGGGACAGGGCGGAAAACCACCGAGATTTCGGTTATCCGTTTGGTCAGATGCTTGCCTACCCGGAGAAAGAAAGGCACACCCTGCCAGCGCCAGTTATCGATATAGCATTTGATGGCGGCATAGGTTGGGGTGCGCGAATCCGGCTCCACGTTGTCCTCATCACGGTAGCCGCGATACTGACCAAAGACCACATGCTCCAAAACCTCCTGGGAGGTGAACTGGCGCAGGGAACGCAGCACCTCGACCCGTTTATCCCGAATATCATCAGCGGCGAAAGAGACCGGCGGCTCCATGGCGCAGAGTGAGAGTACCTGAAGCAGGTGACTCTGTACCATATCCCTGATCACACCGGTCTTGTCATAGAACCTCCCCCGACCTTCCACGCCAATCGACTCGGCGGCGGTGATCTGGATGTGATCGATATATTTTCGATTCCAAAGGGGCTCGAATATGGTATTGCCCAAACGAGCCACCAATATATTCTGCACCGTCTCCTTGCCCAGATAGTGATCGATGCGATAGACCTGATCCTCTTGCAGCACCTCGGCGACAATCCGATTCAGGTCGCTCGCCGACTCGAGATCACGGCCATAGGGTTTTTCCATAATGACCCGGGTCCAGGGTGTTTCGGCGCCACCGGATTGGAGTAAACCAGCCTCACTAAGGCGGTGCAGTATTACGGGTGCGGCAGAGGGGGGAGTGGCGAAGTAGAAGAGACGATTTCCTTCGCTGCCGATGAGTTGTTCGACGGCTTCCAACGCCTTGCGTAGGGCAACATAACCCTCCGGGTCTTCAAAATTGCCTTCCACATAACTGATACGCTGGCTGAACGCCTGCCAGACCGTATCATCAATGGGTTGGGATCGTGAGTAGGCCTGTAGTCCGTCAAACAGGATGTTACGATATTCCGCATCGCTTTGCGGTCTACGACTGTAACCGATAACGGCAAAGCGTTCATCCACTGCCTGTTCACGCGCCAGGTTATAGAGTGCGGGAATAAGCTTGCGCTGAGTCAAATCACCAGCTGCGCCGAATATCACCAATACACACGGCTCTAATCGATCTGCCTGAAGAAACAGTTCGCCGAGGTTAAAATGTTGAGCTATCGGAATATCGGTGGCCGTCATATTACCCGCCTTTGGGTTTCTGTTATTGTTTTGTATCTATTTTATAGCATGCCCACTCACCAATACCGACAATAATGCATAATGCCGCCAGTGAGAAGTCGATAATCTGAAATCCATCCGCATCAGGTGTTTTTTTATAGCGGCATATAATTGATAAGTCAGGGCGAAGGGCCAAATATCCCAATTTTATATGGGTCTTAAGCTCGCCATTAAAAATATTCTTAAATCCGTTGTATAATTAATCTACTTTTATAACAAAGGTGAATGAAACGATTTTCACCCTATAATTATCTATATTATTTTTGGTTGGATTTTCATCATTAGCACAAACAGGCCACTGATCAAGCTTTTCGACCCATTGAGTACAGAATCGGCATACAAAAGCCATACAACTTGCAAGGATGCATATATCGTCAAAGACCCTCAATCAATGGGAACATCGCTTCATTACACAATGCTTTAACACTGTTTTTTTATCCCTTTTAATACTTCAGGAACAACACATTGCATCAAGATATTAAAATTGGCGTATTTGTCGACGCTGAAAATGTTCGATATAACGGCGGATACCAATTACGTTACGACATCCTAAGAATGTTTGCAGGGCGTTATGGCGGATCCCTGCTCAGACTAAATACCTATATAGCCTTCGACCAGGAGCGGGCCAAGGAAGATCCTGAATATCGTCGTCGTGCAATGACCTATCAGCAAATGGTCAGGGAATATGGCTGGAAGATTATCGTGAAGAATGTGCGCCGTTATACGGACGAAGAGGGGAATGTCACTACCAAAGCGAATGCAGACCTGGATATGGCCGTTGACGCCATGCTGCAAGCGGAGAAGCTCGATCTGTTGCTGCTGGTCACCGGTGATGGTGATTTTCTGCAGGTGGTAACCGCCCTGCAAGATCGTGGTTGTCGGGTAGAGTTGCTCGGATTCAGAAATGTCTCACAGGAATTGCGCAGGCTGGTGGACGATTACTATTCGGGTTTCCTGATCCCCGATCTGTTACCGATCTCTTATGAGCCCCGCAACGAGTGGGGAGAGCCTGGCTCCTGCGTGCGTGGTGTGTGCGCAAAATGGTTTCCAGAAAAAGGCTACGGTTTTTTACGTTTTCTCAAACGCATCGATCCGAATATGTGGATTATCGATCCCCGTCAAGAGGGCTCCCCCTACGAAAGCGTCTTTTGCCACGCCAATGAACTGGCCGACGAAGTCACAGATGAGGTGATGTCGAACCGGGATTCCATACTCGAGTTCTATATCCAACAAAGTGACAAGGATGACGGTTATGTGGCCAATAACGTACGCCTGGTACCGAGCTTTGGCGGAACGGGACTCTAGCCCTTCAGACACATCACGCCAATGCCCGGCATTCATCATCCATCACCGGTAACGATGGGGATACAGCAATCGCTTGGGGATGTGAATGGGCTATCCAGGATCAAGGATGGTCTGGTAGCCTCTGGTTGAACCTGCGGCACGCACGATGGTACCACCACGCAACGGATATCTCCCCGCTTGGCGGTCTGCATAGTAGAGCTTGAGCGACTCTTTTATCACCGGAAAGGCAAGCTTATCCCAGGGTATCTCCGATTCAGCGAACAACCTGACCTCGAGACTCTCATCACCTGCGGCATAATCGAGATCGAGCAGCCGGCTGCGAAACAACATATATACTTGATTGATATGTGGAAGATTGAAGAGAGTGTAGAGTCCCTCCACTTCTACCCTGGCACAAGCCTCCTCCAGAGTTTCCCGTGCGGCCCCTTGCTGACTCGTCTCCCCATTCTCCATAAAACCTGCCGGTACAGTCCACAAGCCATAGCGGGGTTCGATGGCACGCCGACATAAGAGAATCTGCTGCTCCCACTCGGGTATGCAGCCGACCACGATCTTGGGATTTTGATAATGAACGGTACTGCACGTATCACACACATGTCTTGGCCTGTTATCACCTTCGGGAACCCTGACTTCCACCTCTGAGCCGCAGTGGCTGCAATACTTCATTATTTAGATCCTATCGACTCGCCAGTCGCTATTGTCACCGATTGTTGGAAGCGGCGTCCAGGTGCGTATCACGCCTGGGCTGTAACAGGCTCCTGCCACCGATTCCTGATATGATGTCGGACCCTATAAAAACGCTAAAGATCCTTTTTCAGAGTATTTGGAGTCAACATAGAAGATGCAGGAACAGATCCCAGAGGCCAATCTTGATGAAGCGATTGCAGCCATTGACCTCGGTTCAAACAGTTTTCACCTGATCGTTGCACGGGTCATCGAGGGCCATCTGCAGATCATCGACAGAATGAAAGATACCGTCAGACTCGGCGAGGGCCTGACTGCAGACAAGCGCCTCAAACCCCACGTAGCCGAGCGTGCCCTTGAGTGTTTAGGGCGATATGCACAACGCTTGCGTCCCCTGCCGGCTGAAAATATTCGTGTCGTCGGCACAAACACCATGCGCCAGATCCATGCGGATGACAATTTTCACGGTCTTGCGGAAAAGGCCTTGCTGCATCCTATAGAAATTATCGCCGGACGGGAGGAGGCACGGCTGGTCTACCTTGGGGTGGCACATGGACTTGCTGCAGGAGATGAAACACGCTTGGTCGTGGACATCGGTGGCGGCAGTACCGAGCTGATCATCGGCCAGGGCTATCAACCTCATGAGCGGGAGAGTCTGCATATGGGGTGTGTCAGTATAAGCCGTAGATTCTTTGCTGACGGTAATATAACAGCACAGGCCATGCGTGATGCGGAGCTTGCCTGTAGCCTGGAAATCCGGCCGGTGAGATATGAATTCAGAGATGGGGATTGGACCCGGGCAATCGGTAGTTCGGGCAGTATAAAATCGATTGGTAACGTGATCCTGCAGCAGGGTTGGAACAAGACCGGGATCTGCTGCGAATCCCTGCAACGACTGAAACGGGCATTGATCGATGCAGGCAACATCGACAAGCTCTCATTGAAAGGGTTGTCTGAAGAGAGAAAACCGGTTTTTGCCGGTGGCTTGGCCGTGCTCTCGGCCGTCTTCGAGCAGATCGGCATCGAACATATGGAAGTCTCCTCCGAGGCCTTGCGGGAAGGCTTGATATACGACATGGTCGGACGCGGCCAGGAGGAGGACGCCCGTGAGCGCACCCTGAAAACCCTGATGCGCCGCTATGACGCGGATGAGGATCAGGTTGAGCGGGTGAAAGCAACCGCCCTGGCCCTCCACGAACAGGCCAAACGGGCCTGGAATCTAGAGGAACCGCGCTATGAAGCGATGCTATCTTGGGCGGCGAAAGTACATGAGATAGGTCTGACCGTCTCCCATAGCCAATTCCAGAAACACGGCGCCTATCTACTGGAAAAATCTGATCTATCCGGCTTTTCCCTGCAAGAGCAAAAGGTTCTCGCGGCCCTGGTCAGAGGACATCGGCGAAAATTTCCGACAGCTATATTCGAGGCACTCCCAAAAGATGTGGTGAGCTGTACCAAACTGCTCTGCATTCTGCTCAGACTCTCGGTATTGACCCATCGGGCACGCTCCACGGTTGCCAAGCCCATACCCAGACTTGAGGTCGAAGATCACAAGATATCCCTGGTTTTTCCCGAAGAGTGGATCGCTCACCATCCATTGACGAGAAAGGAGCTGGAGCAGGAAGCCAGCTATCTGGAGTCCGCGGGTTATCTACTCAGGTTTTCCTGAAGCAGCGGACCCAGTGCGCCGAGTATCTCTTCGGCACTGGATCCGTGGGCCATCCTGCGTACCAGTTTGCCCTGTTTATCGATAATGTAGGTATCCGCCGTATGATCGACCACATAGGGTCCATCAACCTTTTTGTCCACGATACGGTAGGCAGCACCATAGCGTGCGACAATCTCATCGATCTCACTTGCGCTGCCGGTCAGACCCATCAGTGAAGGGTGGAAATACTCCACATACTCCTTCAGGCGCTGCGGTGTATCCCGATCAGGATCGACACTGATAAACAGTGGCTGTATCTGTTCACGCTCCCTATCATCCATGGCAGACAAGGTGGTACTTATCAAGGCAAGATTGGTTGGGCAGATATCAGGACACCAGGTATAGCCAAAGTAGAGCAATACCACCTTGCCGCGGTAATCACTCAATGCGACAGGTCCGCGGGAAGATATTAAGGAAAAATCCCCTCCTTTTGGCTCTGTGGCAAGTGTTGGGTTGATTGCAACATGCCCTTCATCAGTGACGGGGTTCCAGAACAAAAGTAGCCATGCGAGCACACCACCCGCCGCTACGATGGCCAAATAAAGTCCTATTCTCTGCATTTTAAAAAACTCTATCACCCGAATGCTGTGGTCATCTGCCGCCGGTTCATCACGATGATGTGGCAGCTAAAGGACGCAATGATGCATGGTGTTCACAAGGCGAGCATTGATATATGGCAAATCACTGCCCTTTGGTAGCCGAATCGACGCTTGGATGGTCACTGTGTCGGTTGTAGTGACTCTTCCTCGACCATACCCGACACCAATTGCAAACTCTGGTTGACCAGTTGGCTATAGTCCCTAAGCAGGGATAGCAGCTGAGCGTCTTCCTCACTCAGCTGAATGTCGTTGATCTCTTGTTGGTCCGTAACGCCGTATTTTTTCGCAACCCGCAGGGTTACGTGTGCCAGGCCTTGGGTCAGGGCTGCGGCTTTACGGCGAAGATCATCTACCAGAAATCGGGCTCTGATTGAGTTGACACGATCTGTATTATGCATTGCGAGCATACGCTCGACATCGCTTAGCGCCTTTCCAATGCTGCGCTCGATATTGTGGATCTCCCTGACATCGAACTTCATATTCATACGCACGCTTCTTAATTGAACCCGTAGTTGCGGTGCCAACTGCTGCATGGCCTTCGAGTGCTTTTTCAGACTCATGAGGGCCATCTCATCAAGCGGTTCGAAATCAGCCGTGTATGCAGGTTTTAACCAACCACAGGCGAAGACCAGGGCAAGAAACAACAGAACGTTGCGCAGTTGTAAATTATTCTTGCCAAAAAATTGTTGTCTATTCAAAGTCATCTCTCGGTCTCAAAATAATCGTTATATCTCTGCCAAATCCCCTTTGTCTTCCAACCATTTTTTACGATCAGACGCCCTTTTCTTGGCCAGCATCATATCCATGACACGGTTTGTGCTATCTCCATGTTCTATGGTCAACTGGATCAGGCGACGGGTATCAGGATGGATCGTCGTCTCCCTTAGCTGCAATGGATTCATCTCACCCAGACCTTTAAAGCGTTGCACATTGATCTTACCGCGTAATTTCTCCGCTTCAATGCGGTCCAACACTCCCTGCTTTTCCGAATCATCCAATGCATAGAAGACCTGTTTTCCCACATCAATTCGGTACAGCGGCGGCATAGCTATATAGACATGTCCCTGTTCCACTAGTTGCTTGAAATGACGCAGAAACAACGCACACAACAGGGTTGCGATATGCAGCCCATCGGAATCCGCATCGGCCAGGATACAGATTTTACCGAACCTTAGATTCGACAAGTCACTGCTGCCGGGCTCAACCCCGATGGCAACGGAAATGTCATGCACCTCCTGTGAGGCCAGCACATCGCCATGCTCCACCTCCCAGGTATTGAGGATCTTACCCCGCAGCGGCATGATCGCCTGGAACTCCCGGTCCCGCGCCTGCTTTGCCGATCCCCCGGCTGAATCGCCCTCTACCAGAAACAGCTCGCTTCTGCTCGGATCCACAGAGCTGCAATCGGCCAGCTTGCCCGGTAGCGCCGGCCCTTGTGTCACCTTCTTTCTGGCCACCTTGCGCCCGGCACGCATGCGACTCTGTGCGGATGTAATCGCCATCTCGGCAATCTGCTCACCCACATCCGTATGCTGATTCAGCCACAGGCTGAACGAGTCCTTGACCACCCCGGATACGAAGGCAGCACACTCCCTGGAAGATAGACGCTCTTTGGTTTGGCCGGAAAACTGCGGATCCTGCAGCTTGACGGATAGTACATAGCAAACCCGGTTCCATACATCCTCCGGGGTCAGCTTGATTCCGCGGGGCAGTAGATTGCGAAATTCGCAGAACTCTCGGACCGCATCGGTGAGGCCTGTGCGCAGGCCGTTCACATGGGTTCCTCCCTGGGAGGTGGGAATCAGATTGACATAGCTCTCGGTCACCAGCTCGCCCACCTCAGGCAGCCAGACGACCGCCCAGGCAGCGGTTTCGGTGTTCCCTGACATCTCTCCGACAAACCCCTCTTGAGGGATCTTCTCCAGCCCCTGTAAGGCATCCAGCAGGTAGTCTCTCAAGCCATCCTGGTAGACCCATGACTCCTTTTCGCCACTTTTCTCATCGAAGAATGAGACCTTCAGGCCGGGACAGAGTACCGCTTTCGCCCGCAGAACATGGCGCAATTGGCGAGTGGAGAAACGAGAGGAGTCGAAATAGCCCGGATCCGGCCAGAAGCGTAAGCGAGTGCCGGTGTTGTTACGTCCCACCTTACCCACAATCTCCAGGTCAGAAACCTTATGCCCATCGGCAAAGGCCATGTTGTACTCCTTGGCATCCCGTCGTACCCATACCTCCAGATGTTTGGAAAGGGCGTTGACAACAGATACACCGACCCCATGCAGGCCACCTGAAAAGCGATAGCTTTTATTGGAAAACTTGCCGCCGGCATGGAGTTTGGTGAGGATCACCTCGACCCCCGGCACTCCCTGCTGGGGATGGACATCCACAGGCATCCCGCGACCGTCATCCACCACCTCCAGGGAATCGTCTTTGTAGAGGGTGACTTCGATCGACTTGGCAAAGCCGGCAACCGCTTCGTCCACACTGTTGTCGATAACCTCCTGGGCGAGATGATTGGGCCGGGTGGTATCGGTGTACATCCCAGGTCGCTTGCGCACCGGTTCAAGGCCGCTGAGGACTTCGATATCAGAAGCGTCGTAGCTACCACTCATCTTACTTTGTCGATCCTATGCAAATGGTTTTCAACGGCCGGAGTTTACACACCTGGGAGAGTGCTGGCGAGTCTCGATGATGAGTTACCCCTCCTGTCGGCGGAGGATGAGTTGGTCGCTATCATTGACCACTGCATCTGGGGTAGGTAAGTTTACCCTTGAGACCAAAGCTTCCGCGGAAGCCGTATATTACAGTGATAGCAAAAGTGGCAAGAAAACAGAAAACACCCCCATTCGAAGAGGCGATGAAGGAGCTGGAAGGCCTCATAGAATCTCTGGAACAGGGCGATTTATCCCTCGAGGAGTCTTTGAAATCGTTTGAACGAGGGGTTGCCCTGACCCGAATCTGCCAAGCGTCATTGCAGGAGGCTGAACAGAAGGTTCGCATCCTTAACGGTGAGACCCAGGACGCCGAACTGGAATCCTTCTCCGATGACCATGAATGACGGCCTGAAGGCCTTCACCGACGAGTGCCAACAGCGTGTCGAGCAGGCCCTGGAGCGACTTCTCCCCCCATCCACCACCCTGCCTACGCGTCTGCATGAGGCCATGCGATATGCCACCCTCAATGGTGGCAAGCGTATCCGGCCGATCCTGGTGTTCGCAGCCGGACAGGCGTTGCATGTCAGCAGGGAGAGGCTTGACGCCCCTGCCTGTGCTGTTGAATTGATCCACGCCTATTCACTCGTACATGATGATCTGCCGGCAATGGATGATGACGACCTGAGACGTAATCAACCCAGCTGTCACCGCGCCTATGACGAGGCCACAGCGATCCTGGTTGGGGATGCCCTGCAATCCCTGGCCTTCAAATCCCTCTGTTGCGATCCCTGCATGCAGGCAGATGCCCAGATCAGGCTCGCAATGGTGGAGGCACTTGCACGGGCCAGCGGCTCTCGCGGCATGGCCGGGGGTCAGGCCATCGATCTGCAGGCGGTCGGGCGGGATCTCAACCTGGCGGAACTGGAGAATCTGCATATCCACAAGACCGGGGCATTGATTCGGGCTGCGGTACGTCTGGGTGCGCTGCTCGATCCAAGCGCCGATAAAAAGCTCACTCAGCATCTGGATCACTATGCCAAATGCATTGGACTGGCTTTCCAGATTCAGGACGATATCCTGGATGTGGAGGGCGATACCGAGACCCTGGGAAAGACCAAAGGCAAGGACCTGGCCCAGGAGAAACCGACCTATCCCTCACTTCTCGGGCTCAGTGGTTCGAAGGAGAAAGCACAAACTCTCATACAGGAGGCATTGCACAGCCTGGATGACTTCGACAGCGAGGCCGATCCCCTGCGCTGGATTGCACACTACATAACAGCCAGAACCTACTGAATTATAAAACTATTCTATTAGACATATAAAAGTTTTGAGTTTTGAGTGGATGAGTTCACTTCGCTCACTGCTCTCTAAAGTATTCTTGTTAAACTTCCCATGTGGCTAAAACTAACCAAATAAACACAAACCTGGCTCAAATAACTCAAAACTCAAAACTTAAAACTAAAAACTCAAACTGTAATAGCTGCCCGCCTTCAGCACGGCACCATCGCGAAATCACACTTGAATTGCTAACCAATTGTTTTATAAATGCTAAATAAGATTTGTGATGGCATCCCATTAAATCCTGACGGTTTGACTCCAGATAGTGGTTTTAGAGATAATTGTTCGTTCGACCCGGATGATTCCTGGGGAACGATCACAATCCAGTCCTGAATACGATGATTCAGCTGTAAATACCTGATGTTCTATCAGTTGTCCCCGAGCTGTGGTGACGATAACCTTGAATCAATGTTTTTCACACGTCCGCACCAGAAGGTGGGGCAGGAATAAATAACATGCTCGACAAGACACCGCTCAGCGGTTCACAAATAGCCGATGTGCAGAACAGTGCCGATACACGCCAAATAGCCATAAACAAGGTGGGTATCAAAGACATTCGCCACCCCATGCGAATCAGGGACCGCAGCGAGGGCGAGCAGCACACGATTGCCAACTTCAATATGTACGTCAATCTCCCGCATAACTTCAAGGGCACCCACATGTCCAGGTTCGTGGAGATCCTGAACAGCCATGAGACTGAGGTTACGGTGGGATCATTCAAGGATATGCTGGCGGAGATGACTGATCGACTGGAGGCGGAGTCGGGCCATATCGAGATGAATTTCCCCTTCTTCATCAATAAGACGGCACCGGTTTCAGGTGTAAAGAGCCTGCTTGACTACGATGTAACCCTGATTGGCGAGATCCATGGGGGTACACCCATCATTGACATCAAGGTCGTGGTTCCGGTAACCAGCCTCTGCCCCTGTTCGAAGAAGATCTCCGACCGCGGCGCGCACAATCAACGCTCCCATGTCACTGTGCAGGCACGCACCGTCGGCTTTATCTGGATCGAAGAGATTATTGACATGGTGGAGAAACAGGCCTCCTGTGAACTCTTCGGCCTGCTGAAAAGACCGGATGAAAAGTTCGTCACCGAACACGCCTATGACAATCCGAAATTCGTCGAGGACATGGTGCGGGACATTGCCGTGCAATTGAATCGTGAAGATCGTATCAGCGCCTATGTGGTGGAGTCGGAGAATTTCGAATCCATCCACAACCACTCGGCCTATGCCTTGATCGAAAGGGACAAGACGACCGATCCCGTGTAATCCCGATCGGCCGCCCTTCACTCGTGTAGGGTGCGGCTCGCCGCACCCACCGCACAGCGTCAAGCATAGCTGTAAGTCAGAAACGTTTTTCCAGCAGCAGCACTGCCCCCTGGTCCTCCATTTTGACCCGGTTGAGAAAGCTCATCCCCAACAGCACGCGGGCAGGACCGTTGGTATCGATCACGAACCCTCTCACATTATTCAGGGTGATCTCCCCTACCTGCACTCTGTCGAGAGTGACATCATATGCATTTGCAGTACCACTCGCTGTATTCACGATGATACGCTTGCCATCCAGCTTGTAGGATATACCCAGACGCTTGGCCTGATTGGCATGCATGGCGACAGCTGTAGCGCCGGTGTCGACCATAAAATTGACCGTCCTGCCATTGATCGTGCCCACCGTGGTATAGGCCCCGGCCTGGTTTCGCCATACCTTGGCGGTCACCAGATCAGGTTTGGAAAAGCGGGTGGTGATATGCCCGCCAAGGGGATAGGTTCTACGCTCTCCTTCCACCTCAATCACCGCCTCCTTGCTGTTTGAAGAGATCAGCCGTACCCCCTCAGGGGATGGTTTGTCGAGTTTCAGCAGCCTTCTGACACCGTCAATGGTTACCATTGCCTTGTCAGTGAACAACGCCTCCACCACGATCTGATCGACAGCAAAGACCTGGGCAGGATAGATTGCAGCCAAAAGCAGTAACATGAAACAGCCTTTTCTCATGAGAACCATCCTGTCAGGTTGAGTAGCAAGATAGTGCCTGCGGTAAAGAGTCCTGCCACAACATCGTCCAGCATGATACCCAATCCGCCTTTCACTCTCCGGTCAATCCAGAGAATAGGCCAGGGTTTAAGGATATCAAACCCTCGAAACAGCAAAAACCCAATCGCAATCCATGCCCAGCCAGCCGGAGCGATTGCCATCGCAACCAGGTAGCCGACGATCTCATCCCATACGATGCCGCTATGATCATGTACACCCAGATCGTCAGAAGTTCGCTGACAGATCCACACACCGGCGACGAATGCCAGCAGAACAAGGAGTGAGTAGAGTAGCAATGAGAGGGGCTGGAGTAACAGATAGAGTGGTATCCCGACCAGGGTACCGTAGGTGCCAGGCGCCTTGGGCAGCAGACCGCTGCCAAATCCGAACGCAAGCAGATGGACCGGCTTGCGCATGTCAGGCATCACTTCTTCTTCATGCATGGATAAGATCCATCCCTGGTGCCAGCGTCTGAAACATACTCAGGTTTCTCCGCCCCGGCTCGAGAAATGCTCGTAACCCGTACGCTCAGTCGTCCATAAAGATCCATCCTCTTGGAGACAGCGCAATCCCCGCTGCGCCTCAATGATACCAATGGGTGTCATATTGACACCGCTTCGCCGCGAGATCGCGGCCACCTGGTCGCGATGTTCCGCTGGCAGGGTGAAACAGAGCTCATAGTCGTCACCACCCGCTATTATGATCTCCCACTCTTCTCCCCCCTGGAGATTGGCGGCAACCGGAGACGACAAGGGGATCTTATCGAGTTCCAGGCTGGCACCTACCCCACTCGATTGCAGAATATGCCCCAGATCCGCCAGCAGGCCATCAGAGATATCGATTGCACTGCTGGCAAGCCCACGCAGGGCCAGACCTGCCTCGACCCTTGGAGTCGGCCTTTCGAGGCGCTCTATAAGCGGCAGCAGATCACTCCGGTCAGCCCATGCATGCTTACAATCCAGGGCCATTGCAGCATCACCAAGGGTACCTGTCACATAGATTTCATCTCCCACTCGCGCACCGCCACGGGTCAGGCCCTTACCCATGGGTAACAGACCATGCACTTGGACTGTGATGCTCAATGGTCCGGAAGTGGTGTCCCCCCCCACCAGTTGCAGCTCATACTGCCCTGCCAGCTCGGCGAATCCCCGGCAGAACTCCCTGAGCCAAAAGTCATCCACCTCGGGGAGTGTCAGCGCCAGGGTGGACCAGGCTGGTTCAGCACCCATGGCAGCCAAATCACTGAGATTGACCGCCAGGGCCTTATAGCCAAGATTCACCGGCGAGATATCGGGAAAAAAGTGCACACCGGCGATCAGGGTATCCACACTCACCGCCAGATCCATCCCCTGAGGCACCCGCAGCAGTGCAGCATCATCACCCACACCCAACACCACATCACCGCGTTGCGATGTCATGTCGGCAAAATAGTCATTGATAAGGTCGAATTCAGCGATAGGGTGACGCTTGCTCATTAGGGTGGCTGTTATCTCCAGTAAACTGCCAGTGTAACTTTCAAGCGATTGAAGAAAAAGAGGGTGCTTTGCTACACCAGTACCAAGCTCAAAGAAGATGGGAAGTGGTAGTGACCAGGGACTGTACTAGTTAAGGAATAGCTGACTGAAGGCCCTAGCTTCGACCCACTTTCACTTCCACAGTACGTACCTTCTTTGCCACCTGATCGAGTACACCATTGACAAATTTATGACCCTGTTCCGCACCAAACACCTTGGCCAGTTCCACCGCCTCGTTGATCACCACGCGATAGGGGATCTCCGGCTTGTGGCTTAATTCGTAGACACCCAGACGCAGAATGGCACGCTCTACCGGGTCCACACTCTCGATGGCCCGGTCCAGGGAGGGTTTGAGCAGTTCATCCAGTTCCACCAGATGGCTTGGCACACCCTTCATCAGATCCTGAAAGTAGGGAATTTCGAAACTCTTGAGATCCTGTTCCTCGAGAAACTGATTGATGATATCAGCCACATCCTGTCCGGCTATCTGCCATTGATAGATCGCCTGAACAGCATGTTTGCGCGCTTGGCTGCGTTTTTCACTCATCAACCGATCTGGCGTAACAGGTTAACCATTTCAATCGCAGACAGGGTTGCTTCTGCGCCTTTGTTTCCAGCCTTGGTCCCGGCACGCTCAATGGCTTGTTCAATGGTATCCACGGTGAGAACGCCAAACGCGATCGGGACACCATGTTTCAAAGTCACCTGTGCCATGCCTTTCACGCATTCGCCGGCAACATATTCAAAATGAGGTGTGCCCCCACGTATCACGGCACCCAGCGCGATGATAGCATCGTATTCACCCTTCGCCGCCAGCTTCTCCAACGCCAGCGGCATCTCAAAAGCACCCGGCACCCGCACCAGGGTAATGTCGTCTTCATTGGCACCATGTCGCTTCAGGGTATCCACGGCCCCATCCAGCAGACTCTCAACAATGAAGCTGTTAAAGCGCGCAACCACCAGACAGAAGCGTGCATCTTTGACAGTCATTGCCCCTTCGATTGTCTTTATACTCATCTATTACTACCCTGAAATTTAAACAACTGATACTTACTCTTCACACCTAACTATAGTCAGTGTCCGTTCAATACACCGCATATTCTTAAGCACTTGACCTTACCGGCTCACTTTCCCGCCACATACTCGGTAACTTCCATATCGAATCCGGACAGGGCATGAATACTCTTGGGTGCACTCAATACCCGCATCTTTCTTACCCCGAGATCGAATAGAATCTGCGCCCCCACACCATAGGTTCGCAGCTCCTTGCTATTGTCGTTCTTGACAAACTTTTTCTGTGAATCATCCACAGCTTGCATGTCAATCATCCTCTGTACGATCTCCCGAGCCGTATCGTGATTTCTCAGTACCACGATGACACCCTCATCCTCCTTGCCGATCATACTCATGGCACTGCGCAACGGCCATCCACATTCACCGATTTTTGCTTCAAACAGATCACATAGGCTGTTCTGCATATGCACCCTTACCAGAGTGGGTCGATCTGCTGAGGGATGACCCTTGACCACCGCCAGATGGAGTTCGTTGTCCACCACATCCTGGTAGGCAACCAGGCGGAAATCACCATACTGAGTAGGGAAGTTGCATTCACTCACCCGCTCGATGGTGGTCTCATTCTTCACTCTATAGTGGATCAGATCGGCAATGGTGCCGATCTTCAAGTCGAAGTCCTCGGCAAATTTTTCCAGGTCTGCCCGACGCGCCATGGTGCCGTCTTCGTTGAGGATCTCAACAATCACCGCCGCCGGCGATTGGCCCGCAAGACGCGCCAGATCGCATCCAGCTTCGGTATGCCCGGCACGCACCAACACACCACCGGGCTGAGCCATCAATGGAAAGATATGTCCTGGCTGGACCAGATCCTGGGGCTTGGCGTCGGGGGCCACGGCAGCGAGTATGGTAGTGGATCGATCGGCCGCTGAGATACCTGTGGTCACGCCATCTGCCGCTTCGATTGAGACGGTAAAGTTGGTTGCCGAAAGCTCATCATCCGTGGTGACCATCAATGGCAGTCGCAGTTGGCTGCAATGCTCTTTGGTCAATGTCAGGCAGATCAGACCGCGCCCATAACGGGCCATGAAGTTGATGGCTTCGGGTGTTACACACTCCGCCGCCATGACCAGGTCACCTTCATTTTCACGATCCTCATCGTCCATGATAATGACCATCTTACCCTGCCTAAGGTCGTCAAGGATCTCTTGTGTGGTGTTAAGCGCCATGTACTACCCATGAATTTTGTTCAAAGTTAACCACTTATTCTAACAGAGCAATATGTTCAGGGCATCCGAAATTCACCTGCCGATGCCACGCCTGTCCAGCGTGATGCATTTGTGAAGATTTCGTGATCTGAAAGGGAGGTTGGCGGTTCAGACTCTCATACACAGTAACAATCACCAACCGTAATACCCAAGTGAGGAGATGATCATGAAAAAGAGCCTGACCGTATTGGCAGCATCTGTGAGTTTACTTTTCTCGGCAAACAGTTTGGCGAGTGACCGTGAAATAAGTGTGGAGATCACCAATCTGACCAACGCCATATATTTTACCCCCCTGCTGGTGGCCACCCACAATCGCCATACCGACCTGTTCGAGGTTGGCACAGCGGCATCGGCCAACCTGCAAGCGATGGCCGAGGGCGGCAACATCGATGGCCTGATCGCTGATGTCGAAGCCTCAGGTGGCGAATACGTTGCCAACCCGGCCTCCGGCCTGCTGGCGCCGGGCGCCACCGCTGAGGCAGTCATCGAAAGACCCAGAAAAAGAAACCGATTTCTCTCGGTGGTGGGAATGTTGCTTCCCACCAATGATGGGTTTGTCGGCCTCGACAGTTTGAGGGTTCCCAAGAAGAAGGGGACATACACCTACTATCTGCACGGTTATGATGCCGGCACCGAGGCGAATGATGAAATCATCACCGGTGGTGGTGCCCCTGGCGCACCAGGGATTCCAGCCGACCCAGGTGGTAATGCCGGTAGTGGCGGTAGTCCCACAGTGGCAGCGGATCACAATCCGGCCGTGCATATCCATCGGGGCGTAACGGGAGATAGTGACCCAACGGGTGGTGACAGCGACCTGGACGCCAGGGTACATACCTGGCAGGGGCCTGTGGCGCGTTTGGTAATCCGTGTCAACGAAGACGATTAGATTATAGATTGGCTAAGGATTCCGTATAAAACCGTGCTCTTTCAACAGTGTCTCGGTCACCCCCGAGGCACTGTTTTTCGTTTCCAGCTCGCCCAACATCAAGCGTTCCAGATAGCGGGCGACCAGATCGACCTCCAGATTGACTTCGCTGCCGACCCGGTAGTTTTCCATGATGGTCTGCTGCAGGGTGTGGGGGACGATATTCAAATCGAAACAAGCCCCATCCACCCCGTTCACCGTGAGACTCACACCATCCACACAGATCGATCCCTTAGGTGCGATATAGCGTGCCAAAGCAGCCGGCGCCTCGATCCTGAAACGTATCGATCGGGCATCATCCCGCCGTTCCGCCACCCGGCCCACCCCATCCACATGCCCGCTGACCAAGTGCCCTCCCAGGGGCGTACTCAGGGTCAACGCCTTCTCCAGGTTCACCGGGCTGCCCGGTCGCAGTTTCTCTAGGGTGGTGAGAGAGAGGGTCTCCCGCGAAACATCTGCACTAAAGCCCTCCCCTGACAAGTCGATCACTGTCAGGCAGATGCCGTTGGTGGCAATGCTGTCGCCCAATACCACGTTGCTCATATCGAGCTGACCAGCCCCGATCGTCAAGCGCAGATCACCCTGTCTTGGCTCTATGCCAGCGATCGATCCGACTGCCTGGATAATACCGGTAAACATGATCAGTCCCCTGGTCCACTAAGTTTTGCGGTTATCCGGATATCCGGACCGATCTGGCGTAAATCTGTAACCCGCAGTGGGATTCGATCGGCCATTCGGGATATATCCGGAAGCAGGAACAGACCGCGCCCCTTGCTTCCCATCAGGTGCGGCGCCTGATAGACAATCAGCTCGTCCACCAAGCCCTGTTCCAGCATCGCACCAGCCAGGGTCGCCCCTGACTCCAATAGCACCTCATTGATCTCCTGTTCCCCCAGATAACGCACTACCTGCTGCAGATCAAGCCGCTGCTCGTCACCCGGCAGCCTTACAATTTGCGCGCCTGCGCTCTCCAATGCAGCACCGTGAAGGGGTTGTTCGCCACTACAGATAATCAGCGTTGGGCCTGGCAGGCCTAACATCTTAGCGTCCACCGGGGTGGCGAGTTCAGGGTCCAATACCACCCGCACCGGATGTGGAACCGGGACATCTTGATCAAGACCCAGTTCCCTCCCGGACAGGCGGACATTCATGCCGGGGTCATCGGCCAACAAGGTACCGACACCGGTGAGTATGGCCGCGCTCTGGGCACGTAACCTTTGCACATCCGCCCGGGCAGCAGGCGAGGTTATCCACTGACTCTCGCCATCGGCCATGGCGGTACGGCCATCCAGACTCATCGCCATTTTGCATCGGATAAGGGGGAGTCCACGGGTCATGCGCTTGATAAAACCGGGATTCAGTGCTTCCGCCTGGGATCGCATTACCCCTTCAGTGACCTGAATACCGGCTTGACGTAACAGCTCCATGCCGCGCCCAGCCACCAGGGGATTGGGATCAGGCATCGCCACTACGACCCGTTTTACACCTGATTCGATAAGGGCATCGGTGCATGGCGGTGTCCTGCCTTGATGGCAGCAAGGCTCCAGGGTCACATAGAGTGTCGCCCCTCTGGCAGCTACACCTGCGTCGGCCAAGGCATTTCGCTCCGCATGGGGTTCCCCGGCACGTCGGTGAAAACCCTCCGCAATGACCTCGCCATCCTTGACGATCAGGCAGCCGACACGGGGATTGGGGTGGGTGCTATACCAACCGCGTTTGGCAAGCTGAATCGCCCGCGCCATGTAACCCTGGTCGAGGGCGCTGTTCAACGCTTTTTTTCCTCTTCACGCAACAGATCAAGTTGTCGCCGAAGCTCTTCCGGGCTGGGTTGTTGTTCCAATCTCTCGATCTCTTCGCGAAAGGCATTCACATCCTCAAACTTACGATAGACGGATGCAAACCTGACATAGGCGACCTGGTCCAACCGCTTCAACTCATCCATCACCAGTTCACCGATCGCCAGCGACGCCACCTCCCGCTCACCGCCAGCCATCAATTTACGCGTGATGTGATTGATTGCAGCGTCCATCTGCTCGGCACTCACTGGCCTTTTTTCCAGGGCGCGAGTCATTCCTGCACGCAGCTTTCGACCATCGAAATGGACCCGGCTGCCGTCCTGTTTCACCACCCAGGGCAGATTGAGTTCGGCTGTCTCATAGGTAGTGAAACGTTCCTTGCAGACCGTACACTCGCGACGCCGGCGGATCTGATCGCCCTCTCCCGCGAATCGGGAGTCGATAACTTTTGTATCCTGGGCCCCGCAGAATGGACAACGCATTTTTTAAAAATTAACCGCTGTAGACGGGATATTTGGCGCAGATTTCCAGCACCTTTGTCTTAATCGAGTCAATGACCGTCTGGTCGCCCCGGCTATCGATGACATCACACATCCAACCCGCCAGCTCCACGCACTCCTTCTCACCGAAGCCACGGGTTGTAACCGCTGGGGTCCCGACCCTGATCCCGGAGGTGACGAATGGCGATTGAGGATCATTGGGTACGGCATTTTTATTCACCGTGATGTTCGCCGCGCCAAGCCAGGCGTCCACATCCTTGCCGGTCAACCCCGCCTCTATGAAACTGACCAGGAAAAGATGGTCATCGGTGCCCTTGGACACCACATCATATCCCCGCTCCATGAAGACCTTGGCCATGGCTCGCGCATTCTCGATAACATCCTGTTGATAGGCCTTGAATTCAGGCTCCATCGCCTCTTTGAAGGCCACCGCCTTGGCCGCAATGACATGCATTAGCGGGCCGCCTTGGGTGCCTGGAAAGACCAATGAATTCAGCTTCTTTTCGATCTCCGGATTGGCCTTGGCCAGGATCAGTCCGCCACGGGGTCCGCGCAGGGTCTTGTGGGTTGTGGTGGTGGTGACATCCGCAATATGCACTGGACTGGGATAGTGTCCAGTGGCTATCAGACCGGCCACGTGGGCCATATCCACAAACAGATAGGCACCCACCTCATCTGAGATATCGCGAAAACGTTGCCAATCGACCACACGCGAATAGGCAGAGAAACCTGCCACGATCATTTTCGGTTTATGCTCTTTGGCGAGGCGCTCGACCTCATCGTAGTCGATTTCACCACTATCGGGATTCAATCCATACTGGATCGCATGGTATATCTTTCCGGAGAAGTTGGGCTTGGCGCCATGGGTCAGATGTCCGCCATGGGCCAGGCTCATACCAAGGATGGTGTCCCCAGGTTCACACAACGCCATATAGACCGCGGCATTGGCCTGGGAGCCGGAATGGGGTTGTACATTGGCGTAGTCAGCATTGAACAGCGCCTTGGCACGATCGATGGCCAATTGCTCGGCGACATCCACATATTCACAGCCGCCGTAATAGCGCTTGTGGGGATACCCCTCGGCATATTTATTGGTCATCACCCCACCCTGGGCCTGCATAACCCTGGGGCTGGTATAGTTTTCCGACGCAATCAGCTCGATATGCTCTTCCTGACGTCGCTCCTCCGCCTCTATGGCTGCCCAAAGTTCGTCGTCATAACCCTGAATTTGCATGCTTTTTTTGAACATCTCGATCTCTCCGGCCATAGTGGAAGGGCGGAAATATAGCAAAATATGGCGTCTGAGTCCTGTGCTATTCGATGACCTGACAGTTCAGGCCATCCCTATCGGGCGGTTTTAAGAACCATTGCGGAATAGAGAGAGGATACCCGATTGTTTGATCAGCAGAATAATGTCTTCCCTCATCCCCATTACGTGGATAAGCACAATGCCGATAAAGAGTAAAATCAGTAGTACTACGACGGATACGAAGCCACTGATTTCAAGGCGCCGCTTCATCTTCACATCATCCGTCATGACGCGTGTGACCTGACCCAGCACAGGAAATTCCAACTCGGTCCTGAGTGTGCGCATGTCAAAATAGACTGGTTTCAAAAGGGACAGTAAAAATGCCAGGCCCCCGCCTATGGCGAGTGCCATGAACAGTGCAAGGGCGGTCAACAGGAGACGCTTTGGACCAATGGGTAGTATTGGCACACTCGGCGGCTCGACGATTCTGAATTTGAGATTGTCACCGGCCTCATCAGCCTGTTCCGACATCTTCGCCGATTCCAATCGCTGTACCAGTTCCTGATAATTCTCCTTATTGATACTGTAGTCACGATTTAAGCGGGTCAATTCTGCTTCAACCTTAGGCATGGTATCCAATTTTTCTTTAAGCTCATTGACCCGGGCTTGATATTCATCATGACGTAACCGAACCGTCCTTAATTCGACCTCCGATTCACGATACGCGAGCTTCAATTGCTCCAACGCCGAGGATACGTTGTTTGATGAAGTTGTCGTGCTCATTACAACAGGTGGTGAATCTTCTGCCTGTTTTTTCAAATCCGCAATGGTCTGCTTGATCTCTTGAACATTTGGATGTTGTTCGGTATACCGAAGGAGCAGTTCATCCAGGCGGGTCTGCATCGCGAGTAAGCGCTGTGCGGTAGGCGAATCCGCATTCGCGGATACCCCCATACTGGCCCTTCTCCTCTCCTCTTCCGCAAGCGTCCTGGAATATTGTCGCTTAAGCTCATCACGACGAATCCGGGCCTCTTTGAGTTCTAGCTGAATATCCTCAAGCCCTGTCTTCGTTGTTTCAAGCCGCTGGAAAATGCCACCCCCTTCGCGAGGCAATGTATCAACATTCTGCCGCTTGAACTCAGTTAGTTTATTCTCTGCCTCTGTAAGCCTGGCCTCATACTCTCGAATCTGCTGTGTCAGAAACTTTTGTGCCGCATCCGACTCGATGCGAGTATCACCCAAAGCACTCTCGACAAAGATGTCTAACAACACCTTTACCACCTTTTGTGCCATAAAACGGTCTTTATAAGTATATCTGATGGTATAGAAATTTTCTGTCTCGCCGCGGGTACCTGGAATGGTTCTTCGATTAACATCGACAACAATTGTATTGCGGAGCCTACTAATCAGTTGCTCACGCTCTTGTCGATTAGTAGCCAGATGGTCGAGGTCAGTTTGGAGGATCAATTTTTGCAGATTTTCATGACTGAGCAGAGTCCTTGTCATCAGGTGCAGTCTCTGTTTCATGTCGTTCTGCACAGCCAATCCCTCGAGTAGAGGTCTTAGCACACTCTCTGTGTCCACATACACTTTCGCTTCTGATTCATATTTGTCAGGCATGACAAATATTGAAGCCCAGCCAATCAAGGCAACAACCCAGGCGAGCATTACCGCCGGCCATCTAAACCGCCAGGCCGATCGAATGTAGTTCTTGATCTGTAAAATAATTTCGTTCATTTATCTGTTTGAATATGCCTAATGCTTAAACCAATAATAGCCGATTCCATATCCACGCCTGATATATGCAGTAATGTTTCCTTGATAAACAACTATCCCAGGATTATTCCGGCTTAGTCTATATACTCCAACCCAGCATATCCAGTTTTTAGATTCCCCCTGTCCCGGCTGGTTCAACGGCTCGCCCGATTATTAAATGGCGCCCAATCCATGGCCTGGATTAGGCCCTGACATCTGCTGGTAAAATGCCTGTCGATACATCAATTAAGCCTTTTATTTCAATTAGTTATTTCGTTTTTTCTCGGTATGACATGCATTTTCCGAGGGGTTTTAGGCCGATAATTGAGCTATATTATGCTATGAGAGATGTGACGGGATCATTTCCTGTTGTGACCTCCATACCTCGAATATCTGATTGAGATCTCTGCAGAAATCATCCGTCAAATTGCTCTTTATCGCGAACTATCAGGCGTTATGAATAGCAACTTGAAATGTGTAGATGGTTTGTACTATCCGGAATTTCACGCCGGCTGGGGTGGTTGTGCCGAAGAGTTGTTCCACTACACATCTAGGTACTTTGCCTGTACCCAGGCATTTTTGAGAAACCTCGCGGATCAACGCCAGTTCAATATGTCCGGTTATCAGGCCAACAATCTAAGCAAAACCCAGAGACATCTGATGGCCGCAATACTCGCTTTTGAGCCGGACCTGAAATCTGCCCGTGGCATAACCCAGATTGTCCGTGCTGTCATCAACGGTGAGAGCGAAATCAGCGAATCCCTTGCAGATAGTTACCGGGATCATCTGAAACTCATACCCCAGGATGTGGAACTCGTCTACTCAGCCAGGACACATCACCATAGCCAACCTGATGTTGCCCCGCTCGATCCTTTCCTGAATCTCGCCGGCCGCTTGAATCTCCCAGTGGCGGTACATAAACATCACCTGGAGGTTCCATTGAAGGCTTTGGCGCAACACCTGGACTCACCGAACCCCGCCCTGCGTAATAGCCTGCAGGAGGCGATCTTAAATCTCCACTTTGCCGGGTATGCGTTGAAGAATCATCCGGGTTTGACCCATAGGGAAGCACGGGAGCTGGGAGACGAAAGTTCCCTCTGAAACTCAATCCACCCAGACGCGGGCATTGCGGAACAGTCGCATCCAGGGGGCATCCTCATCCCAATCATCCGGATGCCAGGAGTGTTGAACCGTTCGGGTGACGCGCTCCGGATGGGGCATCATTATCGTCACCCGACCATCCCTGTTGCAGAGACCCGCAATAGCGTCAGGAGAGCCGTTTGGATTGGCCGGATAGCGACTCGCCAATTCACCGTTATTTTCCAGATATCGCAACACCGTCAGCTCATCGGCACCCTGCAGATGCTGCTGATCATTGAACTCGGCGCGGCCCTCAGCATGGGCCACTACGATGGGCAGTCTCGAACCGCTCATGCCATTCAGCAAAATCGATGGTGATTCACAGACCTCGACAGTGACGAGTCGCGCCTCAAACTGTTCTGAACGGTTGCGAACGAAGTGGGGCCAGTGATCGGCACCCGGAATCAGTTGATGCAGATTGGATAGCATCTGACAGCCATTGCAGACGCCTAGGGCGAAGCTATCCTGGCGCTTGAAAAAGGCCTCGAACTCATCCCGTGCACGGCTGTTGAACAGGGCGGACTTTGCCCAACCCTCTCCCGCACCCAATACATCCCCATAGGAGAATCCACCACAGGCCACCAAGCCTCTAAAACGGCTCAGACTGATGCGCCCCTCGATGATATCCGACATATGCACATCCACACATTCGAATCCGGCGCGATGGAAGGCCGCTGCCATTTCAAGCTGACCGTTGACCCCCTGTTCCCGCAAGATCGCCATGGGTGGTCTCACCCCGGTCGCGATCATGGGTGTGGTGATATCCTCATCGGGATCAAAGCTCAATGTTACCTGGATACCCGGATCCGCCGCAGCGACCCGGTCATACTCCTCCTGGGCACAGGCAGGATTGTCACGCAACGCCTGCATCTGACGTGTCGTCTCCGACCAGGCCTGTTGTAATTCAACCCGGGTGGCACTCAGCACCTCTTTCCCGGCCCGTTTGAACTCGATCCGGTCATCACTGTTGAGGGTTCCGATAACGTGACTGCATCGTCCCAATCCTGCATCGTTCAGCATCTTCAATACTTCATCTGTATCCAGGTGACGCACTTGGATCACCGCCCCCAACTCCTCGTTGAAGAGTATGGCGAGGTCGTCGTCCCCAAGGTCATCGATCTCCACGCTCACACCGCATCGGCCCGCGAAGGCCATTTCACAGATGGTGGTGAAAAGTCCGCCGTCCGAACGATCATGGTAGGCCAATAGAAGATTGCTTTGGTTGAGCTCCTGGACCAGTGCAAAGAAGCGTCCCAGTGCCTCGGGATCTTCCAGGTCGGCACCGTGGTGACCAATTTGTTGATAGACCTGGGCCAGTGCGGTTGCACCCAAGCGGTTCTTCCCCTTCCCCAGATCGATCAGAATCAGATCGGAATCTTCGGCATCATTCCGCAACATCGGTGTTTGGGTCAACCTGACATCCTTTACCGGCGCAAAGGCAGACACGATCAGGGAGAGTGGCGCAGTCACGGCAAGTGCCTCATCACCTGCCTGCCACACGGTCTTCATCGACATGGAGTCCTTGCCCACAGGGATCGCGATACCCAACGCGGGACATAGCTCCATACCCACCGCTTTCACAGTCTCATACAGCTTCACATCCTCACCGGGGTGTCCCGCCGGCGCCATCCAGTTGGCAGAGAGCTTGATATCCGACAGTTTCTCGATACTCGCCGCCGCGATGTTGGTAATCGCCTCGCCGATCGCCATGCGCCCGGATGCGGGGGCATCCAGTAGCGCCAGCGGGGTCCGCTCTCCCATAGCCATGGCCTCACCGGTATAGCCCATAAGCCCGGAGGTGGTCACCGCCAGGTCGGCAACCGGTACCTGCCAGGGCCCCACCATTTGATCTCGACTCACCATGCCGGTCACTGAGCGATCCCCGATAGTGATCAGAAAGGTCTTGTTGGCCACAGTGGGCAGGCGCAGCACCCGCAGTGCCGCCTGTCTGATGTTGACAGCAGCGAAATCGAGCTCCTGTTTCTTAAAGGTCTTGCTGCGCACATCCCGCAGCATACGGGGTGGTTTGCCGAACAGCAGGCTCATCGGGATATCGATGGGATTATTGTCGAAATGGGCATCCCCCAGGACCAGGTGTTCCTCATCCATCGCCTCACCGACGACGGCATAGGGGCAGCGTTCCCGTTCACAGATCGCCTTGAACTCATCCAGCTTGCCCGTATCGATGGCCATCACATAGCGTTCCTGGGACTCGTTGCACCAGATCTCCATCGGTGACATCCCGGGATCATCATTGGGTACTGTACGCAGCTCGAAACGTCCGCCCAGCGCCGCATCGTGAACCAACTCCGGCAAGGCATTGGAGAGTCCGCCCGCCCCCACATCATGGATAAACAGAATAGGATTGGCATCGCCCCGTGCCCAACAGACGTCGATTACCTCCTGGCAGCGACGCTGCATCTCCGGGTTCGAGCGTTGTACTGATGCAAAGTCGAGATCCTCAGCGGATGTGCCGCTAGCCATGCTGGAAGCCGCGCCACCGCCGAGACCGATCAGCATCGCTGGACCACCTAGAACAACCAAGGGCGATCCATGTGGGAAACCACCCTTTTCAATGTGATCTGCGCGGATATTTCCCAAGCCACCGGCCAGCATTATCGGTTTGTGATAACCACGCAGCTCCTCTCCATCCGGCCCCGGTACCCGGGATTCATAGGTGCGGAAATAACCATTCAGATTGGGCCGGCCGAATTCGTTATTGAAGGATGCGGCGCCAATGGGGCCTTCGAGCATGATATCCAGCGCGGAGACGATACGATCGGGTTTGCCGTAGTCGACCTCCCAGGGCATCTCCCAACCGGGAATGCGTAGGTTCGAGACCGAAAAACCGCACAGGCCGGCCTTTGGCTTGGCCCCCTTACCCGTTGCCCCTTCGTCACGAATCTCGCCGCCGGACCCTGTCGCTGCACCCGGATCGGGGGAGATCGCTGTTGGATGATTGTGGGTCTCCACCTTCATCAGGATATGGATATCCTCCTGGCCGAAGCCGTAGATATTGGTACCCGGATCGAGGACGAAGCGCTCTGCGCACGGACCACTAATGACAGCGGCATTATCCTTGTAGGCCGAAAGCACATCAGTAGGCGAAGTGTTGGTGGTATTGCGAATCATCTCAAACAGGGAGTGGTGCTGATTCACCCCGTCGATGATCCAGTCGGCATTGAAGATCTTATGTCTGCAGTGCTCTGAATTGGCCTGGGCAAACATCATCAATTCCACATCGGTGGGATTGCGTTGCAGGGATTGAAAGCTCTCCACCAGATATTCGATTTCGTCATCAGACAGGGCCAGGCCCAATTCTGTATTGGCGCTGCGCAACGCCATTTCTCCACCCCCCAGGGTGTCCACCTGGATATAGGGTTTGGGCTCGGCCCGACTGAACAGACAAGTCGCATCCTCCGCATCCGACAACACAGTCTCGGTCATGCGATCATGCAACTGTTGCGTCGCGATCACATACTGCCTGCTATCCAGTTCCTCTCCATCGATGGTCAGATAGTAGGCCAAACCACGTTCCAGCCGTTGAATCTTCTGCAACCCGCAATGGTGGGCGATGTCGGTGGCTTTGCTGGACCAGGGTGATAAAGTACCCGGTCGTGGGACCACAAGTAAAAGTGTGCCTTGATGCTCTATTTCAGGCATGGCGGGGCCATAACGCAACAGATTTTCGAGTACGGCCCTCTCTGTTTCATCGAGAGATTGGTTGACATCGGCGAAATGGAGATACTCCGAAACAATCCCCACTTTTCCGTTACATAAACTGGAGAGGCGTAGGGTGAGTTTCTTTAGCCGGAATTCAGAGAGGGCGGGTGCGCCACGGAGAATCAACATGACTGGATCCTGCAGATCATAAAAAACACAATGATACTCGAAAACCACCAATTAAGAGAGCCGTAAGCCATGAGTAATATCCTGATTGCCATTTCACTGATCATACTGCTGGTACTGGGTGTGGCTGCGCTCTTTCTCGCAGGCAAAAGCCACAAATCATCATCCGCAGACGATCCAACAAAAGATGACTAAGATTCAGCTCCACCAATAGTCACATTCAATAAGATTGATATTTCTCAATGCAACAAAAGTCCATGGATGGTGGAATAGCACCAAGTCAGCCAGAACAGCATTGTGATGGCGGCTTATCTCCTCCATCCTCCTTTGGTATAACCACTTCGGCCTGCTGTCGAAGTGGTTTTTTTTTGATCAATCGGCCAGAGGAGCCACTCTTGTGAAACAGGGTCTATCCGCTACCTGCCATACATTTTAATAGAGCGTAACAGGCGTTTATCCGTACCATGCTTTATCTGTTCCCATTCGAATCGCCAATTCCAATTCCCCTCAGTTGTTCCCGGTGTGTTCATCCGGTGAGCACTGTCCAGGCCCAACACATCCTGGAAAGGGAGAATCGCCAGATTCGCCCTGGAAGCCAAAGCTGCACGGATCATCGGCCATGGCATGGCCTCACGGGGCTTGCCTAAATAATCATCGACAAATTCACGGGTTCCATCATCAAGCCCCTTGTACCAGCCTAGGGTGGTGTCATTATCATGGGTGCCGGTATAGACCACCGAATCCCGGGTGTGATGGAAAGGCAGATAGGGATTCTCCGCCCCCCCGGAGAAAGCAAACTGCAGGATCTTCATGCCTGGCAGGTGGTAGGTCTTACGCAGCGCCTCCACCTCCGGTGTGATAACACCCAGATCCTCTGCCACCAGCTCTAAACTCGGCAGCGCCCGATAGAGATGTTCAAACAGTTTTTCACCCGGCGCCTCAATCCATTTACCATTCACCGCCGTCTGTTCCTCAGCCGGTATCTCCCAAAAGGCTTCAAATCCACGAAAATGATCGATGCGCAGAAAATCGAACAGGGTTGATTGAGCCCTGAGGCGCTCTATCCAGAATGAAAAGTCTTCCGCTTCCAGCCTTTCCCAACAATAGAGGGGATTACCCCAGCGTTGACCGGTGTCGGAAAAATAGTCTGGAGGCACCCCGGCCACCACCCTCGGATGACCATCCGCCAGCAGATCGAAAAACTGACGATGGGCCCACACCTCAGCACTGTCATGGGCCACGAAGATGGGAACATCACCAAACAACAGCACCCCACGCTCATTGGCATAGTGTTTGAGATTCATCCACTCTGTAAAAAACAGAAATTGCTCAAACCGGATAACATCGATGACTTCAGTGAAGCGTGCCCTCGCCTCGGCGATCGCCTGTGGCTCCCTATCTCTCATGGGGGTATGCCACTCCCACCAACAGCCACCCTCTTCCTGGCGTAACGCCTGGAACAGGGCATAATCCTCAAGCCAATGCTTCTGCTCTGCTATGAAACGTTGCAATGCATCCCTGTCACCCTCATCGGCACGCTCCTTGAAACCCTCCCAGGCCAATTTTATGGCATAACCTTTTACCCCGTCGGCGAGTGTGGCTTCGCTCTCCGGCATCGCTTCAAGCCATCCCTTTTGCAGCGGCAGATCCAGGCTGATCAGGCGGGGATTACCGGCATAGACAGAACTGCTCTGATAGGGCGAATTGTCGTGCATGGTGGGGCCGATTGGCAGAATCTGCCACACACTCATGCCTGTAGAGACCAGGTAATCAACAAAACGGTAGGCATCACTACCCAGATCCCCGACTTCACCCTGACCGGGAAGGGATGTGATATGTAACAGGATGCCTGCCCGGCGACGGGTCAAAATCTGATGGACTGCCCGATAAGCTTCCTCGGCGGCACTATCCATCCTCGTTTCTCATCACATCAATCATTTTTTTTCATTACCCCACCCAGGGATGGCTTGCCGCTACCTACGGCAAAAACTTGAGAAAGATAGTCGGGTTTGGGTTCGCCCAGCAGGTCAAACAGATGGGAAAGCTGACTGCGAAACAGTTGTTCAAAATCGCTGACGGTCTCCCCTGGATTATAATCGCCAAACCACCAGAACCAATCGGAGCCCTCACAAATCGCCAGCTGTTTTTCCAACTCCGCCAACTTTCGCTTACTGAACTTTTTCTCAGCCACTACCCGATCGTATACCTTTTTCACCTCACCCAGCAGATCCCAGGCGCGGTTCTTGTCCTTGTCCCCGATCCAGGTGGTAAAGGTACCGTAAACCCAGCTACCGGCCACCAGCTTCGAGAGCCTGGGAGAAGGCTGCTGCCGTCGTCCCAGCACCTCGGAAAAGGTGGTTAGATTTAAACGGGGATGTTGGGATAGACGTTCGTACATTGCCCGAAGAAAGTAGCTGCCATTATAGGGGTAGTACTCCCAGGCGTTCTCACCATCCATGATTATCGAGACCACCGCATCCGGATTGTCCTGGCATGCATCGGCGATGTTCACCAGGTGGTTGATCAAATCCCCCACAGCATCGTCCGAATGCCACTCACCATAGGTGAATCCGATCAGATCGGAGAGCCCATCATCCCGAAAGAACATGTTCAGATGACCCTCCTGAACACAATAGGCCGAGTGGACCCAGTTATCAGGAAGCTGTGAATCGCCGCCACCTGCCATCAGACTATTGCTCAAAACCTGTTGCCCGGTGGCGGCCCACTCAAATCCCTCCTCTTCCAACATCTTCAAGGTTGCCTCACTGACCCCACCCTCTGAGGGCCAACACCCTGTAGGCTTAAAACCGAAATGATCTTTGAATACCTCGATGCCTTTTCGCATATGCCAACGGGCTCTGGATTCACCCCCGGGATACTCCTCCAGCTTGGGCATGGTAATCGTCGGCAAGGCCTCTTTGGCAGAATTCATATCGGTTAGCAAAGGGATGATCGGGTGGGCATAGGGCGTCACCGAAAGCTCTACCTGGTGATTCGCTGCGAGCTTTGCATAACGCTGGGTGAGATTGCTTAAAATCTCCCAGATCATTTCCATAATGCGGCGCCGGTCATCCTGGTCGAAGCCATGCCCCTTTGCCTGCAGGGATCGCATTCGAATATCGTTCACACGCTGACACTCGCCAACCCAGGCCAAATGGTACCAGATCAAGAGATCGACCAGATATTGATCATTGAAATAGGCAATCATGGCCTCGTTTTCCAAGGCATGCTTAGCCAAGGCGGCCAACTCACTGAAGTGCTTGAAACGACTGATCAGGCGATTCTCATTTGCCTTGAGACAAGCGGAGATGATCGCCTTTCGGGATGGCGTATCCACGGGAAGACCCGGTCCGGCGAGTGCCGCCAGAAGAGGATCTCGAATCAGACTGCCCCTGTTCAGCCAAGCATCTATCTGACTGGCATAATCATCGATCTGTTCCAACAACACCGGGGCAAAATTCACCACTGCCTTGGCATCCGGTGTGTGTTCCAGATGGGCAGCCATATCCGCATAGTCCTTGATGCCGTGCAGATAGACCCAGGGCAACAGGTAGTCACTATCCTCTGGCCCCTTATAGTAGGGCTGATGCATGTGCCAGCATAAGACAACCTGCAGACGGTTGTCAGGATTGGACTTATCGGACATGGTGTATAACCTGACCCAGCATTTCAGGTGTCACCAGCACGACACCCTTTTCACTGACATAGAAACGTTCCCCATCCTGATCGGGATCCTCACCGATGATGGTGCCCTCCGGAATATCGCAGCCACGATCGATCACAGCCTTGGTTATGCGGCAGTTACGTCCGATATTTACATCCGGTAACACAACGGTTTCGGTGACTTCGCTGTATGAGTTGACACGCACGTTGGAAAAAAGCAGTGAGTTGGTCACCTTGGCGCCCGATATGACACACCCCCCCGAAACCATGGAGTCCACCGCCATGCCTCTGCGTTCATCGTCATCGAATACGAACTTGGCGGGGGGCAGCTGCTCCTGATAGGTCCAGATCGGCCAGCTATGGTCGTACAGATTTAGGGGTGGCGTGACACCGATCAGCTCCAGATTGGCCGTCCAGAAGGCATCGATGGTACCCACATCACGCCAGTAGGCCTGCTTGCCGCTGGTGGCATCTCTGAAGCGATAGGCCATCACCCGGTATCGTTCTATAACCTTGGGTATGAGGTCCTTGCCGAAATCGTGGGATGAATTGGGCGTATCCGCATCTTTGATTAACTGTTCAAATAGAAATTTACGATTGAAGACATAGATTCCCATGGAGGCCAGGGCCTCATTCTCCTTGCCAGGGACCGGCTTTGGATTGGCCGGTTTTTCATGAAAGTCGACCACCCAGTCGTCGCTATCCACGGTCATCACGCCAAATTCTTTGGCACTCTCCAGATCGACGGTGAGGCAACCAACCGTCATATCGGCACCAGACTCCACATGTTCGGCGATCATGGTACCGTAATCCATCTTATAGATGTGGTCTCCAGCCAGAACCAGCACATAGTCAGGATTGTGGCTGCGGAGAATATCCAGGTTTTGGTAGACCGCATCCGCTGTACCCTCGTACCAGCTGCTCTCGATACGCTGCTGTGCCGGCAGCAACTCGACAAATTCACCGAATTCACCCCGAAGAAACCCCCAGCCGCGTTGAATATGCAACAACAGCGAGTGAGCCTTATATTGTGTCAGTACACCCACCTGGCGAATGCCGGAATTGATGCAGTTGGAAAGTGGGAAATCGACGATCCTGAACTTCCCTCCGAAGGGTACCGCAGGTTTAGATCGCCACTTTGTCAGGTGTTTAAGTCGGGAACCGCGCCCACCAGCCAATATCAAGGCAAGTGTATTGCGAGTCAACCGGCTGACGAAACGCGGACTCTGGTCAGTCATCGATCAAACCTCCATAGCCAAAGCAGGCTAAAAAATCACTGCAAATTCTACGCGCAAGTAAATAGATTTATATTGTTATCCGTTTTCATTTGAGGGCGAACCTGTTCATGAGACGGGAGTGTTGGTATGTTAACATCATGTTCCCTTCAAGGCGTACCACTCAAAGCAGGTTTCTTAATATTTATGAAGAGTAAAATTCCAGCGGCACTGCGACGGATCATCGATGCCAGCCATCATGATCCATTCGAGGTACTCGGCAGACATGTGCATGGCAATGACTGTCGCGTTAGGGTATTCATGCCACAAGCGGAGAAAGTCGCTCTGGAGAGTGATAAACAGCCATTCAGACGCATTGAGGGCACCGATTTATTTGAGCTGGAGACGACGGTCGACAAGGTCAGTGATCACTATCTTCTGGAGTGGCAGGACAAATCGGGGTTGATCCAAAAAACCTACGACCCTTACAGCTTTCCACCCCTATTGCCTGAGTTTGACCTGCATCTGTTCAGCGAAGGCAAGCATCGCCATGCCTATCGCTTCTTTGGCGCTCACCCCTATGAAACCGCCGGAATCGCTGGGGTGCTGTTTGCCGTCTGGGCGCCAAACGCTGCCCGGGTGTCGGTAGTAGGCAATTTCAACCAGTGGGACGGACGGGTTCACCCCATGCGTTCAAGAGGGGGAACAGGTGTGTGGGAGCTGTTCATTCCAGCGCTGGATAGCGGCAATCTGTACAAATTCGAAATCCGCACCCAGAACGGGGATATATCCCTACGTACAGACCCCTATGGTAATCACTTCCAATTCCGGCCCGAAACAGCAGCCATCGTGGTCTCAGACAGCGACTATGGATGGGCTGATGGCGAATGGATAGGTAACCGAGCCACCTCCAACTGGCAGCAGGAGCCGATGTCCATCTATGAGGTCCATCTCGGTTCCTGGCGCAGGGACGATCAAGGAGGTTTCCTCAACTACCGTGATCTCGCCCATCAGCTTACCGAGCATGTCAAAAGGGTCGGATTTACCCATATTGAGCTGTTACCCATCACCGAACACCCCCTGGATGGCTCCTGGGGCTACCAGACAACCGGCTACTTCGCCCCTACCAGTCGCTTTGGCACCCCCGATGACTTCCGCTACTTCATCGATTACCTGCATCAAAACCAGATTGGCATTATCCTTGACTGGGTGCCCGCCCATTTCCCCCGGGATCGTTATGCGCTAGCCAGATTCGATGGCTCTGCGCTATATGAGCACGAGGATCCGCGCAAGGGGGAACATCGGGACTGGGGTACCCTGATATTCAATTTTGGTCGCAATGAGGTACGTAATTTTCTGATCTCCAGTGCCATCTACTGGCTGGAGGAGTTCCACATCGACGGCCTACGGGTGGATGCGGTCGCATCCATGCTCTACCTCGACTACTCCCGGGATCCGGGAGACTGGGTCCCCAATCAGTATGGGGGACGGGAGAACCTTGAGGCGGTCGACTTCTTACGAGAACTCAATTCTGTCACCCATGACTTCCACCCGGGCACATTGATGATCGCGGAAGAGTCCACCGCCTGGCCACAGGTATCACGCCCGACCTGGCTGGGAGGCCTGGGCTTCAGCATGAAGTGGAACATGGGTTGGATGCACGATACCCTCTCCTACACCTCTCAGGACCCAATCTACCGTCACTATCACCACGATTTACTCACCTTCGGGCTTCTGTATGCCTTCACCGAGAATTTCGTACTGCCCTTCTCCCACGACGAGGTTGTGCACGGCAAAGGCTCGATGATCGACAAAATGCCTGGTGACGAGTGGCAGAAATTTGCGAATCTACGGCTTCTCTACACCTATATGTTCACCTATCCAGGGAAGAAGCTGCTTTTCATGGGCTGTGAATTCGCCCAGGGTCGTGAATGGGACGATAGTGAGGCCCTGGACTGGTTCCTTCAGGACCACCCCTCGCATAAAGGCATAACGACGCTGCTGACCGATCTCAACAAGCTCTATAAGGAGCAGCCGATACTGCACCAAATAGAGTTCGAGTATCCGGGATTCGACTGGATCGATTGTCATGACAGCTCACAATCGATACTCAGCTATGTGCGGAAAGACCGCAACGGCAATGAACTGCTGATCATCCTGAATTTTACCCCGGTACCACGGGACAACTACCGCATAGGCGTCAACCAGCCCGGGGTCTATCTAGAGGTCTTCAACTCCGATTCGGAGTTCTATGGGGGCAGCAATTTGGGCAATGGCAGCGGTTTGGTCTCCGAGGAGTCGCCCTGGATGGGACGTGACCAGTCTATCTCACTCACCCTGCCCCCATTGGGAGCCATTCTGCTGCGCAAACAAGACGGGTGATTCCAAGCACCCGATGGCCTCCAATGCGAGGATTAGCGCTTGCGATGACGATGAAAATAGGTGATCAATCCTCGCGTTGAGCTGTCGTGTGGGGAGACCTGCAGCTCATCCATCAGCTCCGGCAGGATAACCCCCGCCAGCTGCTTACCCAGCTCCACCCCCCATTGGTCGAAGGAGTTGACCCGCCAGATAATGCCCTGCACAAAGATCTTGTGCTCATACAAGGCGATCAGCGATCCCAAACGTGATGGGGTTATCTTATCCAGCAACAGGGTATTTGAGGGTCTATTTCCAGGAAAGATTCGATGCGGCAGCAGGTCCACGATCTGCTCAGGTTCCAGACCCGCCTGCTGCATATCCTCACGCACTTCAGTACGTGTCTTGCCACGCATCAATGCCTCACTCTGCGCCAGACAGTTGGCGAAGAGTTTTTCATGATGATCCCCGGTCTCATTCTGACTGTTGACCGGCACGATGAAATCGCAGGGAATGAGCTGTGTACCCTGATGGATGAGTTGATAATAGGCATGCTGCCCGTCGGTGCCCGCGGATCCCCAAATAACAGGGCCGGTGGGATAGTCGACCGGCCGGCCGAAGCGGGTGACACGTTTACCGTTGCTTTCCATATCAGCCTGTTGCAGGTAGTCGGGCAGATACCTGAGATACTGGTCGTAGGGAAGAATTGCATGGGTATGCGCCTTGGCGAAATCCACATACCAAATACCCAGCAACGCCATGATCACCGGCATGTTCTCCGATAGATCGGCATGCAGAAAATGCTCATCCATATCATGCGCGCCTTGCAGCAGTTCATAATAACTCTGCATACCGACGGCAATGGCGATGGGCAAACCTACTGCCGACCAGAGTGAATAGCGCCCACCCACCCAGTCCCAGAACTCGAACATATTGGCCGTATCGATGCCGAATTCTGAAACCTTCTCCGCATTCGTCGAAACTGCCACAAAATGGTGTGCCACGGCTTGCTCATCATGCAGTTCATCCAGCAGCCATTGTCGCGCGGTGTGGGCATTGGTCAGGGTCTCTTGGGTGGTAAAGGTCTTCGACGCAATGATGAACAGGGTGGTTTCAGGATCCAATCCAGCCAGCGTGTCGATAATATGGCTGCCATCCACATTCGAGACGAAATGCATATTCAAGCCCGGTTTTTGATAGGACTTAAGCGCCTCGCAGACCATGAGAGGACCTAGATTGGAACCACCAATACCGATATTCACCACGTTGCTGATCGGCTTCCCTGTATAGCCTTTCCACTCCCCTGAACGCACCGCTTCGGAAAATACCTCCATTTTCTGCAGAACCGCGTTGATGCCGGGCATCACATCCTCGCCATCGAACCAGACGGGATGGTTGGAGCGATTCCTCAACGCCACATGTAAAACAGCCCTGTTCTCGGTGATGTTCAGGCGTTCGCCGGAAAACATGCGACGCCGCCAACCGTCAACATCCACTGCTTGAGCCAGGGCCAGCAGAAGATTCATAGATCTGGTCGTTATACGGTTCTTCGAATAATCGAGCATGATCCCACACTGCCTGATGGACATCTGCTCAGCCCTCTCCGGGCCCTGTTGAAACAGGTCACGCATCTGGAGTGGCTCGACCTCGGCCCAATGCTGCTCAAGGGCCATCCATTCATCTGTCTGATTTATCTCGGTCATGTTCTAAATGCGTTTTATTTGAATATAAGTTACAGTTTTCATGGGATTGGCAGCAAGTGTAGCAAGATAACATAAGACATATCGTACAGTTATGAAGCTAAATGATAAAATAGGGCATCAACAACATATACCGGACCAGAATCTGCTCATTCTCGCTCGGGCCTGGTAACAGTTTTGTAAAGAATAAGGATAAGAAAAACCCATGAAAATCCTCTTTGCCAGCAGCGAAGCCACGCCGTTGATTAAAACTGGTGGGTTGGCGGATGTTGCGGGTAGCTTACCCACTGCACTCAATCATATAGGCCAGGATTGTCGCTTGATTCTTCCAGGTTATCCAGATGTTCTGGAAAAAGCAGAAAACCTGACAAAACTGGCAACCCTGGAAATTGCCGGCGAAAAATCGCCTGTACATCTCTTAAAGGGTAGCAGTGGTCCGCATAAGGTACCGCTGTATGTAGTCGACGCACCCCATAGGTTCAAGCGTCCGGGGAATCCCTATCTCTCCCCAGAGGGTGTGAACTGGCCCGATAATGCGGAACGGTTCAGCCTCTTCTGTCACGCTGTCGCCGAGTTGGCGACCAACCGGATAGAACACGACTGGGTGCCTGACGTTGTGCATGCGAATGACTGGCAAACCGGTCTTATCGCCCCACTCCTCTCCATGGAGAAGAAGCGGCCTGCAACCCTGTTCACGATCCATAATCTGGCCTATCAGGGACTCTACGATCAGGCCACTTTCCAACGTCTTGGACTCCCCGACCACCTTTGGTCATACCATCACTTGGAGTTTCATGGTCAGCTCTCATTCATCAAGGGGGGGATTGCCCTCTCCGATCGTGTGAATACAGTCAGTCCTAGCTATGCAACTGAGATCAAAACAGCCGAGTTCGGATATGGCCTAGAGGGTCTGTTGAACCATCGTAAAGACCATTTCACCGGCGTTCTCAACGGGATCGACTATCACGCATGGGATCCACTTACTGACAAGCATATCTATACACCCTTTTCCGTTGAACGTTTTAGTGAAAAACGCAAAAACAAGCTGGCATTACAACGGGAATATGGGCTACCCGAGGATGAACACATTCAGCTATTAGGCTACATCGGCCGCTTGGTTGATCAGAAGGGTGTCGACCTGATCCTGCAGATTCTCCCCGGGATCATGGATGCTGGCGTGCAAATGGTCATGCTGGGATCGGGTAATAAGGATCTTGAACACGCCCTGGAAAAAATCAGTAACCGTTACCACAGCCGGGTTGGTGTCTATATCGGATATGATGAAAGCTTGTCACATCGTATCGAGGCCGGGTGCGACTGCTTTCTTATGCCCTCCCGCTTCGAACCTTGTGGATTGAACCAGATGTACAGCCTGAGATACGGCACCGTACCCATCGTAAGACGCACCGGTGGTCTGGCGGATACAGTGGTCGATGTAAATCCATCGACCCTCGCCAACGGCAGTGCGACCGGGTTCGTATTTGAGAATGCGGATGCAAGCAGTCTGTGGGGAGCGGTTGAGCACGCAATTAATTTCTATCGTCGATCCTCAACAGACTGGGAGATACTTGCCCGAACCGGCATGCAACAGGATTTCAGCTGGGAAGCCAGCGCCCAGCACTATCTGGAACTCTACCAGACAGCCATGGATGAGCCGGGTCTGTAGATAGCCGATAACTATCTGCTCTCTTTATGCGGCCTGAATCGGTATCGCATTGCCAGTACCGATTACCTTGTTTTCCTCATCGAGATAGACCAGCGAGGGTTTGAAGCTCGCCATCTCCTCACTGTCCAGTCCTGCATAGGCACAGATGATGACTCTATCCCCTGGCTCGGCCTTATGCGCGGCTGCACCATTGACCGAAATCACCCGCGATCCCGCCTCTGCCAGTATGGCGTAGGTCGTGAAACGTTCCCCATTGGTCACGTTATAGATCTGGATCTGTTCGTACTCATGGATACCTGCCAACCGCATAAGATCGGCATCAATGGCACAGGAGCCTTCATAATCAAGCTCGGAGTGAGTCACACATGCTCGATGTAGCTTGCACTTAAGTACTGTCAGCTGCATGGATTTCGTGCCCTATCTTGGATGAATGTCTATGTTAACCATTGTCCCGGTTCAGATCGACCCGGGATCTACCAAACAAGGTAACGGTGGATTATCCGCGATCTTGTCCTGCCTATCAATAAGGAATTGTTGCTATGCAGCATTTAGATTATCTATCAGTCGTGTAGTTCCCATATAGGCTGCCGCGAGAATTACCAGATGTTGATCTTCCCGGCCTGGTAGAGCCAGGTCATGAGCCCGACGAATGCTAAAATAATCCGGCTTAAATCCTGCAGATCGAAGCATATCGGCGCCATTTGACTCCAAAAGAGCATAATTTCGTTCACCACTCCTCAATGACTCAGCAGTGATATTGAGGATTTCATAGAGTTTTGGCGCCTGTTTCCTCTCATCCACTGACAGATAGCCGTTTCTAGAGCTCTTCGCCAGTCCATCCGCCTCCCTGACAGTGGGTAACCCGACGATCTCTATGGGTATAGCTAAATCCGCAACCATGCGCCGGATCACCATCAACTGCTGATAATCCTTCTCACCGAACACTGCCAAATCCGGTTGTACATAGTTGAAGAGTTTGCAAACAATTGTTGCAACGCCCACAAAATGACCCGGGCGGCTGGCACCACAGAGAATATCGGAGAGTTCCGGCACTTCCACCCGGGTTTGCGCTTGATTGCCCTGGGGGTAGATCGTCGTCCCCGAAGGAGCGAAAAGCAGATCGACACCGGCCTGCTCCAGCTTGTGTTGATCCTCTTTCAGGGTACGCGGGTAACTATCGAAATCCTCTCCCTCACCAAACTGCATGGAATTGACGAAGATGCTGACCACGCTTCTTTCACACTGCCCCTTGGCAGCATCCACCAACGCCAGGTGTCCTGCATGAAGATTACCCATGGTTGGCACAAAACCGATCCTCTCCCCCGCCTTGCGCCAGCTACCGATGCGCTGACGTAGCCGTTCAATGTCAGAAACCGTCTCCATCCCGTTGCTCACTTGAAACTGTGCTCGGCAGTTGGGAATTCACCGGACTTCACGGCATCCACATAGGCATGCAGTGCCTCCTGGATGGTCCTGCCGGATTGCAGAAAGTTCTTCACAAAACGGGGTGGACGGGGGTTGATTCCCAACATGTCGTACAGCACCAGTACCTGTCCATCGCAATCGGGTCCGGCACCAATGCCGATCACAGGTATGCTCAACTCTTTGGCGACCTGTGCCGCCAACTGATCCGGCACGCACTCCAGCACCAGCATATCGACACCAGCCTCCTGCAGTAACCGGGCATCTTCGCGGATCAGGCTCGCATCCCGTTTTTCACGTCCCTGGACGCGATAACCACCCAGCTTATGTACAGATTGCGGCAGCAGTCCAAGGTGTCCGCACACCGGGATTCCCTGTGATGCAAGCTGGCGAATCGCCTCCAGCTGAGTCGCTCCGCCTTCCAGTTTAACCATGTGGGCGCCACCCTCTTTCATCAGCCTGCCCGCCGATTCCATGGCCAGCCCTGGCGAACGGTAACTCATGAACGGCATATCTGCTATGAGCAGAGAATTATCCCTGGCTCTTGCAACATTGCGGGTATGGTAGATCATCTCATCCAGGGTTACCGGCAAGGTACTCTCTTGCCCCTGGATCACCATACCGAGAGAGTCACCCACCAGAATCACTTCGACACCAGCTTCTTCAACAAGGCGAGTGAAGCTGGCATCGTAGCTGGTCAATACACATATCTTCTCACCAGCGGATTTCATCTCAAGCAAACTTCTGACGGTAATAGTTTTTTTACTCATAGTGTCTCGATGCGTTGAATCTGCGGCCAACCGGGAATTCTGGCACAGTATATAGGCTGTTAACACTGTTCGCGAAGGGTTTACTGTTGTACGGTGCGGCAAGCCGCACCCTACATTTATTCAAGGCGTAGGGTGCTGCCTGCGGCACCGAAATCCGCTATTTCCTTGCCAAGAAACAGGTTCAGAGGGAAAACCCGCTAAGATTCAGATAACGGCGCCTTTCAGCACCGCCATCGCAGATATGCTCTAACAGCAATTGAAAATCCTGTTCCCTTTGCAGAGGATTGATCTCTGCCGCATTTACGATGAGGAGCGGAGAACGATCATAATGGTGAAAGAAATCGGCATAGGCATCACACAGCCGCTGTAGATAGTCTGTTTCGATTTTTCTTTCCACTGGCCGGGCACGTTGTTTTATACGCTTCATCAGCACATCGACGGGCGCTTGAAGATAGACCACCAGTTCAGGCGGTGGCGCGTCCAGTGTCAGACGATCATAGACCTGCTCATAGAGTTGCAGCTCATCAGGATCAAGATTGATCTGTGCAAACAGGCGATCCTTTTCAAGCATGAAGTCTGCAATCAGGTGTTGTCGGAACATATCGCCCTGAGACAGATCGTTCCACTGACGACTGCGCTGAAACAGAAAAAAGAGTTGCGCCGGCAATGCGGCTTCCCGCGGATTTTGATAGAAACGTTGTAGAAAGGGATTCTCTTCCGCTCCCTCAAGTAACACATCACTGCCGAAATGGTTTGCCAAACGTTGTACCAGACTGGTTTTTCCAACCCCGACAGGCCCTTCCACAACGATAAAGTTTGGCTTCTCAGACCAACCGTTCAACACCCTCTCCAGACAAGCTGAACAACAGATCCTGCAACCTGCCCATGCCAGGGATATCCATATCGATCGGGGCGATCTCACTCAGCGGTATTAGAACAAATGCCCGGTTTGCCATCTCTGGATGCGGGACCTGTAGACCTGGTGTATCGATCGTCGCCCTGCCATACATCAGCAGATCAAGATCGAGGGTACGCGGCCCCCATCGCTCACCTTCACGAACCCGCCGGTGGGCCAGTTCGATAGCCTGTAATTGTTCCAGCAACCCCTCCGCATCCAACACGGTAATCAACGCAGCAACGGCGTTGATGTAGCTTGGCTGGTGTTGCGGACCAATCGGTTCTGTTCGATACAACGACGACTGCACAAGCAGGGATGAATCCTTCAATTCAGTCAGCTCCTGGAGCGCTGTTTCAACCTGCTGAATGGGATTTTCCAGATTGCTGCCTAAACCGATATAGGCAATTACCGATTGAACCTTACTCATCGCTCGGCTTGTTACTCTGGCTATTCTTGCCTCGCCTTTTCCTGCGACGACCTCTGCCACGACGTCCCTGCCCTGACATGTTCTGCTTCTGCTCACTGTTGGCATGTTGGAATTCGGTCCACCACTTCGACAGTTCGAGCTCAACTTCACCCGCCTCCGCACGCAGCAGGAGAAAATCGTAGGCGGCACGGAATCTGGGGTGACTCAAGAGTCGATAGGGCCGCTTACCCTGGCGTTGCTCGAAGCGTGGTTGCAACTGCCAGATATCGCGCATCGGATAACTGAATCGTTTCGGAATCGATACATGCTTGATTTGCTCTCTCAAGACATCATTGGCCGCTGTCTGTAGCGCCTCCGCGGGAAGGAGATCCTGTGTCAGCTGCGCCTCGTAACCAAGCCTTACCGGCTCCCACAGCAACACCGCAAAAAGGAATGCAGGGGTAACCGATTTATCCTGCTGCAGACGCGTATCGGTGTTATTCAAACCCCGATTGACGAAGGTTATGGGAAAATCATGGTCTTCGTGGGAGAGCGCCTCTTCGGTAGCGGGAAAGAGCTGCCCAAACAGACCATAGTGGCGCAGCTTCTCGAACGATGCCAATGCAGAACCGCCAAGAAAGAGCTTCAGCACCTCTTCATAGAGCCTGGCGGAAGGCACATCGCTGAGCAACGGAGCAAGACTCTGGATTGGCGATTCCGTTTCCGGATCGATGATAAATCCCAGCTTGGCGGCAAAACGTATCGCCCGCAGAAGTCGTACCGGATCTTCCCTGTAGCGACTCTCCGCATCACCCAGCAGGCGTATCACCCCGTTTTGAAGATCCGACATACCGTCGGCGAAATCGATGACCGTGAAATCCCCCACATCATAGTAGAGCGCATTGATGGTGAGATCCCGGCGCTGGGCATCCTCTTCAACGGTACCGTAGACGTTGTCACGCAGTATCATGCCGTTCTCTGCGTGGCGCTCCCCATCCTGCTCAGGCTGCCGGTTACTGCGAAATGTGGCAACTTCGATAATCTCGCGACCGAAGTAGACATGCGCGAGACGAAAGCGCCGGCCTATCAAGCGACAGTTTTTAAAAACCGACTTGACCTCCTCCGGCAAGGCATTGGTAGCCACGTCGAAATCCTTGGGCTCACGGCCAAGCAGCAGGTCGCGCACACCCCCGCCTACCAGGTACGCCTCGTAACCGGCATTTTGTAACTGAGTCAGGACTCTTATGGCGTTGCGGCTGATATTCGCCCGGGATATGGTATGACTGTCCCGGGCAATGACAATAGGCATCACCGAGCCTCTTCTATCCGATCCGGCTGGGGGAGTAGAATTGCTGATCAATCCGGAGAATTTCGATTTCAGCCACTTGGCAGTTTGTTTCAAGGGTACGACCACTGAACTATTTTTTTAACCAGGTGATTGAGCCTGGCAACCAAGTCAGTATAATACCGCCTTTCGTGAGAAACTGCTCCCTTCGTCTAGTGGTTAGGACGCTGGCCTCTCACGCCGGTAACAGGGGTTCGAGTCCCCTAGGGAGTACCAGTTAGTGAAAAGGCCGCTGGATAGCGGCCTTTATTCTTATAGGTCCTTTGATAACTCGCTGAGATAATTACGAAATTCTTCCCCCAGCTCATTGTGTGACAAACCATATTCGACGGTTGCCTCAAGATACCCGAGTTTACTTCCGCAATCATAGCGTTTGCCTTTCACCCGATAGACCCGGACCTTTTCAAACTTCAACAGCTCGGCAATGGCATCAGTCAGCTGGATTTCACCGCCGGCCCCCTCACCAGTCTTCTTGATCAAGTCGAAGATACGCGGCGTAAGGATATAGCGTCCGACCACCGCAAGATTGGATGGCGCATCCTCCGGTTTCGGCTTTTCGACGATGGATGTCATGATGGCAGTTTCGCCATCGTCCTCCTCTACCTCCACGATGCCATACTTGCCAGTCTCCTCGCGCGGAACCTCCTCTACCAGTATCACACTGCACTGATAACGCTCATAGATCTCGGCCATTTGAGCGATGGCGCCTACACCATCTTCACCAGAGATCAGATCATCCGCCAGGATTACCGCAAATGGCTCGTCCGCCACCACGGATTCCGCACAGAGCACAGCATGGCCAAGCCCCAGGGCTTCCGCCTGCCTGAGATAGATACAGCTCACATCAGCGGGCAGGACGTTCTGTACCTTCTCTAACAGCTCAGTCTTTCCCGCCTCCTTCAGTTCACTCTCCAATTCGTATGCCTTGTCGAAATGATCGGGAATAGAGCGTTTGTTTCTACCTGTGACAAATACCAGTGATGTCACACCCGCCTCTTCCGCCTCCTCGGCGGCATATTGAATCAAAGGCTTGTCTACTACCGGCAGCATCTCCTTGGGATTGGCCTTGGTTGCGGGTAAAAAACGGGTGCCCATCCCAGCTACAGGAAAAACCGCTTTACGTATCTTTTTCATTACCACTCCTCTGAATCCTTGTACACATCGGGCCGTTCAATTACCCGCATTCAGGTGACTCAACACCCCAAGTATCGCAACCCATATCATACAGAGTTCTTCGAATGAGGTCCCTTACAGTCACAAGCTGGATGCAATCTCCTGATTGATCGACTGCAGTGCCACGATAGGGTCGGCCGCTGCCGTAATCGGTCTTCCCACCACCAGGTAACTGGAACCAGCATGTATCGCATCGGCCGGTGTCATCACACGGCGCTGATCGTCCTGAGCCGCTTGTTTAGGCCGTACACCGGGAGTCACCAGAAGAAACGCATCACCCAGCTCGCTACGCAGCATTTCAGCCTCCCTGGGGGAGCAGACAACACCATCCAGCCCCGCTTGCTGTGTCAACTTGGCCAAGCGTGAGACATTCTGCGCTGGGTCCCCGGAAAAACCGATATCCTCGATCTCTTCACCGGTCAGACTGGTAAGAATGGTAACTGCGACCAGAAGCGGGCGAGTGTTCCTGGCCTCCAGGCGTTCGCGAGCTGTCTCCATCATCCTGCGACCGCCGGATGCATGCAGATTCATCATCCATACCCCGAGATCAGCCGCTGCATCGCAGGCCGCCGCTACAGTATTGGGAATATCATGAAACTTCAGGTCGAGAAAAACATCATAGCCGCGGCCTCTAAGCACTTCGACAAAAGTGGGACCGAGACGGGTAAACATCTCTTTGCCAACCTTGAGCCGACAAAGTGAGGGATCCAAGCGATCCACAAGCGCAAGGGCCCTATCCTGATTTGGATAATCAAGTGCAACAATGACCCTTGAATCACTGGTATTCATGTTGTTTCCACCATTCTGTTGTAGTTGGGATCCGAGAATTCGGATCGATCATCACGTCAGCGCATTTGCCTTAAAGCTGCGCGTCAATCCCTGCTGCGGCTTGATCTCACCCCATGTCTTGCAACTGGGGCAGTGCCAATGTAGTTTTTTCGCTGTAAAACCACAGTGATCACACTGATAGGCGGGCTGTTTTTCAAGTAGCTTCATCACCGATATCAGCAGCACCTCCAGGGCCTCCTTGGGACTCTCCTCACTTCTCTGCAGATTCAATCTGACCAGGCGCTCCAGGCCTTTTAAGTCAGGTGTCTCTTCCAGATGTCTGAGCAAGGCATCCACAGCCGCCCCCTCACCCTCTTTTTCGACAATCATCTCGGAGAGTATCATCATCGCTTCCGTGCAATGGTGACGTTGATAGAGCTGTTGCAGATATTCGAACAGCTCAGGCTGTCTGCCAAGTTTTTTATAGCATTCAACCAGCCTGGGCAGCACCTCGGAAAGATAGATGGGATCGTTGTCCTCAACCTGCTGTAACAATTTGACCACCGATCGGCAGTCTCCCCGGGTATATTCGATCTCGGCCTGTAATAGCAACGCCCGCACATTGCTTCGCTGTACCTGCTGGGCACGTTTGAGATAACCCTCCGCAGCCGATACATTCTGCTGGCTCAACATCTGCTCAGCCAGTTCACAATAGAAATGGGCAACCGCATTAGGTCGTGAGGGGTAGTGGGATTCCGATATCTTCTCAGCCACATCCAGGCAGCGCTGCCACTCTTTCTCCTGCTGGTAAATCTCCAACAGGTAGATATAGGCCTGCTCGTTATAGAGTTTCAGTTCGGTCAATTCGAGGAACAGGTTTTCGGCACGATCAAACAGACCGGCGCGCATATAGTCCTGACCCAGTTCAAGCAAGGCCTGCGCTCTCTGTTCACGATTCAAGCTGGGCCTGGCTATCAGGTTCTGATGGATACGGATGGCCCGATCCACTTCACCCCGCCGCCGGAACAGGTTACCCAGGGCAAGGTGGGTTTCGACCGTATCGCTATCCACGTCCAATAATTCGATGAACAGATCGATTGCCTTGTCAGGCTGTTCATTTAGCAGATAGTTAAGACCCTTGAAATAGACCGGGGCTATCTGTGGTGGCTGCTTCTGCGTTTTACTGGCCATACCGCGCCGCGCCGTATACCAACCGGAGGCAGCAGCTACAGGTAGCAATAAAAGCAATAACTCAACCACCTGTCACCTCGGTAACCACACAAATTGAGCAACCTTGATAGGGCCTAAAGTACATTGCAACGCTCACTGCTCCTTCAAAGGTAGGGCACGAAGATTATTGACCTCTTCACTCACCAGTTGACTGCGCCGTTTAAGCTTGTGGATTTCCCGCTTGAGTCCCAATACCTTGCCCATTCCGGCCAAGACACCCAATACCACACCAAACCCCAAGGCGATGGTCAGTATCAACGATAAAGGAATCTCCCGGCGGCCAAAATAGTAGTTGACCTCAACAGGATCGGCATTGAGGACAGTGAAGACTGCACCCAGCAGCATGATCAGGATGACAATAAAGAGTTTTATGAATCGCATAGACGTTCCGTAGTTCCTCCTCTCAGGAAACCATTCTCGCCTACTGCCGTCCAGTTTGAAATAGCAAAAATGGCAGAACTTGGGAATAGATGAAGGAGTTTACGGCCAGGTCACAAATGTTTTCACAGGCTGAAACCCAATATTTTCCGGTTTACAGCCTGTCAAGGAAGGCGCTCGAGGAGGGATTTTGAGGTCGGGTGATTTTAGCCAACCCTAGGCGTAGGTATCCAACAGACCATCGCCACCCATTATCCATGTTCGACTCTCTACAGCGGCTGTTTCCTGGGTTGGCAGATCACCCCCGGAACTGCCGTTAGCATCAGACTCGGCCCCCCTGTCGCGGGCAGACTCACCTGCCTGCTGTTGACCCACATCCACATTGGCAAGGTTGAGGTTGATCTCACCAAACAACTCCCGCAGGCGTGGTATCGATGCCTCAATGGCATCACGTGTGGGGGCTTGAGTGGCGACAAAGGTGACACTGGTCTGATCGTTTTGCAGGGAAATCTTTATCTCCAGCGGCCCCAGATGGGGAGGATTCAGCTTGATTTCCGCTTGCTGGATGTTCTGACCCACCATCCATTGGATACGTTCACCCACCGCCCTGTCCCATCCCGCCTGACCGACCGGGATATCCAGAGGCATCACAATCGATGGCCTGATACCGGAGGATGAATTGACCGATGGTTGCAGTGAAACCGCGGTTAACTGTCCTGTGGTTTCAACCGGTCTAGCCGATTCCAACAACTGCTTACCCAGTTCACTGAGTTCAATTTTCAGCGGCTGGGGTTGACCATTCTCGATCAGCCGCTGGACCAGAAACTCAGGTTGCATCAGTTGGGGTTGGGTCTGCAGGGGCTTTGCAAGCGCCGCCCCCTCCATTGCCGGTCCACTCAATAGGGCCTGTTGCTGGGATAGCAAAAGCGGCAAGGGTTTGCCGTCCAGGTGGAGTTGCAGCGGCAATGGACTGCCATGCTGAACCGTGATCGCCTGGGTCTGCAGGGAATCTGCCGCCCCCGTAGCAAGTGACAGTAACACCACGCCCTCTTCACCCTGAGTCATCAGCAACTCCTGCAGGGCTTGGTCGAATGTAGCCCCGACAATCTCTCCGTTTGCCGTGACCTGAGCGATGAGATCACCCCCTTTACCAGGGGTTGCGGATGTAAGCTTGTCCCCCTGAACCTGGGGCATGAGTGCTATCTGTACCATGGCTAAACCTGTAGTTGTCGCTTTCAGTCGACAATATGAATGCAGATTCCGGGCCAGGATCCAGGCTGTTCCTGGCTCTGGGTGGATTTTTTTCAATAAGCATTGCGAAAGGAGTGCCAAGCCTGAGCGGTCAGGTTTAGATACCGCAGCGATCTGGGATGTCTGATCTAAAAGGCAAAATCCTGCGGTGTTGCCCGGCGCCACTCCGCCATCCGTAACCGCCAATCGTCACCATCACCGCGTTTGAACAGCAGTTGTAGACGCAGTAAATCCCCACGCCATTGTGCCGGTGCCATCTCCGCTTCCTGAGGAGAGCCAGCGAGTCCGGCGAAGAGCACAACCTCTGACTCATTTTCAGCTCGCAGATCGATCTGATCGATTTTGGAGATAATATGGATCGATTTGTGGCGCATGAAATAGCCTAGCAGCATCGCCTTGAGCGCCCTGAAGTCGCGTCCGCTCCTATCCTCATAAGCGGGATCGACGAACCCCATTGCGGAAGAGAGATCACGGGCTTCCAGATAGCTCTCCGCCTCACTCAGTATGTTCCGAAGCTGCTCCTCCGGACTCAACGGCCGGTCACTGCAACCAGCAACGAACAGCGTGAACAGGAGTAGAAAGGTGCTGCCGCGGGATAGATTCGAGATGGCCATGGGCTATCTCAGGCCCAACACATCCTGCATATCGAAAAGTCCCCGGGGCTGGTCAACCACCCATCCGGCAGCACGCATTGCGCCACGGGCGAAATTCATCCGGTTCGAGGCCTTGTGTACAACCTCTATCCGCTCTCCCTCCATGGCAAACCAGACACTGTGTTCACCAACCACATCCCCTGCACGGATGGTCTCGAAGCCGATGGTCTTGCCATCCCGGGGACCGGTCTTTCCCTCCCGGCCATAGACGGCACACTCATGCAAATCCCGACCTAGAGCATCCGCCACCACTTCACCCAGTCTCAATGCGGTACCGGATGGTGCATCGACCTTGTGCCGATGGTGGGCCTCGATAATCTCCACATCCGCATCATCCCCCAGCACCTTGGCCGCCATTTCCACCAGTTTGAAGCTGAGGTTGACCCCAACACTCATATTCGGAGCAAATACGATTGCGATTTCATCGGCGCCACTGCCCAGGACCTGTTTCTCATCCTCATTCAGGCCGGTGGTGCCAATCACCATGCGCTTGCCCGCCTCACGGCATATACCCAGATGGGTCAGGGTGGCTGCAGGAGCGGTAAAGTCGATCACCACATCAAAATCATCAACCACAGTGTCCAGATCCGCTACCAGGGGGACATCGAGATGGCCGACACCCGCCAATACACCCGCATCCTGGCCGATGAATTGACTCTCCCGGCGCTCGGTCGCCGCACCCAGTACCAGCCCTTCTGTCTCATTTACAGCCGCTACCAGGGATCTGCCCATGCGTCCCGCTGCGCCAACCACTGCGATTCTTGTCATCCCATTCGCCCCTTATTTAAAACCCATGTTTTCAAAGAAATTTTTCACTCCATCAACCCAGCTGGTGGAGTGCGGGCTGTGTTTTGCGCCGCCCTTCTTCATGGACTCGTCAAGGCGCTTGATCAGCTCCTCCTGCTCACCCGTCAGCTTGACCGGCGTCTCGACCAACACCCGGCACATCAGATCGCCCATCGGGCCACCCCGCACCGGTTTGACACCCTTGCCACGCATCCGGAACAGGCGCCCCGTCTGGGTACCCGCGGGAATCTTCAGAATCACTTTACCGTCCAGGGTAGGCACCTCCAACTCACCACCCAGGGCCGCGATGGCAAAGCTTATCGGCACTTCACAATAGAGATGGTTATCCTCGCGACTGAAGATGTCGTGGGGCTTGACGGCGACCTGTACATAGAGATCCCCGGGCGGACCGCCATGCTCCCCAGCCTCCCCTTCACCGGCCAGGCGGATGCGGTCACCGGAATCGACACCGGGCGGCACCTTGACCGAGAGTGTCTTGTGCTCCTGTATTCGTCCCTGCCCATGACAGCTGGGACAGGGATCCTCGATCATGGTCCCTTTGCCATGGCAGCGGGGGCAGGTCTGCTGGACAGAAAAGAAGCCCTGCTGCATGCGCACCTGACCATGACCGCCACAGGTATCGCAGGTTTTGGGGGAGCTTCCCTTGCGTGCGCCACTCCCGGCACAGACATCACACTTCACCAGGGTCGGCACCCTGATCTTGACAGTGGTACCCGCTACCGCATCTTCCAGGGAGAGTTGCAGGTTGTAACGCAGATCGGCGCCACGGTGCACCCGCGAGCCACCGGCACCTCCCCGTCCGCCACCGAAGATATCCCCGAACACATCACCGAAGATATCTGAGAAATTGGCATTGCCGCCACCGAAGCCGCCACCCATGCTGGGATCGACACCGGCGTGTCCGAACTGGTCATAGGTTGCCCGCTTCTGCGCATCGGTCAAGATTTCATAGGCCTCCTTGGCCTCTTTGAATTTCACTTCCGCATCATCCCCGGTATCCCCGGTATTCCGGTCCGGATGGTATTTCATGGCCAGGCGTCGATAGGCCTTTTTGATATCGGCCTCACTGGCGTTCTTGTTGACGCCCAGAACTTCGTAATAATCGCGTTTAGCCATGGTTGTTATCTTTTACTACCGTTATCTGTCCACATTCATCATCCATCCAACTGCACCAATGCAGGTAACACTTTCCCGCTCGCAGAATGCCAAAAACCGCACATCGGCAGAGATGCCGATGCACGGTTTCTGAGACTAGTATCCCTGACTAGTTTTTATTGTCCTTGACCTCTTCAAACTCGGCATCGACCACATCATCTCCGCCCGCATCCGAGGCGCTATCCGATCCGGTCGCACCGCTATCCGCGGCAGCGGCTTCAGCATCGGCACCCTTCTCAGCATAGAGCCGTTCCGCCATCTTACCAGAAGCCTCCGCCAGGACCTTGGTCTTGGCCTCGATGGCATCCTTGTCGTCGCCCTTCATGACCTCCTCGAGATCCTTGATGGCGCTCTCGATGGCCTCTTTTTCACCCGCCTCAAGCTTCTCCTCACCGAGCTCTTCCATCGACTTCTTGGTGGCGTGAATCATGCTGTCCGCCTGGTTGCGGGCGCCGATCAGTTCATGGAACTTACGGTCTTCGTCTGCATGGGCCTCCGCATCCTTGACCATCCGATCGACTTCATCGTCGCTGAGACCGGAAGAGGCCTTGATGACAATCGACTGCTCCTTAGCGGTGGCCTTGTCCTTGGCGGAGACATTCAGAATACCGTTGGCATCGATGTCGAAGCTGACCTCGATCTGCGGTACACCCCTAGGTGCGGGAGGTATGTCGCTCAGATCAAAACGGCCCAGGGACTTGTTGGCCCCGGCCTGCTCACGTTCACCCTGCAGGACATGCACGGTCACCGCCGTCTGGTTGTCGTCCGCGGTGGAAAAGACCTGCGAAGCACTCGTGGGAATGGTCGTATTCTTCTCGATCAGCCTGGTCATGACGCCACCCAGAGTCTCGATACCCAGCGAAAGCGGGGTCACATCGAGCAGCAGGACATCTTTGACATCACCACCCAATACACCGCCTTGAATCGCCGCTCCGATGGCCACAGCCTCGTCCGGATTGACGTCCTTACGCGGCTCTTTGCCGAAGAATCCCTTCACTGCCTCCTGCACTTTCGGCATCCGGGTCTGACCACCGACCAGGATCACCTCATCGATCTTGGAAGCATCGATGCCGGCGTCCTTGAGGGCTGTTTTACAGGGCTCGATGGTACGCACGACCAGATCTTCCACCAACGACTCCAGTTTGGAACGGGTCAGCTTGATGTTCAGATGCTTGGGACCGCTGGCATCCGCCGTGACATAGGGCAGATTGATGTCGGTCTGCTGGCTGGAGGAGAGTTCGATCTTGGCCTTCTCGGCACCCTCTTTCAGGCGCTGCAGGGCCAGCGGATCGTTGCGCAGATCGAAACCCTGATCCTTTTTGAACTCGTCAACAAGATAATCGATGATACGCATGTCGAAATCTTCACCACCGAGGAAGGTATCACCATTGGTGGAGAGTACTTCGAACTGATGCTCGCCATCGATCTCGGCGATTTCAATGATGGAGATATCGAAGGTACCACCACCCAGGTCATAGACCGCCAGGGTCTGATCACCCCGCTTCTTGTCCATGCCGTAAGCCAGTGCCGCGGCGGTCGGCTCGTTGATGATGCGTTTCACATCCAGACCGGCGATACGACCGGCATCCTTGGTCGCCTGACGTTGGGAGTCGTTGAAGTAGGCCGGTACGGTGATAACCGCCTCGGTCACCTCTTCGCCGAGATAGTCATCAGCGGTCTTTTTCATCTTCTGCAGGATCTTGGCAGAGATCTCAGGCGGTGCCATCTTCTTGCCGTTGACCTCTACCCAGGCATCACCATTGTCGGCCTTGACGATCTTGTAGGGCACCATGTCCACGTCGCGCTGCACCACATCATCGTCAAACATGCGTCCAATCAGGCGCTTGATCGCAAACAGGGTATTCTGCGGATTGGTCACCGCCTGGCGCTTGGCGGACTGACCGACCAGGATCTCACCATCATTGGCATAGGCAATGATGGAGGGCGTGGTGCGGTCACCCTCGCTGTTTTCAATCACTTTAGTGGAACTCCCCTCCATCACTGCCACGCAGGAGTTGGTGGTTCCCAGGTCGATACCGATGATCTTACCCATGATGTTTCTATCTCCGAATCTTGTCTGAAAAAATATGCAATTCTTTGCTAACTGTCCCTAATGTGGGGTCAAGTACCTGTGATTCAAGCCTCTTCATCGATTGCCGCCCCGGATCCGGCCTTGGAGACCATCACCATTGCCGGACGCAACAAGCGGCTGTTCAGCAGGTAGCCTTTTTGCATCACGGCCACCACGGTGTTGGGGGCCACATCATCACGCTCCTGCATCGACATTGCCTGATGAAATTCCGGATTGAATGGTTCTCCGTCAGGATCGACCTGATCGACACCATGCTTGTGCATAACATCGACCAACAGCTTGAGGGTCAGCTCGGTGCCCTCGCGCAGTCTGTCCACATCGACCTGCTCATCCAGGGCCGCCTGATGGCCAAGCTCGAGACTGTCCCAGACCTGAAGCAGATCCATGGAAAATTTCTCCAGTGCGAACTTGTGAGCATTTTCCAGGTCCCGTTGATTTCGCTTGCGGAGATTCTCCAGCTCCGCACGGGTTCGCATCAGCTGATCCCAGTGATCATCTGCCTTGGCCCGCGCATCCTCCAGCAATTTAGTCAGCTCCTGTTGATCCTCTTGACTGCTATCCGCCTCATCAGCGACCTCATTCTCACCTGCTGGCTCTATTTCAGCCGCATCCGCCTCGTCGATGGCTTGTGCCTGGTTTTGCGCTTGATCCTTTTCACTCACTTCGTTTGACCTCTGAATAAATAGGTAGAACTACGCCTGCTGCGTACAATCTTCTATAGATGGGGATGATTAGGATTTTTTCAAGACGGCGCCGAGAATTTTTGCCGTGATATCCACCACCGGAATCACACGCTCGTAATTCATGCGGGTGGGGCCGATGACTCCCAAGACACCAACCACCTCTTCATTAACCTGGTAGGGGGCGGTAACCACTGAACAGCCATTGAGCAGTTGGTACCCTGACTCCTCGCCAATAAAAATCTGTACCCCTTCGGCATCAAGGAACTGATCCAGTAGGTGTAATATCTCTCTTTTTTCCGTGAAGGCATCGAACAACTTGCGTAACTGCTCAAGACCGGAGAGCTCCTCAAACTCCATCAGATTTGTCTGACCGGCGATGACAAAGTCCTCTTTGGATTCACTGGCATTGACCAACTCACCTGCCATGGTCAGTGCCTGGGTCATGACCTGGTCAAAATGATCCCGCGCCTCATTCAGCTGCTGCAATACCCGCTGACGCACCATTTCCATATCGTGCCCGGCGAAGGATTTGTTGAGGAAATTGGCCGCCTGATCCAGTTCAGCGCGGGTGAAATCCCGGTGGGTGTGCAGAATCCGGTTATGTACCTCGCCATCTTCAGTGACCAGGATTGCCAGCACCCGACGATCGGAGAGAGGCAGAAACTCAATCTGGCGAAAGTTGTTTTTGTCCCGGCGGATCAAGGTCACCACACCTGCCATATGGGTGACGCCGGAAAGCAGTTTGGAAGCGGATTTCAACACATCACCGCTCCCTTCACCGCCCAGCAGGAGTTCCTTTCGAATCTTCTCAACCTCTTGCTTGTTCAGGTTTTGCACCGTCAACAAGGAGTCGATGAACATCCGATATCCGGTTATGGTGGGTATCCTGCCGGCAGAGGTGTGGGGGGATGAGACCAGACCCATCTCCTCCAGGTCCGCCATCACATTGCGGATCGTGGCAGGACTCAGATCAAGACCGGTATCTTTTGCCAGGGTGCGCGAACCCACCGGCTGTCCATCGCGGATATAGCGCTCGATCAGCGCTTTCAGAAAGTGCTGGGCGCGCTCATTCACAACGGTATCGCTAACCGACTTCTTCTCCACCTGAGGGAATCTCCGGAATGGTTGTTAGCACTCTATTTAATCGAGTGCCAATTAATGGAAAGCTAGCAACTCGCTTCTGCCTAGTCAAGCACTATGATGCAGCGGATGGGATGCTTGGATTGCCCTAATCAGCATGCTAACGTTGGATATTCAAGGGGATTCAATACCACACAGCATGCATAAACGCTTCCAAAAGATCGGCTTAATCGGCAAGCACGGCGACCCGATGGTGAAAGAGACGCTGCTAAGGCTCTACGATTTTCTCCTATCTCAACAGCGGGAGGTCGTATTTGAAGAGGCCACCTGTCGCCTGCTGAAAGGTAAACCTCTCACCAGCGTGCCACAAATTGAACTGGCCACCCACAGCGACCTGGTCATCGTGGTGGGTGGTGACGGTACGCTGTTGCATGCAGCCCGGGTACTTGCCAGCCAGAATATTCCCTTACTGGGCATTAATTTAGGCCGTCTTGGATTTCTGGTTGACCTGTCACCCGACCAGATGACGAGCCGGCTTGAGGAGATTCTGAACGGTCAATATGAGCAGGAGTGCCGTTTCCTGCTCGAAGTCAGCATGGGAGACGAATCCTCATCCCGACAGAAGATCCTCGCATTCAACGACGTGGTGTTGCACAAGTGGAATATCGCCCGCATGATCGAGTTCGAGACCTATGTGGATGATCAACTGGTCAACGACCAGCGCTCAGACGGACTCATCGTCTCCACCCCGACCGGTTCCACTGCCTACGCGCTCTCCGGCGGCGGCCCCCTGCTCTATCCCACACTGAATGCCGTAGTGATGGTGCCCATCTGCCCCCACACCCTGAGTAATCGTCCGATCGTGGTTGATGGAGACAGCACGATTGAAATCCACCTCCATCCGGCCCACGCCGAGGATGTACAGATCACCTGCGACGGCCAGGCAACTTTTCCCGCGATGCCCGGCGAGGTGATCCGGATTCGCAAGGCTGAGGCGCAGGTACGCCTGATTCATCCCCAAGGCTACGACTATTACAGTATTCTGCGAGCCAAATTAGGCTGGTCGGAAAACCCAAAAAATAATCGATGCTGATAGAGATTCAGGTCCGTAATCTGGCGATAGTCTCCAGTATGGAGCTGGAACTGCAGGACGGCTTGACCGCGCTCACCGGTGAAACAGGGGCCGGCAAGTCCATATTGATCGATGCCTTGGGGCTGGCTTTGGGCGAGCGTGCGGATAACAACCTGATCAGAGCCGACAGTGATCGCACCGAAGTAACCGCTGTCTTCGACTTAACCAGCCTTCCGGAGGCGACCGAATGGCTGCGGCAACAGGAGCTGGATGAAGCGGACGAGTGCATCTTACGCCGCAGCCTCAATCGGCAGGGACCCTCCAAGGCCTATATCAACGGCCGCACCGTTCCCCTGCAACAGTTACAGGAGTTAGGCGCTCATCTGGTGGAGATACATGGCCAGCATGCCCACCAATCCCTGCTCAAGAGCAGCCATCAACGCAGACTACTGGATGCCTATGGCGGACTTCTGGAACTGGCACAACAAGTGGCCCAGCAGTATCGGCGCTATGAAACGGAACTAAACAACCTCAATACCCTGACCGCCTCGGCAGAGGAACGGGCATCCCGTCTGGACCTGCTGAGGTACCAGGCGAATGAATTGCAGCGCCTCGATCTCTCCAGTGACGAATGGGGCAACCTGGAGCAGGAACACAGGCGCATGAGTCACCAGGAACAATTGGGCGACACCTGCAGGGCCATTATCAACGGCCTGGATGAAGAGCAGCAGGCCATACGCAGCAGGCTAGCCAGCTATGTGGAGCATCTCAGCGAAGCGGCGCAACTGGATGAGTCCCTCAACGAGCCGCAGCAGATGCTCGACAGTGCCTTGATCCAGGTGGATGAAACCTTAACTTCTCTGCGTAACTATCTGAATGACATGGAACTCGATTCCGCCGGCCTGCAGCAAGTGGAGGAGCGAATAACGACGATTCACGATATGGCGCGCAAATATAGAGTCAAACCGGAACAGCTGACAGACAAACAATCGGAGATCGAGCAGGCCCTGAAACAACTGGAAAACAGTGAGGTTGAACTGGCCGATCTGACCCAGGTCGTGGAGCAACAACGGGCTGCCTATCTGGGACTGGCAAAGGAACTCAGCACAAAACGCACAACGGTCGCAGAGCGCCTGAGTGACGAGATTACCCAGGCGATGCAGAAACTGGGGATGCCGGGAGGTATTTTCAAGGTATCGCTGCAGACCCTGGAGCTGGATCAGGCCAATGCCCATGGCTTCGAACAGGTGGCATTCATGGTATCCGCCAATCCCGGCATGCCGCTACAGCCATTGAGCAAAGTCGCATCCGGTGGCGAGTTATCCCGGATCAGCCTCGCCATCCAGGTCGCAACCATCCGTTACGGTTCAACCCCCACCCTGATATTCGATGAAGTGGATGTGGGTATTGGGGGTGGTGTCGCGGAGATAGTGGGTCAAATGTTACGCACCCTTGCCGCCAATCGGCAGATCCTCTGTGTCACCCATCTGCCTCAGGTCGCCGCGCAGGCCATGCACCATTTCCAGGTGCAGAAGACAACCCAGAAAAAGACCACCTGGACCGCGATAGCAAAACTACAGGAGGAGGAGCGGATTCAGGAGATCGCGCGCATGCTTGGCGGGGTACAGATCACGGAACAGACCCTGGCCCACGCCCAAGAGATGATCAATCTGGCATCCAGCCCCAACTAGGGCCTGTTGACATTTTTACCCCAGCTATTCAGGAAATAAATGAACGTTGGTAGGCGCCTGACGGTTGTCTTTCGTAGTAGCGGCAGGGATGCCGCGTAAGCCCCGTCACGTCAGGAAGTCGTGTTGGGGCGTCGAAGAAAGACAACCGTCAGGCGCCGACGTGTAGATAAAATACTTGTTGGTTGCGGATGAAAACTAGCGCTTCATCCCACGCTGCACTTGGGATTGCTGCAGTGGCCATAGATAATCAGCGAGTGGTCCACCATCTCGAAGCCATGCTGTTTGGCTATCTCCCGCTGCCTTTTCTCGATTGTGGGGTCGATAAACTCCTCCACCTTGCCGCAGACCACGCAGACCATATGGTCGTGATGCCCTCCCCGGTCCAGTTCAAAAACCGCGTGGCCGCCTTCAAAATTGTGACGTGTGACTAAACCAGCGCTCTCAAACTGGGTCAAAACCCTGTATACCGTAGCCAGGCCGATCTCCTCACCCTTGTCCAGGAGCATTTTATAGACGTCTTCCGCGCTGACATGGCGTTGATTGCAGTTCTCAAGCAGCTCCAGGATCTTGACCCTGGGAAGCGTGACCTTGAGTCCGGCTTTGCGAATATCTTGGTTATCCATCCAAGTTCTCTCCAGCCTCTAAAAACGGGGCTGCTGAATAGCTGTGAATGAGTTACTATTGCGATTGATTCTAGATTGTACTTGTAATGAAAAAGATTCTCATCATCATTTTAACACTCCTGCCCCTGCTCACTGGCTGCAGTTCCTGGGAGGATTTCTCCCTGGTCCACTCACCGGACATCGAGCAAGGCAATATCATCACGCCTGAGATGGTTGCCCTGCTGGAACCCGGCATGAGTAAACGCCAGGTACGCTTCGCCCTCGGTAGTCCGATGTTGATCGACGTCTTCCATCAACAGCGCTGGGATTATCTATTCAGCGTCAAACGGCGCAACGAACCCATGGAGATCAAGCGCTACAGTCTCTATTTTGATGGCGATCGTCTGGCCCGTTTCGGTGGAGAGATCGAGCCCGCCACAGACATCGATTCCAGCCAGGAGAAAAAAGAGCTGCTGGTCAGCGTGCCCGACTATGATGGTGATCTGGGGATATTGGAAAGACTCTGGTATTCCCTGGGATTCGGTAAGGACGATTAGTCTGAGGTCTGCGGGCAGCCACTACTTTTTTTCTCCACCACCTTTACGCATCGTCTTCCCCTCCGCGGCACGCTTCTTACGCGCCTCTTTCGGGTCGGCGATCAAGGGCCGGTAGATCTCCACCCGATCACCCTCTGCCAGCAGAGCATCTAGTTTTGCAGCCTTGCCGAAGATGCCGATCTTGTTGGCGCTGAGATCTATCTCCGGAAACCGCTCCAGGATTCCAGAGGCCTCAATGGCCTGTTTCGCGGTTAACGGCTCGGCCGACTCGACCGTCAATAGGGCCTGCTCATCAAGCCTGCCGAAAGCAACTTCAAATCTCATTTGGTACCCACTCCATAGACCTCGTCGGCACGTTTACAGAAGGCATCCACCAGGGTATTGGCAACCTGACTGAAAACACGGCCGAAAGCGGCATCGATCAATTTTCCCGCAAACTCGAACTCCAGCAACAGCTCCACCTTGCAGGCCCCGGGCTGCAACTCGGTAAATTGCCAGCCACCGTGCAGTTTGCTAAACGGGCCTTCGAGTAACTCAATATCCATCCTCTCGTTTTCCACCAGTTGGTTACAGGTGGCAAAGCGTTGTCGAATGCCTATCCGGGAGACCTCGAGTTCACCACAGAGTTTTTCCCCGGTATGGGATAGCAAGCGGCTGTCGCTGCACCAGGGCAGAAAATCCGGATAGGATTCGAAATCACAGACCAGATCATACATCTCTTTCGCCGAGTGGAGCACCAGCGCACTCTTTTTGACCACCGGCACCTTCAGATTATTCCTATGGCATGGAGAAAGACCACGATCACCGCGAAGGGTGAAATGTATCGAATCAGATTCCACCAGACCTGGTAAGCCATAGGCCGCATTGCAAACTCATCCTTGCTGGACTCCTTCTTCATCAACCAACCGCTGAATAGGGCTATCAGTAAACCACCCAGGGGCAGCATAATGTTGGCTGTCAGGTAATCGAGCAGATCAAAGAAGGTCTTATCGAAGATTTTGAAATCCGACCAGATATTGAAGGAGAAGACCGTGCCAAGCCCCAGAATCCATGTCACCAGTCCCAACCATACAGCGGCCCTGATGCGGGTCATCTCGCGGTTCTCCACCAGCCAGGCGACTGCCGGTTCGATTAGGGAGATAGCCGAGCTCCAGGCTGCAAATACCAGCAGGACGAAGAAGAGGGTGCCGAAAAACTGCCCCCCGGGCATGGCGCCAAAGGCAATCGGCAGGGTCTGAAAGATCAATCCCGGACCGGCTCCCGGCTCCAAACCGTTGGCGAACACGATGGGGAATATGGCCATCCCGGCCACCAGCGCCACCAGGGTATCGAGCAGGCCGATCAGGATCGCCGAGCCGGCAATCGAGGACTTTTTCGGCATATATGAGCCATACACCATGATCGCCCCCATACCCAGGCTGAGGGTGAAAAAGGCATGTCCCATGGCGACCAGTATCGGACTGCCGCTTACCTCACACTGCTCCAAACCATCCACAACCTCGCAGCTATGCAGCAATTTATAGAAGTCCGGGGTAAACAGAAAATCGAGACCCTGTATAAAATAGCCGGTATTCATGGCATAGCCGACCAGCACAACCAACAAAACAAACAGCGCTGGCATCAGGTAGGTCACCGCTTTTTCCAGACCGGCCTTGACCCCCTTGGCCACCACGAACATGGTCATCAGCATAAACAGCGTATGCCAGGCCATGAGCCGCTCGGGATCCCCGACCAAGCCATTGAACAGGCTCTGAACGCCCCCAGCATCCACTCCCTCGAATACCCCCGAGGCCGCCCTGACCACATAAGCCAGCGCCCATCCGGCTATCACGCTGTAGTAGGAGAGGATCAAAAAACCGGCCAATACACCACTCCATCCCACCAACGACCACTCCCTGCTGGCACCCTCTTCCTCACTCAGGGCGGTCATGGTGTTGATCGGGCTCTGCCTGCCCCGCCGACCGAGCATGATCTCCGCCATCATTATGGGGATACCGACGACCGCGATACACAGCAGATAGATGATGACGAAGGCGCCACCACCGTTTTCACCGGTGATATAGGGAAACTTCCAGACATTACCCAAGCCAACGGCCGAGCCGGTTGCGGCAAGAATGAATATCAGTCTCGAGGACCATTGACCATGGATGGATTGTCTTTCAGCCATGAAACCCGCCTTCTATATCGGATAACGCATCAACACCATGCTGTAAGCATGAAAGTCGACCATTTTCCGTAAAATACCCCCGTTTAACAAGCCGCCTCTGGTGAGAAGCTCCTGAGGCGATTAAAATGGTCGGATGGCCAAAAAATCGAAAAAGAAAAATGCCGGCGGCGCCACGATTGCGTTAAACAAAAAAGCCAACCACGACTTTTTTATCGAAGATCGCTATGAGGCAGGCATTGCCCTGCAGGGTTGGGAGGTGAAAAGCCTGCGTGACGGACGGGCGCAAATCAAGGAGAGCTACGTCACCCTCAAAGATGGCGAGGCCTTCCTGTTCGGCGCCCACATCGTCCCCCTCAGCACCGCCTCCACCCATGTCCACCCCGACCCAACCCGTACCCGCAAGCTGCTGCTGCATCGCAGTGAGCTGAACAAACTGATCGGCCTGGTGGAACGCAAGGGCTACACCCTGGTTCCCACCGCCATGTATTGGAAAAAGGGCATGGCAAAACTGGAGATCGGGCTCGCCAAGGGTAAAAAGATGCACGACAAGCGTGCCAGCGATAAGGATCGTGACTGGAAACGGGAGAAGGAACGCCTGTTCAAGAAGGGCTAGTGGTAAGGAACCAACCACTCACCTATAATGTCTATTCACTTACCGTTTTGGGGGCGACGTAGGCTTCGACGGGGGTTGCAAAACCTATAGTGCATGCCGAGGGGCAGAGTACCTCGTAAAACCAACTGCAAACTTATAGTTGCCAACGACGACAACTACGCACTCGCTGCTTAATACCCAGTAGGGTGCCGTCTGACTGGAGCCGTGCCTATGCGTCCAGCTTTTCAGGCGTCATATCTCATGGGATCGCATTGAAGCTCGTCCGGGGCGGATATGTTAAAACCTTACCGGGATCGCTTGTCGCATACCCTGCCCATCGGGTAGTGACCGGTTAAACATAATAGATAGGGCTAAGCATGTAGAACTCTAGGTGGAGGACTCGCGGACGGCGGTTCAAATCCGCCCGCCTCCACCAAATTCCATATTGTTATGCTGATGATGATAGGCACACCCCGCTTTACCCATCCTGCATAAATTTCTCCGACAGATGAAATCTGTCGACCGTACAGCAAACGGGACTGTACGATGCGACGTCCAGGGATTGTGCCTCAATGATGAGTGATCAGCACATTATCCATCTTGTTCACATCAAGAAAACGCTGATACATGCGAATCATCTCTCGGTCATGCTCGTTGACCGGCGGGGTGTGTTCTGAGATCTTCTTTTTATAGTAATCGCGTCGATCATCGGAAGAGATAGTGAAGAGCTTTACGAAATTCATATTCGCCTCCAGGTAGCCTGTTATAGCCCACTATGCGGGAATTAAACTACCTAAAGAAGCTTAAGAGTTGCTGAAGATCCAATCTCGGTGTTGTGGTAAAAAAGGATTTTTGTGATTTATTTCACAAATTGGTACTGGCTGAAATATACCCAACCAGGTCAGCAGTTGTCCCTGCCGTACTCATCCGAAAAACGCACGATATCGTCCTCCCCCAGGTAACTACCGGTCTGCACCTCGACGATCTCCAGGGGAATCAAACCAGGATTGGTCAATCGATGCTTGGTGCCTAAAGGGATATACACCGACTGATCCTCTGTCAGCATGATCTCCTTCTCACCCTTGGTGATTTGCGCCGTTCCCTTCACCACCACCCAGTGCTCGGCCCGATGATGGTGTTGCTGCAGCGAGAGACTGGCGCCGGGATTGACCACGATACGCTTGACCTTGAATCGATCACACTCATCGACCGTTTCATAATTGCCCCATGGCCGATAGACCCGGACATGACTGATGTGTTCACATCTTCCTGAGGATTTCAGCTCCTCGACGATCTCTTTAACATCCTGCACATGGGCCTTGTCCGCCACCAATACCGCGTCGGCTGTTTCAACCACGATAAGGTTATCCAGGCCGACCCCGGCGATCATACGATTTTCACTGCGCAAATAGCTGTTACTGACCCCTTTTATCAAGACATCCCCTTGCACCACATTGCCGCCGTTGCCCTCCTCCACAGTGACATCCGCCAAAGCCGACCAGGAGCCAACATCACTCCAACCGGCATCCATGGGAACAACCACCGATTTCTCTGTCTTCTCCATCACCGCGTAATCGATCGACTCCGAGGGACAGGCGGTGAACGCCTCCTTATCGAGACGCAGAAAATCCATGTCGGATTTGATTAACTCACAGGCCTTGCCGGCGGCCTGCAGGATTTCTGGATGGAACTGTTTGAGTTCCTGCAGATAGGCATCGGCCCGGAATACGAACATCCCGCTGTTCCAATAGAAATCACCAGAATCGAGATAGGTTTGCGCCGTTTCCAGGTCGGGTTTCTCAACGAACTCAGCCACGGGGAATACCCCGGGTGATATGGAGTTCGTCTGTTTACGGATATAACCGTAACCAGTCTCCGGTTTATCCGGCACTATGCCGAAGGTGACCAGGCTACCGTCAGCGACGCTGTCGAGGCCTTGTAACATGGTCGCAACAAATTTTTCATTATCCCTTATCACATGATCGGAAGGGGTTACCAGCAACACTGCGTCCTGGTTCAGGGACAGGGCATGCAAGGCGGCACAGGCGATGGCCGGCGCGGTATTCCTACCCACCGGCTCCAGCATGATACCCAGTGAATCCCTATCGAGTTGGCGCATCTGTTCGGCAACCATAAACCGATGTTCTTCATTACATACAATCAGTGCGTCCCCCGCCTCAGGTATATCGGATATACGCTGCAGGGTTTGCTGGAACAGGGATTTCTCATCCGTAAGCGGAATAAACTGTTTGGGATAGGCGCTTCTTGAGAGGGGCCACAGCCGGGTTCCCGATCCACCTGATAATATGACAGGGACAATCATTTTGTTCTCCAACCCTCAAGTAGGTTAATACAGACTCTATTCATCTCTTGTGCTCGCGCCTCACTCACAGATTCAGTATAACAGCGCATTTCCGGCGCGTTTCCCGATGGCCGCAAGTGTACGATATCACCCTCGGCAAAGGTGATACGAACACCATCGGTATGATCGATGTTTGCAACCCGGCCAAAAACCTTATTGAACTCATGCTCAACGGCCCGCCCATCTTCAGTTGGGTCACCGGTCTGAAAACGGGCCAACATGCGCTGGCTGAGCTGCGTGGGAAATGCCTTTAACCGATCACTATAGGTAAAGCGTGGCGGAAGTTGGCGCACCAGCTCAGATATACTCAGACCCTGGCCCCTGGCATGCATCAGAATGGCCAAAATCACAATCACGGCATCCCGTGTCGGCAAGGGATCGAGTTCGCTCCCATTCAACAGCAGCCGATCAGCGGTGAGAAATCCACCATTGGCCTCATAGCCTGCCACCGCGGTCCGACCCTGCTGCAGCAGTGACTGCATCCCCTCGATTACGAAAGGGGAGCCTATTCGGGTACGTATCACGCCGGCAAATTTATCCGACAACTCCAGCGCACTGTTACAGCTCACCGGGGTTACAATCCAACGGGCATTGAGATAGTCGGCACACAGGATACCGGCCACATCGCCACGCAGCCATTGGCCTCGCTCATCGCTGATCAGGGGACGATCGCCATCCCCATCGGTGGAAACAATACTATCCAGATTGTGCGCCTGGGACCATTCGCTGGCCAGGGTGACATCCTCGGGCCTGATGGCTTCCGTGTCCACGGGTACAAAGGTATCGGAAAAACCCAAGCGGACGACCTTTGCTCCCACAGCTTCCAGGATCTCCGCCAGGATTGAACGCGCCACACCGGAGTGTTCATAGACACCGATGCTGACACCTGACAGGGCATCGCTCCCTATGCAGTCCAGGTAGCGTCTAATATAGAGTGCCCTGGCCCCACCATCTGCTGCCGGTAATTGTGGGGACTCTGAAAAGGCCTCCCCATCAAATAGAGTCTCATCAAGCTCAATCCGTTGTTGACGAATCCCCGCTTCATCCTGTTTGAGAATCTCACCATCCGGTCTGTTGAATTTGATACCGTTGCGGTCATCCGGGATGTGGCTGCCGGTGACCATGATGGTTGCAATACCCTGCTTCAGACCGAACAGCGCCACTGCCGGCGAGGGTATAAAGCCACAATTAATCGGGGTGTATCCACACTCAATGATCGCTTTGCAGACAGCGGCCATTATGCGCGGTGTACTTGGACGAAGATCACCGGCGAAGGCAACGGCATCGCCCTTCTCAATCAACCCTGCTGCATGAAGATAATCAAGAAATGCATGAGTGTAGGCAAAACAGACCCGGTCTGTCATGGCTTCCACCAGACCACGGGCCCCACTGGTACCGAACTTCACACCCGATTGTTCCATCAGTGTGGCGATAGATAGGTTATTCATATTCATTGCAATCGATGGCTACTCAGTCTGATTGAGAACACGAGTAAGGAATTTTAGGTGATTTTCAGGGATATGGGATAGGTAATCTGTGGTCTGTGCTACTTCTCGTTGTAGTATTTTTTAAACAGCAATTTTGCCGATTCGCGGTTAAAGTCGGTTATTTTCTGCTTGTTCGCATCGGCGACATGTTGTTGCCCGGATGCCATGGATGGTTGTTGGTCATCCGATGAATAATCTACAGCAGCGCGCTTGTCTTTCAACACCTTGACCATCACCCCATTGTCTAGAACCGGTTTCTGATCGGCAAAACCATACACAAGCGCGGTATCGCAGAGGGTGTTGATGACACGAGGTATGCCACCGCTGGCCTGGTAAATGAGATTTATGGCCTTTCTGGTAAAAAGCGGCTTGTCGCGTCCCGCCAAAATGAGACGTTGAAATATATAGAATCGCGTCTCATCAGCATCGAGTGCACTAAGATGGAAGTCCACCGAAATACGTTGTTGAAACTGGAGTAGGTCCCTATGTCTGAGTAGCTCCCGGAGCTGCGGCTGTCCTACCAGGACTATCTGCAAAACCTGGTGCTTGTCTGCATTGATGTTGGATAGCAGACGCAACTCTTCCAGGACTTCAGGTTGAAGATTCTGCGCTTCATCGATGATCAGTACAGTGCGCTTGTTATTGGCATATTGATCGATGAGGAACTGGGTGAAGAGATCGTAAAGGCCTACCTTTTGCGTTTCCCTGTAATCCAGGTTGAATGCGTAGAGTAACCACTGCAACAGCTCACCCATTTCGTGATGACTGCTGCTGACGAGTCCGACCGTGATATCATCATCCAGCCGGTTGAGCAGATGGCGAATCAGCGTCGTCTTACCGCTACCCACTTCTCCTGTGACCACGGTGAAACCGGCCTGGCTGACCAGACCATACTCCAATGCTGTATAAGCCGCGCTGTGCTTTTTCCCTAAAACTAGAAAATCCGGATCCGGGAGCAAGCTGAATGGCTTCTCGGTTAATCCGTAAAACTTCTCATACATCCGTTTCGCAACCCCTGTCCATACCATTTGCCACCAAGCTGTGGTCGGCCCATTGTCTCATGCCATGACAATCCCGGGCAATGATTTAAATATATTGGGACGATCCCGATACTGTAGAATAAGGTTATGATTTTATGAATTATTCAACCAATCTACAAACATCGGGGGGATTTAGCGCATGAGGCGGTGGTAGGGACTCCCTAATGGCCGCTCAGCTTGCCCGATCGGCCATGCACTGCTGCAATGAGTCCTTCCAGTCAGGTAGCTGCAGGCCGAATGTTCTTTTCAGTTTTGTGTTGTCGAGCACAGAATAGGCTGGACGTTTCGCGGGGGTCGGATACTCAGCCGTTGGTATCGGCTGAAGCTTGCATGTGTCTCCCATCAGTTCCAGGATCCTGGTAGCAAATCCGTACCAACTGGTTACACCGGCAGCGGTCAGGTGGTAGGTTCCCAAGGGTGGAGCTGATTCATCGGTAGCCATGCCCAGTTGATGCACGATCTGTGCGGTTGCCTCTGCAATCATGCGGCTCCAGGTAGGCGCGCCGACCTGGTCATCCACCACCGAAAGCTGTCCCTTCTCCCTGAACAGACGCATCATGGTCAGCATGAAATTGTTGCCATGGTTACCGTATACCCAGCTGGTTCGAAGTACCAGGGCATCGGCACCTGTCGCCAGCAGGCGCTGCTCTCCCTCCAGCTTGGTTTGACCGTAGACACTCAGCGGTGATGTCTCATCCTCCTCCTTGTAGGGCTGGTCCCTATCGCCGGAGAAGACAAAATCGGTTGAATAGTGGATCACCGTCGCGCCCAGCTCTGCAGCCAGTTGGCCGAGCAGTTCCGGGGCATCCGCATTCAGCCGACGGGAGAGATCAACCTCGGTCTCAGCCTTGTCCACCGCGGTATGGGCAGCCGCATTGATAATGAAGTCTGGGCGTGCCTGTCGCACAGTTGCAGCCACGGCATCCCTATCCAGGAGATCCAGTGGCAATCCCCCCTGTCCGCTCAGGGTTGTGTTGACAACCTCGCTTATGACACTCAGGGTACGCTGCAACTCCCAACCCACCTGGCCATCGCTACCCAGCAGCAGCACCTTAGGGTTGCTCGCTGTCACGCCGTTGCATCCTCGGTGGATTCATAACAGGGCAAACGTTCAACTGGGATTTCCCTCAACAGAGGCGCATCACGATCCTTTTCCGCAAGGACGGGATTCAGCGGCGCCGGCCACTCGATACCGATTTGCGGATCATCCCAACGGATTGAAAACTGGGTTTCCGGATGATAGTAGTCGGTACATTTATAGGTAAAGATCGCCTCTTCACTCAATACCAGATAGCCATGGGCAAACCCGGCCGGCACATAGAGTTGCTGAAAATTCGTTTCCGACAAATTGAGACCCACCCATTGACCGAACCAGGGTGATCCATGCCGCACATCCACGGCCACATCGAAAACCTCGCCACGGATAACCTGAACCAGCTTACCCTGGCCATGGGGATTCTGGATATGCAGGCCGCGCAGCACACCCTTTTGCGAAAACGCCTGGTTATCCTGTACAAATCCATCGGGTATGCCCAGTTGCCGGTAACGCTCAGCCGACCAGCTCTCCATGAACCATCCCCGTTGATCACCGAAACGCTGGGGCGTCAGTAACAGCACATCAGGTATATTTGTGGGTGTCACTAGCATGGCTATCTCTTTCTCTCACACAAGCTGAGCAGGTATTGTCCATAGCCATTCTTGCTGAGTGCGTCACCCATCTGCTTCAACGCCGAGATATCGATCCACTCATTGATGAATGCTATCTCTTCGGGACAGGCGATCTTCAAACCCTGGCGCAATTCAATGGTCTCGATAAAGTTACTCGCTTGAATAAGACTTTCATGGGTGCCGGTATCCAACCAGGCGATGCCGCGTCCCATCTTCTCCAACTGCAGCGACCCCTGTTCGAGATAGAGCCTGTTGAGATCGGTTATCTCCAACTCACCTCGCGCGGATGGCTTCAGCGAAGCCGCCAGTTCAGTGACCTGCTCGTCGTAAAAATAGAGTCCGGTCACCGCATAGTTGGATTTCGGTTCAGCCGGCTTCTCTTCGATTCCAATCACCTGGCCCTGCTGATCAAACTCCACCACGCCATAGCGCTCCGGATCCTTCACCCAGTAACCGAAGACGGTCGCCCCGGAAGTCATCGAAGCGGCGTGCTTGAGTGAGTCCACCAGGCCCTGCCCATAGTAGATGTTGTCGCCAAGAATCAGACAGCAGGGCTCACCTGCAATGAATTCCCTGCCAATGATAAAGGCCTGGGCCAAACCGCCGGGTTCCGGTTGGACGGCATACTCGATGCTCAAACCCCACTGACTCCCATCACCCAGCAGCCCTTTGAACAGGGCGGCGTCCTGGGGTGTGGTAATGATCAGAATCTCTCGAATACCCGCCAGCATGAGTGTGGTCAGCGGATAGTAGATCATCGGCTTGTCATACACGGGTAGCAGTTGTTTCGAGATGGTGAGCGTAAGCGGGTGCAGACGGGTACCCGATCCACCGGCGAGAATAATGCCCTTTTCAACCTTTTTGTGTGACATTATCCCTGCCCCAACCGCTCACCGCGGTAACTGCCATCCATCACCCTTTGACACCAGGTCTCGTTGCTGAGATACCAGGTGACGGTCTTTCTCAGACCGGTGGCAAAGGTCTCATCCGGCGTCCATCCCAACTCATGTTCCAGCTTTGTAGCATCGATGGCATAGCGCTGATCGTGACCTGGTCGGTCTTTGACAAATTTTTTCAATCGATTATGCGGCTTAAAGGGTGAATCAGGCACCATCTCGTCCAATAGGGAACAGAGCATGTCAATCACCTCGAGATTGCTCATTTCGTTATTGCCGCCCACGTTGTAGACCTCACCCGGCCTACCCGCCTCGAGCACCCGCCAGATGGCACTGCAATGATCCTCCACATAGAGCCAATCCCGAACATTACTGCCATCCCCATATATCGGCAACGCCTCCCCGGCAAGCGCCTTTTGTATGAATAGCGGTATCAACTTTTCAGGGAATTGGTAGGGGCCGTAGTTGTTGGAACAGTTAGTGGTGAGCACCGGCAGGCCATAGGTGTGATGCCAGGCCCGCACCAGATGGTCTGAAGCCGCCTTGGAAGCAGAATAGGGTGAGTTCGGCGCATAGGGGGTGGTTTCAGTAAACATACCTTCGTCGCCCAGGGAGCCGTATACCTCATCCGTGGAGACATGCAGGAAGCGAAACGCCTCCGCCTCATCCGGCGGCAACCCAGCCCAGTAGGCCCGGGCGCATTCCAGCAGGTTAAAGGTGCCGCCGATATTTGTATCGATGAATTCGGCCGGTCCGTCTATGGAACGGTCCACATGGCTTTCTGCGGCAAAGTTTACAATTGCCGTCGGTCTGAAGCGCTCGAATAGACCCGTGATCAACTCCCTGTCCTGGATCTGTCCCTCTACGAATTGGTGCCTGGGATCCTCCATGATTGTCTGGAGCGTATCCAGGTTGCCCGCATAGGTGAGTGCATCGAGATTCACCACCTGAATAGCCTCCTTGGTCAGCAGGTGATGTACGAAATTTCCACCTATGAAACCGGCTCCTCCGGTCACAATTATCGTCTGCATTCTATATTTGCCAATAAATACAATTAGTTAGGCTAAATGCCCAGAGAGTATCAAAGCGGCATTATACAGAGTGTGGGCATTGCTAACACAATGTTTTTTTTGATAATTATTATTTGCGATCGGAATAGTACCCATAGTGGGCAGTATCCGGATAATTATTGAATCTTCGACAGCAGGGCCTTGGCATCCTCGATGCCATCAAAGGGCTTCTCTGCAGCCAATGCGGTGCTGATATGCTGCTTGGCACTCTCCATCTTGCCCTGTTGGTAATAGGCGATCCCGAGGTGATAATCGATGTCCGGGAGCCCTGAGCCTTTTCTTGCCGCCCGCTGCAGGATCGGCAGCGCCCTGTCGATCTCGCCCCGCTTGATATGCACCCACCCCAGGGTATCCAGAATGATGGGATTCTCAGACAACTCGAAGCCTTCAACCAACTGCAACGCCTTGTCCAATCCCCCCTGGTCCACTTGGTCCTTGAGTAGAAGCATGGCCAGATTGTTGGAGGCCAGCAGATGCCTAGGGTGTTTTTCCAGGATCTGTTCATAGACCTCAACGGCATCTTGCATGCGCTCGGCACGGGTGTGGTTAATAGCCAGATCGACCCCCAGTACCGGGTCTCCCGTCTTTGCAAAGCCCTCTTTCAACAATCCCATGGCACCATCCCGGTCACCCTTGAGGATGTTGAGTTTTACCAGGTTTCGATAGGGTGCCGCCCATTGGGGGCTTAGGCCCCGGGCCTGATTGAAGGCCTCCTCAGCCGGTTCCCACCGCTGCTGAGACAGAAGCACCTCACCTTTGAGATTCAAGGCGGTAAAGTGTTCGGGATTGGCTTTCACCACCTTCTCGATCCGCTGCAAGGCATCGTTCGGCTTCTTCAAAGTGAACAGCCCCTTGGCCAATCCAACCAGGGCCTCGATGGAGTTGGGCTTCAATTCGAGCACCTGCTCAAAATCCTCGAGACTTGAGACAGCCATGTTGCGGTTCAAGTGGGATACCCCCCGGTAGTAGTAACCAAGGGGATTGTCAGGGTGTTTGCTTACCAATGTGTCGGCGACCTTCCCCAATTCGGCCCAATGCTTGAGCTTTTCCTGGACCATCGCAAGGGCTTGCAGCACCTTGAGATCAGCGGGGGCGAAGCGGCGTAGCTTCTGCAATACCTCAACCGCGTCATCGAACTCCCGGGTGTTGATCAGCAACTGCACCAATTCGAAATTGGCTGCCGCCTCTTCCGGCTGGATCTTGATCGCATCCTCGAGGCTCTGGCGCGCCAGCTCTATCTCCCCCTTCTTCAGATGGGCCCGGGCCTTCAGTCGATGCGCCTTGACATAGATGGGGTGCTCCGCCAACAGGGTGCGCAGATCCGCAATCCCCTTGTCGGGGTCGTCACTCACGAGGGCCAAACCGGCCCGAATCAACAGGGCATCCTTGAATTTGGGATCGGCCTCCAGGACCTCTTCCAACAAGGCTCCCGCTTCTCCGAAGGACTTCTCCTTGATCAGGATGCTCGCCATCAGGGACTTGGCAGTAAGCCCATCCTCCCCAGGACCTGCCAGTTCAATGACATCCCCAAGGGCCTTGTTCGCTTCATCCTTGCGACCCCCGGCCAGGTAGTGTCTCGCCAGTTCGAGTTTCAGTCCGGTTTGCTCCGGGTCATCGTTGGCATACTGCTCCAGGAGGGCCTCTGCCTGATCCATGGCTCCCTGATTTTTATGCAGGGCGATCAGGGCAAGCTTTGCATCCATCTTGTCAGGCAGATCCACAATCGCCTGCTGCAGGACTTCCACAGCCTTTGCGTTCTCCCCCTGCTTTTGCAGATATGTCACAAGGTGCAGCCGGTTTTGCAGATCGTCAGGCTTGGTCCTTATCAGATCAGAGAGGACCTTCACCACCCGGTCGTGCTTGTCGGCTTGGGCATAGAGACGTGCGAGCAGCAGGTAAGAGGCAGCCCTATCGGCATGCTGTTCCAGGGATTCCTCAGCGATGTTAATCGCACGCTCCATCTCACCCTGATCCGCATACAGCGCTGCGAGCAGCGAGGAGGCCTCCACATTGCTCGAATCCGACTCGATGACAGTAAGGACATCACTGATGGCGGCGTCTTTCTCCCCCATCTTTGCCTTGACAAAACCCTTCAGCACCATTGCAGAGGCATCGGTGGGTTTAACCTCCAGTGCCTTGTCGGCGGCAGTGAGGGCCTTCTCGGTTTCGCCGGCCAAAGCGAAGATGGTGCCAAGATGCACCTGTGCATCCACATGCATGGGATCGAGTTCAGTGGCCCGCAAAAAGAGCGCATAGGCCTTGGACCAATTCTCATCCTTCTCCTCAATCTGCCCGAACATGAAATAGGCATCGGCATCCTTCGGATCGATCTGCAACACATTCTTGAATTCCAGGCGCGCCTTGGTGAAGTTACCCTGGTCAAACAGCTCCATGCCTCGATCGAAATATTTTTGTTTGCTCTCCTGCTTGTCCGCACAGGCGGAAACAAGGATCAACGTTAAACTGATGAAAAACAAAAGAGAGAATCTATAGATTGAGAACTGAAAGTTCAGATTGGTCTTCATGCACCTGTCCTAGTTGCGTAGCAACAATCCATCGGTCATACATTCCTGACAGATTATCCAAATTAATACTATTAATTCATAAAATTATTGAGCTGTTTGTGATTCCATTAACATAAGATTTACACATAATGATCAGCGCTTAATTAAAAAGCCCGATCATCCATTTCCACATAAATACTTCATCTACTTCTTGTCAGTTGGGGATATAGTCATCCAGTAGGGGTACAACCTTCTCGGCAAATTCCATCAGACGCTTATCGCCATCCGCCCACTCCTCACCCATACCAATCGATGTGGATAATCTGACCAAAGCGCCATCGGTTCGATGCTTGGTCAGACCATCGAGAAAAAGATACCACTTTACCAGCCATTCATTGGTAATCACACGCCCGCGCTGTTGAAACCAGTAGTAGACCAATTGCTTGAATTCGCCACGCTTAATGACCAGGCGATTGACATTCAGTGGTGTTCCGTTGATCTGTAATTCAGGCACATCGACCTGGGTCACCCGCTCAATCTCCCATCCCCCACCGGGGATACAGGAACGGGGGCTATGGGCAGCGGAACCTGCCTGCTGGGAGGCATAGTAAGCGATGTAGAAGTTCACCACCGACCCCAATGAATCGGCATAATTACCGATCAGGTAGTCGTCCAGCTTCAAGGATTTCAGATAGATCTCCTCCAGCCTATCCTCATCTCCCCGCCAATTGCCGATCTGCATGGGAAAGCCACTGAAGACCTGACGCTCGGGCAGAATCTCCTGCTGGGTCTGCACATAGAGAGAGCTCACAGCAATCAATGCAACCGAGGCAAGGATTGCATAGTGGACGGGGGAAACAGGACGGGTGCGATACTCCATTCCTTTTGGCAGTGCCTTCGGCATCTCCAACCCAAATACGTCCCTGAGACGCCGCTTGGGTCTGCCGATCCTGGCCAGCAACGCCATCTCCATTAACAGGATCAGGAGGCAGGCCATAAAAATGACCCAGCCCTCGAAATAGTGCAGAAAGCCATCGGCCTGCTTCTGTCCCCAGTTTTCCACCAACACACCGATCACCCCGATACGGAAACTGTTCATCAACACAGTGATAGGAATACTGGAGAGAAAAACCACCACCCGTTTCCAGAACTCAACCCGATAGAGATAGGCAGCAAGAAAGGCCAGACTGACCAAGGGAAAGAGATAACGCAGCCCATTACATGCTTCAACGACTTGGAGCTTGTAGTCGCCCAAATCAATCACATTTCCTTCAAGGTAGACACTGATACCAAACCACCGAATGACCTCAACACCCAGCTGGGAAGAGATGAGTTGCAGCTTTCCTGAGAGATTGTTGTAGATAAAGGGTGGGAGGGGAACAATGAAAAAAAGCAACAAAAGCGGTCCGGAGATAATCTTAAATGCTTGCCAACCCAAGAGCGCATAGGCCAAGCCCATGACAATAAGAACGAGGGCATACTGTATCAGGGTAAAAGTGGTTGCAATTTCCCCTATAAAGAAGAGACAGCCTGCCACTAGTACAATAACCACACCAAACCAGGATGGGCTAAACTCTGCTGCTACTAGACGATCTCGCCGTTGCCAGATTAGATACACTGCGATGAAGGGCAGAAAATAGGCATAGCCATACTCCTCCTTGTTGCCCCAGCGGTCGAGCATATCGATAATGCCGCCCCAGAATCCGTAGATTAAGAGTATGGCGGAAATGCCGATCATTCCCCAAATCAGTGGAGAGTTCCGCCATCCTTTAGGGATTCTTGTTGTCACCATCGTCCTTAATTACTCGAGGGTGCACTTATCGTGCTGTCCATTTTTTTTTAAGTCTACCTCTGTATCGAGGTGACATCTGCGAGTCAGGTCGCTGCATGAGTTAGAGATCTAAACACCAGATTTGACAATAACTCCAAATGGAGTCCATACCACTTCCGCCAAATACCGCCATAAAAAGCGCCCACGTAAACCATTATATCTTACGCATCACCTTCTTATAAAGAGAAATTCCTAATACACTCTTCAACTGGTCAAGCTCTTCTTCATAATCTTTTTCGACAGTATCATAATCCACTTCGGACAGTACTGGCTTTTCAAGATCTTTTTTTATCAAAAAACGCTCTTTTACTATCCTTCTAACACCCATTGGAGCCAAGTAAATAGATAACTTTCTAATGTAATCGTTACCCAATATTCGCATTACAGCTTTATTCCTTGGTACCGCAAAAGAATTTTCTCCTTTAAAATTAACCTCATTCAAATCACCCTCTACTCCCAAAAACTCCCAAACATCATTTATAAACCCGGCTGGGTTAGTTACTAAATCAGAAAACGCGAACACGCCTACATCAGAGCCAAATAAATTGCGGTATGCCATTATACCGGTCGAGTACAGACCCAATTCATAATACAACCTACTGAATGGGATGCTGCGTCTATGAACGGTTTTATCAGAAATGTATGTATCTATAAATGATTTATTACTATCCGCCACTCCTTCTCTAACATCCATCAGATATTGCGAGAATGCTCTATATATTGGATTGCGAAGCAAAATGATAATTTTCGCTTCCTTATTATAATTAAAAATTCTCTCCGGTGCCTTTTGCGCCGTCAAATATGTCGCACTTGCGTCTACTATATAACTACCTTTCTTTCTCTTCTTATCGGCATCATTGACCAAACGTTGATATTGATTAAAGTCGCTAATGACTTTGTAATGCAATCTAGAAGGCGGCGTCCCACAAAAATAATGCGGTTCCTTACACTCTAGTCCAACGAATGCGCTCATTTTTGTCAATTCTCTAAAAAGCCATGTTGTACCCCCCTTAACGCACCCCACTATAAAGAGATTCGATTTCATCGATACCCTCCATTCAATTTTAATCCATTAGGTAACGCCACTATGATGAACAAAAGAACCATACAAACACATAATTCCCTATCATTGTGTTGTCAAGCCTGAGTGCAAACACATGATAAATTTTAAATATTTCTATCTGCAAGATTATTGCTTTGCAAATAACACCTAGTTAATACTCGTAGCATAATACCACTTATCCAAGCACTAACGATTAATCCAACACAAAAAGATAATCCCCACCTCATTTTCTGCGATATTTGTTTTAATACGATAACCATTGGAAAAACAACCAACCACAAAAGAGTCAGGATCAACACATGCAAGTAGTTCCAACCATTAAATCTTCAGTATTCAAAATATTTTGGAACAATCGTAAAAACCACCAATTAACAACATCAAAGATCTTGAATAATAGTAAAGAAGGAATATTGCGCTGCAATAAAAAAAGCAGATTTTAAAAAAACACCTGATCTAACACGCACCGCATGCATGCCAATTCTAAATGTTGCAAAAACAAACGGTAATGAGACCAAAATATTCTCATTCTTTAACAAATACTTTTCTATCCAAATTAATTGTTGACCCTTCCCCGACAACTACAGCCCCAAGTACACTGGCGCCTTTACATATCGTTACATTATTACCGATCGTCGGATATTCAGGTACCAACAAATCTAAACGCCCCAATGTAACCATCTGATAAATTGTGCAGTTTAATCCGACTCTAGAGTTTCCACCTATAACAATTCCCAATGGATGCGGTAAATACAAGCCACCACCGATGACACTATCTAAACTTATCTCACAATTAAAAAAAAACCTCATAAAATAATTATAAGGTTTTCTTAACCATGTCTTGGCACGAACCATCCTTGCCAATTCAAAAGAAACTCTATAAAACAACGTACACTGAAATCCAGTTTCAAATAAAAGCACACCGATGAAAGATATAATTCCACGATCTCTCCCAATATAACGATTTAGATCTGCTTTTATTTCAGATAGCATCGTATAATTTTTCCATCTTAGCTATGAACATTTCATAGTTTTTGTTTTGAAGCGTTCTATACTTTCCATCATCGTCGCGCATAGTTGTTTTAACCAACTTCATCGCTAAATTCATTGCTCTTCGAAAAGACTCACTGTTACTATTCTCATACAGAACCACCCTTTTTCTTTCACTTTCTCCAATCCATCCTCCATTATTGCATACACAAACTTTATCAAGGCACAACGCCTCACGGATAGCAAGGCAAAATGTTTCTGCTGTAGAAGGAAAGATCATTACATCTGCTGACTCTATGTATTCTTTGGCATTGAATACATGGCCTTTAAATGACACTAAACTTGATAGGTAGTCTGACTTCGTAACCATTTTAAGCAAACCACTGTAGCATGGCCCGTCGCCTCCGATTTCAACAGCATGCAAAGACGGATCAAGACATTTTGTGCGTTTTAGAAGCATAAAGAATTCACTAACTCCTTTTGTGGGATACAAAGTAGATAATATCTTTATGACCTTTCTTGCATCATTTCGTACAGCACGCTCACTAGCAGAAATATCCTCTACAAAAAATACTGGATTTATTGCATTTTCTATAACAACACATTTTTTCAAATCTATACCTACCTGATGGTGCAAACTTTTATCATAGTCTGAGACACATACAAACTTGGAAATCTCTTTTTGAAAGTATTTGATAAAAAGAAAATGAACATAACGCTCAATACCTACTTTATGTAAAACCCCGCCATGCAATGTTACCAATGTATAAATCGCTTTGTTACATTTAAATACCTTACAAATAATCGCGATGGCATAAAATGCGATGGTTCCGTGAACATGTATAATTTTAATATTTTCCCTATTTTTATTCACTTCCTTGATTAACCAATAAACATATAATATTTTATTTACGAGCCCTATCTTAGTGAGCTTTTTTTTATAATATTTTGAAACATCCTCACTTGACTCATAAATTAATGATTGATCGTCCCGCTTCAATAATAGAAATGAACAGCGGTTCCAAAAGGAGCACTCAGAAAGTGAATTAATGTGTGACTCTATACCGCCACCAAATGCCTCTGATGTAACCAAAATAGACATTTATGCACCCTTATCTTACAAGTGACCAAGAAAGCCAACTAACCGAAACAACTATTGAATCACACTTTTGTAAACATTGAAGAGTTGCTCTGCTTTTATCTTTATATCAAAGCGCTTCGGAGATATTTTCAAAGATTGTTTTCTCAATTTATCGTGAAATTCCGAATCGTCAATAATTTTTTCTATAGCATCGACAAAATACTCAGGTTCAGCAACTCCAACTAAAATACCTGTTTTCATATTAGTTATAATTTCGCAATTACCTCCGCTATTGTGAGCTATAACCGGTAGACCACAGAACATCGCTTCAATTAATGTCCCTCCTAAAGGTTCTGAATCAGAAGTCACAACCAGCACATCAGACGACAACATGTAATCATAAATGTTTTTTACGTAACCGTGCATTTTTACAACTTCAGGCGACAATGCATCCTTCATTTTCTCTAACTCCTCCTTATAGTCTTCTTCACCAAACCCATAGTCTCCAAAAACATGGAAGCATATGTCAGATCTTTTTCTGCTTAGCGACTGCGCGATCTGAAGGAATAAGTGAGGCCGCTTCCATTTAACTAGTGCGCCGACAAATATTACATTGTATTTTCGGTTCGATAAATCATAAATTTTTTTTAACTTTGCAAATGACTCAGGGTTTCTTCCATTGTGAAGGATACAATGCTTGTGCGGAAGTATAATCCTTCCAAAGCTCTTTTTCTGAGCTGCACTTGATACACTTATTATTTTGTCACTCATCACTTCAATGAACTTACCTCTAATGCCCAAAGGACTAGCACTACGTATATGTGAAACAATTTTTACATTCACAAACGGTTTAATTGCACAAGCTATCAAAACTGTCTTAAGATTATTAGAATGCACCACATCAATCTTGTTTCTTTCAATATAATTTATTATTTTCTTTAGTAAATGAATATTACTAAATAAAATTCGCGCCGAAGATAAGACAGAGGTCGACGTCCGCTTGGCAGAAATAAAGTCATCAGTTGGTTTAATAATTTCTTGATTTTTTGCGTAAGGTTTAAAACGTGCAATAGCGTCACCCGATTCAAAAAAAATATTATAAATATGTAAATTATTATTTTTCTGGCTCATAAATGCTTCTAGTGAAGCGTTAACACCACCAAACCATTCACCAAATTGAAACAAATACAGTACTGCTATGACGTCATTTTTCATATTTTCAAAACCGAATTGTATAAAATTAATTACTAGATTATAAAAACAAGCAGTATATAGTCTATTAGATGCAGAGGAATACCATTTGGTTTTTCTGACCTATATGCTCCAATATGTAATCTAAGCTGTCTTTTTAAATCCTTCCAATGTTTCAGAGCCGTTAATCCAATTGTTGGACAATCTGATGAATCCGCTTATATTTAAATTTAAAGTCCCAGCCTTCATCATTCAACAGGCTTCACCGCCTACTGCTACCATAGAAAGGGTGTTTCAAGTGCCTGTAAACCGGAAGCCCTCATCTTTATTAATGTGCAGCGTCTATTGAAGTCTGCATTACTAAAAATAAGTGGCACAATGATTTGCCACTTCACGATGATGCTCTTGCTTGAGTGTTATTTGACTTGAAAACATATCCTGTTTTTGAAAGAAGCAGAAATATAGCGAGTGCAAACATACCCGCACCACTAGCCACGCCACCTGCCCCACCAACCATTGTCCTGACGAAAAATATAAATGATAATGCTGTTAATAAATAAATAAGATCAAAATTATACTTTTCATATTTAGATATTTTATTTTTGATCGATACAACTTTCGCTGTAATTAAAAAGTACACAATAATTGATAACAGTACTGACACAATACCACCTGCTATCCACGAAAATAGTAGCCAATTATGCACGGCACTGCCGTCAAATGTTACGTATCCGATACCAAATATTGGAGACTGTTGGATATATCTCAAAGCACCAGTATATTGCAAAATTCTTCCTTGGCGGCTACCTATATCAGAATCAAGCTGATACAGTATGTAATCTACGATATCACTACCCGCAAATACAATAATGATACTAGTCAACACAAACCCAATGATTGCCATTATTATAATCACGCCCAATTTATTTTGTTTTAATCTAAGCTTTGCATATATCAGCGTAGAAAATAGGAACATCAATACACTTGAGGTTGAAAATAATAAGAGTATAAACACTGTTGACAAGCCTATTGCAACAGTGTTCATTTTATTGATTATCGACGAATTAGATTTCGGCATAAATAATAGAACAGTGTAAAGTAATGAATACGATGCAGCCAGTTTATTGATTACAGCACTGTTGTATTCATCAATATCTGTCACAAAAGGAGAAAATGCATTGAATGTACTCTTAAGTGTATAGTATAAGAAATGTGATCTATCTTGCGTTAATATATAGTTAAGCGTATCACCTATTAGATCTATTCCTGCGAAATAAGCAGAACTAACAAAGACAAGTGATAGAACAAAAACACTCAATATCGATATCACCTTCAATGAAATAATTGATTTAATATTACAGTTTAGTATTGTGTATGCAAACACAGTTTCAACAAGCCACATCCTTATTATCTCTATGCCATCTGTACCCGTGCGTGCATTCATTAGAACAGCTGTCCAAACGACCCACAAAAATAGCACTATTAATATAGAATCTATACGTATTTTGAAACCATTTTGAAAAATTAGTAATGGCAACATTGCGATCGTAAATAATCGCCCTAGATTATCAACATCAATATTTATACCCCAATACACAATAATTGGTACCCAGCTAATACCTCCCGTTAACAGTGCAATGGATAAAATAAAAGTACTCAATGTTATAGCCACATTGTAAATATTATTGGGACGTCATATCAGTACGTTGTTTTTTCATTAGTTTTTCTATACTCTCGAATCTAATACAATTTTGTCTATTTAACTCCTAGCTTTGTCTTTGCTCCTCTAATTTTCAGAATTCTTATATTGATATAGAGGTACTATTATTTGCCGCCAGGCCTTCTCCCTTTTAGAAAACTCATCCCACAGTATCTTATAATTATTTTTCCCATTTTTTACTGCCGCAAATATACTAAAACCATGTGATTTCTTTTTGGGTCCAGTGCTTACCAACGTCACAGAAAATTCAGAATCTGAGCTGTCAATCAATGGTAACTCTGACATAGCTCCTTTTTTCCTTGTGTTATCAAATTGATTAACCACACCACCAAGTATCTTTAGTACAGATCCATTTCTTAGAATGTAATTTGTATTTAATTTTTCTGTTTTAAAACCTAGGAGCCACAAATGGCAATCATCTAAATAAAAATTATACTTCCCAGGCGACTCTGTATTGATAAACCTAGCCCATACATTTTCATTGATACATGAGAGCTTTGATTTTCCCCAACCATTAACATTGCTAAGATATAGTTCTTTTCTAGTTTCTGAATTTAGATTCTCGTAAAGACGTTGTTGTGTTGTTAGAGCGCGTAAGTACAGAGCTCTTTTAGAACTATGTCCAATAAAAGTACCCTTGCCAGCGTAATCTATCTCCTCAATTGTCAATGGTTCTGTGCATTCTTCTGACACTATTAGTGCAGCATTTCCAATAAATTTTTTGCTAATCTTTATTGTTGAATATAGTCCTGAAATCCTTTTTACACTGCAGGGGATATGAACAGGTGAATCTAAAACATATTCTGAAAATGGTAAGTAGACTATGGGCTTTCCAGAATTCACTGCTAATTGTAATTTGTTTGCATTAGACAAATTTCCTTCTTTGTCATAACTGAATGTATCAGGACTTATCCAGTCACTGCTATTATTTGACTTAAATATTATGGGGGGTGTTTTCCCTATCATAAATGGCAAAACTTCATTCGTTTTTAGAATATCACTATTCTCATTTATCGTCATTGTTGAAATATGAGTACTATCAGACTTGGCATGTTTAGTATCAACGGGTAGTTCATATCCATGGATATTTGTATCCTTTATCAGCATTTGACCGTTAATGCTATTTATACCAACTCGACAGGCACCACTACATATAAGGTTGGAATTACTTATAGTCATAAGACTTTTTGAATTATTTTGGAGAATTGCTGCCGAGTTTCTGCTCCTAATTAAAAGATGTTCAAATGAAGCAGATCCATTCTCAAGATAAACAGCTGCAATATTTTGATTGTTTAACTTAATATCTTCGAAGCTATTGTGACTTGCGTGGTATGCTGATAAGCGTATTCCATAATCAAATCCTTCTATTGAAATATCATTATGCCATCCCATTGAAGGCGGTATAGGAAGCACTACTCCACTATTACCCTTTAAGTCTTCACTTACAATATTTAACTCGCTCATAAATGCATTGTTTGCACCGGCAAAGAGAAGTCCTATAGCACCAGGATTACCCTTTCCTATATGGATACTTAGATCAGATATCTTATTCCGAGCCGTTAAATTATTAAACTCGGTTTTCCCAAATGATATGGCTGGTTTGGTATTGGCTTCAGCAAACCCATTTGCGTAATCCTTCAATTTTATTATAGTTCTATTTTTGTCCTCACCTTGTATTCTAATCCACACTACTGCCTCAGAAACACCTGGAAACTTATGATTTACTTGATTATTCCTCCTATACTCTCTCAGGTCATATAAACGGAGATTACCAGAGTAGATAATTGTATCTGAAATCAGATAATGACCATTAGGAACATAGATTATATATGAAGAAGTAGACGATGAAGGCTTTCCCTTAATCCACCCGTTTTTATCGATCTCATTCAATATAAAATCGTATGCATGGATGAATGCTTTTGTATCATCTGTCTTGCCATCGCCCTTCGCGAAAAATGGTGCCTTTCGTATATTGAGGACGCGCTTATGATTACCTTCTTCATAATAGGTACCTTCCGGTAAATAATCCGCATGAATTACATTTATTATAAATGTTAAATACAGAACACTAGCTCTTATTAATGATTTCGCAAACATAAGAAATAAGATTATTTTCTAATATAAAATTAAGGTTAAGTTTTGTATATTGTCAACGTTATACGATTAGCCAGTTAATAGTAGTATTCAATTCTAAGGTAATAATACGCATTCAAATACTGTTGATTCCCTTTTCAAAATCACCGAGCTGGTTATGAGTGCCGAACAACAACCAGTATAAATAAACTGCCTGCCCCGCATGCGCAAACGCCATGGCTATGGCAACGCCCTCCAAACCGCCATAAAACACACCAGGTATGGTAAATGAAAGCATAAGTACCAGCAGCAACAGCCGGCTTATTGCGTGATTAATAAACTCTCTTCTCGCGATTACACCAATCTGAAATATATTGCTCCAGGTGCTCACGATTAAAACAACCATGATGAGGGTAAAGACGATATTAAGTCCCTGATATTTTTCCCCGAACAACAGAACTATCAAGTAATCACCAAAATAATAGGCGATAGGTAACATAAGGATACCAAGTGCGGTAAACAGTCCAACAATCTTAGTCAGGAGTAGCCTGAAGGCTCGTTTATTACCTTCAGCTGAATAACCCGCAAGCGTTGAGGTAATCGAATGACTGATCGCCAAAACGATCGTGATACCCGCCTGAAGGGCATAGGCGATCACAGTAAAGTAACCGAGAGCCGCTAATCCCATGAAAGATTCTATAACCAGTCTCGGTACACTGGCGTTCAACATAGATAGAAAACCAGCTAATCCTAGAGGCAGAGACTGTCGGGCTATAGCAAGTAAAGATATGAGGGATACTGTTCGCTCAGTACTCGGTGAAACCCGCTTTGCCTTTCTATAATCAAATAGAACAGCAACTAACAACCAACTCACAAGATGGCCAGTAAATGCAATTTCAACCGATTCTGTATTTATCAATATTCCGCAAAACAAAAGTGAACTGAATAGACTCCGTGCCACTTGTGATCTGGCTACCAACTCCATTCTTCGTGCAATTTGGAACACTCCGTAAAACAAGTCTGAGAAGGTTTCTACTGCTTTAGCCAAACCAAATATTATTAGTATCAAACGGGTTGAATCATCGTCTATCAAGAGAAAGCCAACACACAGAATAATTAGGAATCCCAAGGTAGTGGTAAGAACTCTGAGCCCGATAAACTCAGGAAGAGTGCTTTCCTGTACTATATCTGTCGCTTGATTGAATCTTAAACCAAGATTGAAGAACGCAAATACTGGCATTATAATTGCACCAGCGAGTGCAAATCTGCCAACGTCTTCCGGTGACGCAAACCTCGCAAGTGCTGACAGAACCACAAACTGACCAATGATATAGGTCAGCTGGCCGATTACACCCCATGTAATCTGTTTTTTTACACCTGCTTTTCGCTTGATCTCCATTTCTCTCATATATTTTTTACAGAGTTCTTTGTATAAGAACAATGCTCTGTACATATTATTACTGGAACACTACTGGACAATCGTATATCCCAAATCAATAAGTTGTCAGATTTTTTTGTACACCTATTAGCTAAATAGAACATTTGTCATTTATGACACAACTTCTTTCAGTTTAAGCGATCCAGGTTCGAGCAGAAAGGGACCCCACAATTGGTGTTATGTGTCTTTGCATCTGCATATAGGTCATCTTCCTGAAAGCCAACTAACTACAAACAATAAAACTCTACATAGCATGCTAGAATTACGCAGGCTAATTTGTTCATTCTCTATGTAATAACCATCTTTCAATAATATCCTGATCGTAAACTTGCTATTTTTGATTTATTCAATACCGTTCCAATAACATTTAATCTTTCTAATAATTCATAGGAACGTGCAAGCTCTTTTTTTTGCGTACCACCTTCACTCACTACCAACATAACCGCATCAACGTAGGGTGAAAACGCCATCATATCGTCACATGATAAAAGTGGTGGCATGTCGAAAATGACTATACGATTTTGATAGCGATTTTTTAGCTCATTTACCAACCGAACTACCTTTGGTGAAGATAACATCTCAGATGAATTTTCAATTGGCTTGTTACCTGGCAGTATAACAATTCTGTCTAGTCCAGGATTAAATAGTATTTCACTTAATTCTTTATCTTCTGTTATGTAGTCACTAATACCAGGTAGCTGCTCATCTATGAAGTAGCGCTGAATGCTAGGCCTTCTTAAGTCCATATCTACAAGTATTACTGAATGATTAACTTCACGAGCAATACTGATTGCAAGATTTATTGCAGTTAGGGTTTTCCCACAGCCTTCATCAGGACTAGTAATAGCTAGTGAATTCCATTTATTAGACTTTAATCGCTGCAAAACATGAGTGCGTAGAACCTTATACTGATCGATAATTGGATCATTTGTATTACCAGATAATATTCGCTTTTCTCTCAGTATTTCATTCGGTATTGTAATTGATTTTGTGTGTGTATAGTTGATTTGCGTTAAATCCAGATAATCTGATGATTGACTAACTGGCTTTGTGTGGCGAGCGTCTTTCAATGTTGTATTTTTTTGGTCCCGCGCTCGATCAAGTGCTTTTTTTAATTTTTCCATAAATTTTCATGCTTATGCATATTGAAACGATTACTAATCTAATGAATACAGTAAATATGTTTGTAAAACGACTTGTATCACTGCCCAATCTCAATACCCAGTATTCGTAGCAACATATACCAAATAACATCAATAGGCTTATACAAATAATGTATTGCGGTGATACTTAAAACAAGTGTTGCGATCAAACCCATAGATATAGCTTTGCTATCAGTTATACGCCACCTGAGGCCATCACTAGTTTCAATATATGGTATTACAGCTAATGGGGGTGACTTAGTAATGCCCATAACATCTTTAATGTCATATATAGCATCGTCCATATTTTCTTTTATAGAAACATTACCTAAACCACCCGCTATACCAAAAATAATACCAAGAAATAGTATTGCAACTCTATTTGGTTTATCGGGATTTTCGGGCAACTGAGGAGGTTCTATGAGAGAAAACCGTTCACCCTTACGTTCACGTTCCAATGACTCCGCAAGTTGAGCTTCGAGTTGCTTCGCTTTGACCTCCTGGTACTTGGTCAAAGCATTTTCGTAATCACGCGTTAAATTTCTATATTCACGCTCAACTTGCGGACTTTGCATCAACCGATCTTCAAAATCCTTAATCTTCACCTTAAGATCTTCTCTTAAAATTATTAGTGATGTTAATTCGCTCTCCGCTGCCTGGAGCTGAGTTTCCAGTGCAAGGTAGGCGGGATTGTCGGATTGGGTTTTACTTTTCTCGCTTGGATTGGCGCCGAGTTCTTTTTCAAGCACCTCAATCTCTCCCTTAATCTTGATCAAAGTGGGATGATTGTCAGTATAACGTGTTGCCAGTGCCAGATATTCTGTCTGTAGCGCCCTGAGACGATCTTCTGTACCCATAATTCTATTGCCACTGGAATTATAGATATCTGTGGTCGGATTGACTTGGGCCAACTCTGATTGCAGGTAGATTTTTCGCTCTTCCAGGTTTCTAATCTGTTGAATAGTCGTAGACAACTCCCGTTCGTTGCGCTCCATGAGTTGGATGTTGAGCTGTTGAAGTTCGGGCAGATTATTGACATGTTTCTCTTTAAACTCTGCCAGCAGTCTCTCCAACTCGCTTATCTCTTGGTTGAGTTTTTCACCCTCTGCACTCAAAAAAGTCGAGGTTTCCAATGCGGATTGTGTTCTCTGTCTGAGATTCTCGTCGAGATAGAGCGAAACGAGTTCATTGGTGACCTTCTGGGTAATCCGGGGTTGCTTATTGCTGAATGAGAGTTTGAATGCGATTGTCGCGGTGGTGGGCCGGCCACTGCGTGGATCGACCACGTCGGCGCTGATCATTTCCAGTTCGATATCTTCGCGCAGCTCTTCAGCCAGTAATGTAATACTGGTGTCATCTCGCTTATCTTTATAGAGCCCGTAACTATCGATGATCTTGCCCAGGTTCTCAGTCGTCATCACTCGCTGGCTGATCACCTGGATACGCTCACCGGCGTAGGATGTTACGGTGGATCGGACCAGTTCACTGGGAATTTCCTGCTGTTCAATTAAAATGGTGGCTTCGGCACGGTAGATGGATGGCAACCCGAGTGCCAGGCCTATGCTCAAAAGCAGAATGATCGTAGCAGGGACGATCAGTTGCATTTTCCGTCGTTTAAGAATGGCGATATAGTCGCCGATTCCGAGTAACTCTTCCTCTTCCATTATCCCTGTCACTTCCGATTTACCAGAGTGCAAAATTGTACCATAGCAAGAAGACTTTAGAAGAAAAATCTAATATTCTGCGACCTCGATTCCGAATTTGCCAAAGCGATTTTTGTGAGGTATATCCTGCCCTGTCTAGAAATGGAATATCCATCCATCTCTAACTTATCGCCCACACTTCTAAATGAGATAGATAAGCAGAGAGGGTGAAATGGAAACTGGCTGTATAACCAGAAATAGGGTTGTGTTAGACCGGACTGTCAGCGGAACTGATGTTTAGAAAGTCCATCTTTGGAGCAGTCTAACTGATTATCAGGCTTAAACAGACCGTCGGGCGCTGTAGGCTGCAAATCCAATCAGTGCTGTGCCAAACAACCATGTGGCTGCCGGAAGCGGGATGGTGTTGACTGTTACATCGTATACCGCACCGGCATGGCCATTTATCTCACCGATGAAAGTAAGGGTATAGGTATTCGCAGATAATGTTCCTAGTGAAAAAGTATGGCTGGTAAGGTCACTAAACAACGTGCTAAAGCCACTGGAACTCACTACGACTAACGACAACACATCGAGTATGGGGCCGAATGTACTACCGATTTCATTGTCAGTTATCGATACACTGATTGGAGTATCAGCGGTAAGTGTGAAGGTACCCGTATCAACGAATATACTGGCAGAATCGTTTATATGGTTATACGTCGTAGGTTGGTCAAGTGTCAGAAAATAGTTGTGATTAAGCGCCAGCACATTACTGGAACCAACCAGCACCAGTAACCCAATTATCAGATTTGATATCCGTTTATACACATTCATCTTACTGCCTCAATTTTAAAAGCTTCCTAACTTACCTCAAGGGCATTCCAGTAAATAATCATCCCTAATGGGTTGTACACTGACTGATCCCCAGAGAGTGGTACGACCACAAGTATCCAAATATATATGTAAAGTGATCCTTGTCTCGGGTATGATTTGCAATAAACATACCTATTTATCTATTCACGCGCATAACTTGTTGAAATACTGCTGAACCGAATAGGCTGAATTCATAGCATTAACCGCATTCATCATCTCTATCAATGTGGACTGTCAATTTTCTCGACAACTCACCATTTATTAAACATTATTTAGATAGTGCCTTTGTGTGCATTTTATAAAGCACTGGTTTTATGCATAGTTCACATTTACCAATTAAAGTTTACATTCGATTCTTAACAGATAAACAATGAGTTACTTTATTCACAAGGATGCTCATAAAAATTAGACTGAAATAGATACCCGATAGTCCCTGTTCGCTCAGTTCATGCAATTTGCGCTCTGCTGGCCATATAATCAAAACAGAGATCAGGAACACCAGGTGGTTCAGCTATTTAATTCATCTATAGGATGCTGCTTTAACTTAGAAACTGTTAAAAATATCGACGATCCAGAGTTCTGCTAAGAATATTGCATTTCCATGGTGCAAAAATCCTTAGCCTGCACTGAGATATTCCAAACGAGTCTAGAATGATGTCTGAATTTGACCATAGATGCATCAATTCACTCTTGCCTGTGATTGATGTGGAAACTGAAAATCAATTCACAAACTGTTCGATACGATGAAAATAATGACCGCTGTCACCGTTTTATCATTTTATTCTTAAGTCACTCCTTGCCCTCTTTCCTTGAAAGATTGTTTAGCCCATAATCCTTCATCAGGAAACTCATGAGATCCATGTAGCTCTAGAGGAAAAGGACTTGCTCGAGGTCAACCAAACAGAACGATCACTACTACAGCGCAGGAATAGCCTGACTACATCCCTGCAGGCCTTTCTCGATGGCCTCGCCGTAATAATCCTGATACTCGCCCTGCCCCTTGTTTTTCACGGTGAGCTGAGCTCTCACTACATCATTCTGGCCTTGGCCCTGCTGGGCAGTATGTCCGTGATCTATGACAGGATGAACATCTATCGTCATCACGGCACCATGACAAAGAAGGCCTTTAAGCTGCTCAAGGCCTGGAGCAGTGCCTTCGCCTTTCTGCTTCTTTTGGCATTCGTCACAAAATATACCGAAACCTACTCAAGGAGCGTGGTACTGCTCCTGTTTGTGATCGGGTACTTTTCTCAGGTCAGCCTGCATTTTGGTGTCAGACTGTTACAGAGACACATGATCTCCAATGAAGTCAACACCAAGGCGCTGATTATCGGCAGAGGCGCTTTGGCCAACCATTTGTACGACCGGATCAATAATAACCCGTGGATGCCAGAAGATGTTATTGGCGCTGTGTCAGCCGTTGACAATGAAAATGTAACAGAACCATCAAGCAGTTCGGACTTACCTATCCTTGGCAAGCTGGAGGATATAAAAAGGCTGATCAAGATTCATGACATCCAGACGATCTATATTGCCGTATCCCTGGACAGCTCGCCGATGATTCAGCAGATCTACTTCGATCTGCTGAACGAGAATGTCAATATCCATTGGGCCCCCAATATCTTTGCCTTGAACCTGATCAACCACAGTGTGAAGGAGTTGGCGGGGATACCGATTCTCACCCTTTCAGAAACACCATTGATCGGTTCTCACCTGTTGATCAAGACGATCGAAGACCGGGTACTGGCATTTCTGATGATGATCCTGGTCAGCCCGATCATGTTGATCACCGCAATCATGATCAAGGCCGAATCCCCCGGGCCTGTGTTTTTCAGACAGGTACGTACCGGTTGGGATGGAAGGAATTTCAACATCTGGAAATTCCGCAGCATGCAATTGCACAGGGAGGAGGATGGGGTTGTCAAACAAGCTACCAGGGAAGATCCGCGCGTCACCCGTATCGGCCGCTTCATTCGCCGCACCAGTATCGATGAGCTGCCGCAACTCTTCAACGTGCTGGCGGGGCAGATGTCCCTGGTCGGTCCCCGGCCCCATGCCCTGCAGCACAACCTTGAGTATTCACAGCGGATCGAGGCCTATCTGGCACGCCACCGCATCAAACCCGGTATTACCGGGTTGGCACAGATTAGGGGGTTGCGCGGCGAGACCAAGGACCTCAAGCAGATGGAAACCCGGGTCAAATATGACCTGGAATATATCAACAACTGGTCCCTATGGCTTGATCTGAGCATCTTGGTGAGGACTGTGTTCGCCCTGAAAAGTAAAAACGCCTACTGATCATGGTTCCCTGCAAGCTTGACGCTAATCAATATCGAGATACTGAAGTTAAGGTGTATCAACATGGATGACAATGTCTTTTGGCATCATGCCACCGTCACCCGCGATCGGCGGGAAAAGATGAATCTGCACAGGGCCAAACTGCTCTGGTTTACTGGACTATCCGGTTCCGGCAAGTCCACCCTGGCCCATGCTTTGGAAGAGCGTCTTCATCAACGGGGTTGCAGGACATATGTCTTCGACGGGGACAATGTCAGGCATGGTCTCTGTCGGGATCTTGGATTCGGTATCGAGGACCGGACTGAAAATATTCGCCGCATCGGTGAGATGTCGAAGTTGTTTGTGGATGCGGGAATCATCGCCCTGACCGCGTTTATCTCTCCCATACGTAAAGACAGAGACAATGTCCGTCGACTTTTTCAATCGGATGATTTTATCGAAGTCTATGTCAAGGCCTCCATCGAGACCTGTGAATCCCGGGATGTCAAAGGGCTCTATAAAAAGGCAAGAGCGGGTGAGATACCAAACTTCACCGGTATCTCCTCACCTTATGAGATACCGGAAAATCCTGAAATAGTAATCGACACGGAGAATAGAGAGATCGAGGAGTGTGTCGATTCTCTTCTGGAATCACTGGAGTCACTCGATGTAATCCCGACGATGGTGGTTTGATTCAACTATCCCATGCACTCCCACGCAGACGTGTGGGAATGATATACAAACATCAGGGTATAGGTGGGCTCAGCCTTTTATCAGAAGCCTATTCAATGCTTTCACGCAGTATGATCTCGACCCGCCTGTTGCCAAACCGTCTCTCCAGGGTCTCACGCTCCTCAACCGAGGATTTTGGTACAGGCCCCCGCCCTTCCACTTGTATGCGTTCCGGGCTGATACCCTTATCGGTGAAGTAGCGGAATACCGCTTGTGCACGCTCTTCGGACAGGCGCATATTGTAGATGGGGTCACCACTTGCATCCGTATAACCGGTAATTGTCATATTAGTCTTCTTATTGATAGAGAGGACAATATAGAGATCGTTTAACATCTCCTTGAATTGTTCCGGAATATTGGGATTATCAAATTCAAAGTAGATCTGAAACTCCCTCGCGGTGGGGGTTGTGACAATGGTTTCCTCTGTCTTCTCGACTATTTCAACTTTCTGATATTTCGACTGGGTTGCAATATAGTCCTTGCTGGCCCTCTCCACGATATCCGTCTCGTCTGTTGATATTGCACCATCCATGGGGGTGACTGCTGTTTCGAGACTATCCTCTTCTGTGACTACCGCATCCGGTACCACGTCAACCTCAACTTTTTCCTGCTCTGATGATTTGACTGTTTGCTCTTTAGGGGGCTCAGCGCTTACAACTTCATCTTCCTGGGTGATTTGACTGGTTTCCGTGTCGGGTTTTTGCTGTAGATTTCCACTAGCAGACGTTTTCTTATCACCCTTGTCTCTGGATGGGAGGATCATCGACTGCAACTTGTCGCCAACTTCCGACATCGTCTGATCGATGCGTTCCGGTTCAATCACAAACAGCGCCAAGAAGAACAGGCCCGCGATGACAAACAACATGATATTGCGCAAAGACTTGCTAAACGTACCGGAGAAGAGCTCTTCAACCTCGACAGTCTCAGCTGTGTTTATGAAGCCCCCTCTTTCGTCAATTTCGTGTTTACGTCTCTCCGCCTGCATGGACGGCAGATTGAGGATATCCTCCGGTTTGCTTTCATTGGTTTCGGTAGGTGTTTCTTCAATGGTGACACCTTCGTGGACCAGCGTCGATGTCAAGGCATCCAATTCCGTTTCATCGATATAGGTCTTTCTGGATGCGGTCGATGCCTGCTCAGGGGTTAACGGCTGGGCAAGGCGCTCTGTTGCATCGCTTGAGACTGCGGCATCGGAATCCTCGAAAGATGACTCTTCCGTTATGGACTGGTTGTCAGAATCAACCAGACCCTCTCCATAGGGGTAAAACTCAGATTCGTGCAACGCTTCATCTGTGACTGGTTCGATTGGCGACTCAGCCTCAGACCTCGACGCTAATTCCGCTTCTGCCTCCGCTTCTGCCACTGCCGCTGCCTCTGCCGCTGCTTGTGCCGCTGCTTCTGCCGCTGCCTCTGCCTCTGCTTCTGCCGCTGCCTCCGCTTCTGCCGCTGCCTCCGCTTCTGCCACTGCCGCTGCTTCTGCCGCTGCCTCTGCTTCTGCTTCTGCCGCTGCCTCTGCTTCTGCCTCTGCTTCTGCTTCTGCTTCTGCTTCTGCTTGTGCCGCTGCCTCTGCTTCTGCCGCTGCCGCTGCCTCTGCTTCTGCCGCTGCCTCTGCTTCTGCCTCTGCTTCTGCTTCTGCTATTGCCTCTCCTTCTGGCTCTGCCTCTGGTTCTGCTTCCGCTTCTACTTCTACCTGTGCCTCAGGCTCAGACACCACATCAGTCTCAGCTTCACCCTCCCCGACCAACGCGGCATCAGGTTCGGTTGTACTGATACTCTCAGCATCTACACCTTGAGGATGTTCAAGGCCTTCGCTTACGGAGTCAGGTGTATGGGTCTCCGGCAGGATCTCCGGTCCCTGCTCATATTTATGCTTGAATGTGGTGAAGGAATCTCCAGATTGTATGGAAAGGCGCTCTTCATCGAACAACTCCCTGGCAACGATCCACACATCCTCTTCCGTGAATCCATGCTTCTCCTCCAAGGCGCCATACAGGAGTAGCCGACTTACAATGTGATTGATCTTTCTCGGTACACCCTGAGACAAGTAGTGTATAAGCGGAAAAATTGCATCATCCAGCTCGGGATCATGGTTCCAGCCGACGATACCGAGTCTATGTTCGATATACCCCTCTGTCTGCTTTACGTCCATGGACTCTATTTGACAGCTGGCAATCAACCGCTGGCGAATCTGCTCCATTCCCGGGCTTAGAATAAGCGTCCGAAGTTGGTCCTGGCCGATAAGGAATATCTGGAAGAGCGGATGACTCCCGGCCTGCAGATTGGAAAGCAGGCGTAGCTCCTCAAGCCCATTCAAGGTCAGATTCTGCGCCTCATCGATGACGATCACAGCCCGCCTGCCCGCGTTGTACTCCTTGGTGACGAAATCTTCGATTCTGGTCAGGAGCGTGGCCTTGTTATAGGTCTCCGCCTTCAGGCCGAATTCCAAGGCCACCTTTCGCAGTAGCTCCTCGGCTTGTAATTGATTAGTTACCAGGTTGATCGCGAGAATCTTCGATTGATCAACTTCGGATAGGATGTCACGAATCAGGGTGGTCTTGCCTGAACCGGGACAGCCTGTGACCATGATGAAGCCTTCACCCTGTTCCAGGGCGTATCGCAAATATGACCAGGCCTTCAGGTAGTGCTTGTGGGCAAACCTGAACTGTTCATCCGCGCTCAACCGAAATGGGTTCGCGTCTAATTTGTAATACGACTCAAACATTTAATGGCTATTTAAGTTCAATTAACAACATGATCGTATAGCAGAAAGTCACTGATATACAGTCTGACATATCCGTTTCTATTTTTGTCCGGTCATCCACTCATATCGAATAGTATCAGTATCTGCTTTGGGACACATGACGATATAGTTTATTCGTGTTCCACACACTGCCAGAAAGCCATAGAGAGTGCGTTATCAAGTCTCTTTAGCTGCAGTGGAGTCGTTTGAAAGTTGTCAAAGGGACTTCAGTTCGACGCGGGAGAGTCCAGGCGCACTCCCCCGACAGGCCAAATAGGAGTGGCAACGATCAATAAATGCAGTGGTGCTTTTCGGCATAGGCACCCTGGCCCGGGCGATATGGGTAATAAGATCTGCTCCGTCCTTGATCAGGCGATGTCCCTCATCGGCTTCCCAACAGGCCAGGCAAGATTCATTGTGTTTCTCTACCGGTCCGATTTGGGTGAGTTTTTCACCGGCAACTGCAAACTTGGGCCAGACATCGAATATCACCGGATCGGTACGCAGGATTTCACACTTGAGCTTGGCCGCACCTGCAAATTGCCGCGTTGCCTCTGCGACACCCTTGAAGAAGTGACTATCCTGAAATGCCTCGATTATCGCTTCCGAGATAATATCGATATCGTGCATGGTTTGAGCGATCTTTATGTATCGACTCTCATAAAACGACTCTATCGGAACAGTAAATGCGCGAAAGGGCTCTCCCCAGAGTTCATCGATGCCCTCCTCTCCGCTGCGATGCTTCACCAGGCCACCAAGTTCAAGGGCCTCCAGCAGATATTGACCACACTCATGCAGCATCTCCCTGCCTTTGCCGCTCTTTATATTCACATCCTCCAGTTTTACCAAATCTCTGAATATGTCAGTACCTCGATTGAACAGGGCACCGGCCAGCATAGCGCCCTTGACCCGTTTCAGATCCGGGTCGCTCTCCTCCTCGTACGCCTTCCTGGCCTCGTCCAGTCTGTCCCCCGGCATGTTGATCCCATGTTCGACATGATTGAAGAGTCGACGGGTAAGGGCCTCGATCAGATATTTTTTCGTCTCCAGACTATCTTCCATTGGCACGTAGTGCTTTATCCAGTATCCGTCATAGAAGATACAGGTCTTGCCATCGATATCCTCGATCGTGCCATTGGGTATATTGTCTGCACTACGCATCACTACTTCCTAACATCTGCCGAACGGGAAATTGGACATTATTTGAATAAATTTGTCACATAGATTGTGACTGTTGGGCGATAAATATTTTCCTAGCAGTTATTTCAAAAAAGTCCAACTTTTTCCCATTTGGACAATATCTGTCCATTTCGGCCCATTCACCCAGGTGGTTGCAATAAAAATTCACAATCTCAAAGATTTACCCTCCATGGCAGAGACGGATCAGATAACTTCCAGCTGCCGTACCAATGACGCCAGCTGTTCGTCCTCCTCCAAAGCGCCCTCCCAGAATGTGTAGACGATCTGCTGCTCGCCTTCACCCACTACCAGCTTGGCCTGAAACGCCTGCCCATCCCCCGGCTTCGGATGCTCAGTGAGTGAACTCAGGGATCCGAGCGCATGCCGAAGCGCCGACTCCTGATCTGCCGTAAGTGTTCCCGTTCGCGGCTTCTGTGTCGTATAAGTACCTGTATGTACCGTATAATTTCCATTTTCGTCAATTTCTATATGAAATGAATACTCTTCTTCACCGGTAACCTGGTAATTAATGGGAATCATACTTAGCTCCTGAAGCTGGCCTGTCATCTATGATAAATTTTGCGCCTTAGCGCCAGATATTGAAAGCTCTGGAAACAACTTTAAGGAATCCCACCCCAGGGTTGGGAATCTTAAGCCAATCGTCCAGTCTGGGGTGATTGGGAGTCGCATCAACCCGTGTGGAGAGAGATCATGTCAGATCATTCCGTTGCAATCGTGACCGGCGCCAACCGTGGGCTCGGTTTGGAGACCAGCCGGCAGTTGGCCGGGCTTGGTTATCATGTGCTACTGACCAGTCGTAATGAGGTGGACGGGCAGGCCGCGCAGCAGTTGCTGCTAAACGAAGGCCTGGATGTCTCTTACCACCCCCTGGATGTGCGCAGCGAGGCCTCCATCCAGGCTCTGGCACAACATTTCCGGCAACATCACGCACGCCTGCAGGTGCTGGTGAATAATGCCGGCATCTTTCCCGACCCTGCCCCATGGGAATCGGAGAGCACCATCTTCGACTGTGACAGTGAGACCATTCTCGAGGGCTTTGAGACCAATACCCTTGGTCCGTTGCGGCTTTGCCAGGCACTTATCCCGTTGATGGAGGGTAGGGGTTGCGTGGTCAATGTCTCATCGGGCATGGGCCAGCTCAGTGAGATGGACGGCTGCTGCCCATCCTACCGTCTATCCAAGACCGCCCTGAATGCGGTGACCAGGATCTTTTCCCAGGAGCTGAAACAGACCCGGATAAAGATCAATTCCGTCTGCCCCGGCTGGGTACGCACGGATATGGGAGGTAAGGAAGCGGACCTGCCCGTAACAGAAGGTGCAAAGGGTATAGTCTGGGCGGCCACCCTGGGGGAGGATGGACCGAGTGGCGGTTTTTTCCGCTTTGGGGAGGCCATAGATTGGTAGTCATGGCGATGGATGATTCAGTTGAGTTGTGATTCCAGCTCGTCTATCCGTGCCTTGAGATCGTCTATCTCACTACCCATCTCTTTCACCAGCGATTCCAGCTGCTCGATGCGTGAGGGCTGGCCTGATGCCAGACCCGCTTCCGTGATATCCGGCTGGTCTAGCTCAATCTGTTGTTCCACATCGCCACAAAACAGATGTGCATAGCGGGATTCCCGTCGTCCCGGTTCACGCGCCAGACGCACCATAAAGGGTCCGTCCTCCCGTTGCATCAATCCGTGCAGGACCGATTCCACCTCATGCACATCGGAGAATTGGCACAATCGATTTGTCCGGCTGCGCAGCTCCCCCGGTGTCTGAGGCCCCCTGAGGAGTAACACACAGACGATTCCCCGTTCCTGGGGTGAAAACTCAAGCGCCCCAAAACCCGTATTGCAAAATCGATGTTGATATTTCGCCACGCGACTGCCAAACCCGGTACGATCGCTGACAAGGTGCTTTTTCATCAACTCATCCAAGAGATTTTGTACCTCCTCCTCTTGCAGCTGCAGTACAGGGTCCCGACTGCTCTTCTGGTTGCAGGCATTGGTTAAAGCGGCGAGCGAGAGTGGATACTGGTCAGGGGTGGTGACCTCTTTTTCCAGCAGGCAACCTATAACGCGTGCCTCTAAGGGTGTGATCTCTATTTTCATTGTAACTATACGTAACCAGACATGACTTGATTGACAGGGCTTGTAAAACCTCAATACTCGGTTTGTCTAAAGCATGTCACGAAATTTAAAACATACAAAGTGATTTTTCTCCTTTGCGAACCTTAGTGGCTCATTCAGATGGTTGCTAGAATTCAGAGTGTGCCCATCAATGGTTCTATGGACGTATGAATCATTTCAAATCAGCCCTACACAGACTGTTCCAGCCCGCTGCAGATCAACGCTTGGTCAGCTGGTTGTTTCTGCGTCTGCTGGCCCTGGTCTACCTGGCGGCTTTTGCCTCCTTATCGGTCCAGATCACAGGCTTGGTTGGTGAAACCGGCATCCTTCCCCTGGATGAACATTTCAGCTTGGCGGCAGAACACTATGGGAAGGGCGCCTGGGTCTGGTTTCCCTCCATTTTCTGGATTACCGGGGCCAGTGATCTGGCGCTTAAGGGGGTGAGTCTGCTGGGGATTCTTCTCTCTTTACTGCTGCTGTTGGGGCACAGGGAGAGGCTGAATCTGATACTGCTGTTTCTGCTCTATCTCTCCCTCTATCACGCGGGACAGATATTCACCAACTTTCAATGGGACACCCTGTTGCTGGAAGCAGGATTTCTCGCCATATTCCTGGTGGGCGGTGGCAACCTGTTACTGATCTTCCTATTCGATTGGCTGCTGTTTCGATTGCGCTTCATGTCCGGTGTATTCAAGTTGGTCAGCGGCGATCCATCCTGGTCCGGTTTGACCGCGCTTAACCACTACTTTGAAACCCAGCCCCTACCCCATATCGGTGCCTGGTACGCTCATCAGCTGCCGGAGCTGCTGCTCAAGGCCGGGGTGATACTGACCCTGTTCAGTGAGCTGCTGGTACCCTTTCTGATCTTTTTTCCCCGCCGTTTCCGCTATACAGCTGCGGCGATCACCCTCCTGATGCAACTGCTGATTATCGCCACCAGCAATCACAATTTCATCAATCTGCTGACCATCATACTCTGTCTCTTTCTGCTCCATGATCCACTGCTGAAACGGGTGGTTCCTACCCGGCTCTTGAATCGGATTGAAACACCTGAGAGTTCCCCAGGCCGACTGAGGACAGGAGTGATCGTCATCGTTACATTGCTGATCCTCCCCGCCAGTCTGATCAGCTTCACCAATTATCTGCTCCGTCCCCCTGTTCTGCCGCAGTCGCTGCTAGGCTTCAGTCAATCTGTACAGCGACTGGGTATCGGCCATATCTTCCACGTCTTTCCCACCATGCAGACTCAGAGACAGGAGCTGGTAATCCAAGGATCGAATGATGGTAAAACCTGGCAAGTCTACGAGTTCGGCTATAAACCCGGCGATCCATCCCAAGCCCCGGCGATGATCATTCCACATCAGCCACGACTTGACTGGATGGTCTGGTTCGTCCCCACCCAACAAGGGCTGCAAATGGAGTGGTTCGGTCGCTTCTTACAACGCTTACACCAGGGATCTGCAACGGTTTCTGCACTCTTGGACCACAACCCCTTCCCCGATACCCCCCCGCGCTATCTGCGGGTGGACAGTTTTAAATACAGTTTCACCACTGCCCAGGAGAGGGAGCAGAACGGTAATTGGTGGAAGACTGAATACCTGGGGCAATTTCCGCAGGTGACACCGAGAAGGCCCTGAGATAGAACCGGTGGATCAATATAGGATCTATTTCATTACCATGAAAGAATCGGAACCCTGACTACCCATGGAGTGATTGTATGATTGGGTGAGAATCTCTTCTGCCTTGACGACCATACGCCTGATATCAAGGATGGTTGCTTCAATAGGAAAGTGCTTGATGCCGTAGATCTCACTGCCTCTGAATTCAGCTTCAAAACCACAGCTGTGGCTGATCAGATTTAGGTTGGCATCTATGTCCCAATCATCTTGGTTATCGCTGAACTGAATCATCGAAATTGTCCTTTTTCGAAATTAACATTACAAAAGTGTATGTAAAGATATTACCACCAAACCATCCACAAGCGGGTGGCAAAACGGTGGTTAATATCCTTAACGGTAGTAAAAAGTGGATAAGCTGAACAGACGTAAAAACCCTACCGAATGCCACTGGTTGATAGGTTCTGCCTATTTTATACTGGCATGCACTTTTAGTTCCTAGACTGCTCCACTCAATGTACTGTTTTTACTGTAAAAGAGAGATATCACCATGCTCAGGCTGTATGGCATACCCAATTGCGACACGATGAAAAAGGCCCGTCAATGGCTGGATGAGAGGAATATCGTTTATGAATTTCATGACTATAAAAAACTTGGGATTGAGGAAAAGCTGTTGCGCCAGTGGGTCGAGAAGGTTGGCTGGGAAACCTTGCTCAACCGTCGCGGTATGATGTGGCGAAAACTGGACGACAGGGTAAAGGCTGAAATCGATGAAGCGAGCGCCATCCGGGTCATGCTTGAGACCCCTTCAATCATCAAACGACCCGTACTCCAGATTGGAAAAACCCTGCATGTCGGGTTCAAGGAGGAACTCTATTCCGAACTATTCGGTTAGAGCCTGCTCAATGCACTGTCTGACTACCCATCATGCCAACCCTGGGAAGACAACGTTGCGCCAATTTCAGCAGATAAATAGGATTGAGAATCTAATCAGACGTGAGCGAAGCGAACCCATCCACTAAAAACTCAAAACTCAAAACTCAAAACTCAAAACTCAAAACTCAAGGGTTAGGATCTTACTCTCCTACTCTCACACAATCTCTGTATAATGGCCCGTTTTTCGGTTTCCTGAGGTGTAGCATGATCAAAATCAATGAGAACTATAAGAAACTCCAGGCCTCATACCTGTTCTCAGACATCGCCAAGCGAGTTGCCGCTTTTCAGCAGGCCAACCCGGAAAAGCACATCATCCGTCTGGGCATAGGTGATGTCACCCGCGCCCTGCCGGATGCCTGCATCAAGGCCTTTCATGCAGCCGTTGACGAAATGGCCAATGACTCCACCTTCCATGGCTATGGCCCTGAACAGGGTTACGATTTTCTGCGCGAGGCGATCGCCAAGGGGGATTTCCAATCCCGTGGCTGCAGCATCGAGGCCGATGAGATCTTCGTCAGTGATGGCGCCAAATGCGATTCAGGCAACTTTCAGGAGATTTTCGCCAACGATATTCGGGTTGCCATTCCGGATCCTGTCTACCCGGTCTATGTGGACACCAACGTGATGGCAGGACGCACCGGTGAGGCGGAAGCGGGACGCTACACGGGTCTCACCTACCTGGAAGGTACCCGGGAGAACGGCTTTATACCCGGCCTGCCCAGTGAGCCGGTGGATCTGATCTATCTCTGCTTCCCCAACAATCCCACCGGGGCCACCGCCACCAAGGCGCAGTTGCAGCAGTGGGTCGACTATGCCAAGGCCAACAAGGCCCTGGTCCTGTTCGATGCCGCCTACGAGGCCTTTGTCCAGGATGAGACCCTGCCCCGCTCGATCTACGAGATCGAGGGAGCTCAGGAGGTTGCCGTGGAGTTTCGCAGTTTCTCCAAGACCGCCGGCTTCACCGGGACACGCTGCGCCTATACCGTGGTACCCAAGGCTTGCAAAGCCTATACCGCATCCGGTGAGGCGGTCTCGATCCAGGACCTGTGGAACCGCCGCCATACGACCAAGTTCAACAGTGTCTCCTATCCTGTGCAGCGGGCCGCCGAGGCGGTCTACAGCGAGCAGGGGCGCGCCCAGATCAGCGAACTGGTCAGTTACTATCTGAAGAATGCGAAATATATCCGCGAACAGATGGAGGGCCTGGGTTATAACTGCATTGGCGGTGAGAACTCACCCTATATATGGATCGACGCCAAGGGTGACTCATGGGATCTGTTCGATATGCTGCTCAACAAGGCGGGTGTGGTCTGTACCCCGGGCGCAGGTTTCGGTAAATGCGGTGAGGGCTATATTCGTATCAGCGCCTTCAACAGTTTTGAGAATGTACAGGATGCCATGAACAGAATCAGCGGAGCCCTATAGTGCCCATCTCAGCAGATCTTGCCAAGCGTCTTGAGGGATCCCTGGAGGATATCGTCGAGCACTTTGGCACTCCTTTTCATATCTATGATGAGAAGGGTATCAGAGAGAACGGCGAAGCCCTCATCCGGGCCTTTGCCGGGGTTGATTCATTTCGTGAATATTTTGCCGTCAAGGCACTGCCGAACCCCAGCATCATGAAGATCATGCAGGAGCTGGGATTCGGCTTCGATTGCAGTTCCATTACAGAACTGCTGCTGAGCCGGCAGGTCGGCGCCAGCGGTGAACAGATCATGTTCACCTCCAACAATACCAGCCCGGCTGAGTTCGCTGTGGCAGAGGCCGACGGTGGCTGCGTGCTCAATCTTGACGACATCTCCCTGATCGACAAGGTGCCGCAGATGCCGGAACTGATCTGTTTCCGCTACAACCCGGGGGAACGGCGCAGCGGCAACAGCATCATCGGCAACCCTCTCGAATCAAAATACGGTGTGGCTCACGATCAGCTGCTGGATGCCTACAAAAAGGCGATGCAACGGGGTGCCCGTCGCTTCGGACTGCACACCATGCTGGCATCCAATGAACTCAATCATGCCTATATGGTCGAGACCGCGCGGATGTTACTGGACAGGGTTGTATGGCTCTCCGAAAAGCTCGATATACGTTTTGACTTCATCAACATCGGCGGTGGTCTCGGGATCCCCTATCGTCCCCAGGAAAGGCCCCTCGATATCGTGAGCATGGGCAAGGAGATCGCCGAGTTGTTCCGTAGCTTCAAGGCGCATCACGGTTATGCCCCCAGACTTATTCTCGAGAGTGGGCGCTATATCACCGGACCCTATGGGGTACTGGTTACCCGCGCCATAAACCGCAAAGAGATATATCGCACCTACGTGGGTGTCGACTCATGCATGTCGTCTCTCATGAGGCCGGGCATGTATGATGCCTATCACCATCTATCGGTACTCGGCAAGGAGGGTGAGCAGGAGACGGTGGATGTGGTGGGTTCTTTGTGTGAGAACAATGACAAATTCGCCATCCAACGCCCCCTGCCGGCCATCCAGGATGGGGATATCCTGCTGATTCACGATACCGGCGCCCATGGCCATGCCATGGGCTTTAACTATAACGGCAAGACCAGACCCAAGGAGCTGCTGCTGCGCAGCGACGGCAGTGTGGATCTGATTCGTCGCGAAGAGAGCGTGGACGACCTCTTCGCCACCCTGAACTTTGCGCCTGACCGGTTTATACCTGGCTGATTGGTAGCTCGCGAAGCGCTCCCACCCGGCGCCAATACCCAGGTTCCCAATAGCCAAACATCACCGTCACAGCCTGCGAAATTAGTGGTTCGTGGCCATCAAGAACGGCATTCTTCGATTTGGCTTAGGTCATTGATTTCTCTAAAAACTCCTTTAATTCCCGCATCTTACAAATAACCATAATTTGAGTAGTGGTTCTCAAAAATGGTGCGAGAGGCCATTCGGATACTCAAGGTTCATTGCCCCATACCGCTGACCACACAGAACCGAGCTGTAAAAAGAATCAATTCCGGGAGAAAACCCATGGAGCTATTTTTCGTCATTTCCGCCTTCGTGCTGATCGGCCTGTTTTATGTCTATAAGCACACCCTGTCCAACCCAACCAAGAACAACAGGATCAACATCGACAACTTCCAGGAGCAGATCGAAACTGCCCTGACCCTTCCCCGGGATTCAGCTGATGATTGGCAAAATGAACCCGCCACGGAAGCCATGCTGCAAGAGATGGCCGATCGGGGTATCTGGCTGAATCAGCAACTGACCAAGGGCCAGGCCATGAATATTCTCGGTCTCTTCACCCCGCCCGACGGCAGGCAGGTGGATATCCTGAAGCACTTCAATATCCCCTACTCATTCAAGATGAATCAGACCATGGCCTATTATCTGATTCGTGAGTTGTTCAAGGATCCGGCGAAGGTTGCAGAGTGGAACAATCGTCCACCTACCACCACAGTACGCCAGGGTCTGCTATTCATGGAAGGAAAGCTGATCAGCGGTATGACCCATGTGGAGGCCCAACATCGGCTCGATAAGCTGGGCATGACCTATCCGGAACAGTATCGGGAGTGGAAGCAGATCGACCGGCTGTTTCTGGAAACCAACAATCCGGAAGTTCGGGCCAAATTCCAAGTGCGTAAAATCACCTGGAAGCGCTTCTATGAGAGCTATGATGCAGTCAAGGCAACCGGAGTCAATCCGCGGGTGATGAGTGGTGAACACATCATCGAATACTCACTGAGACAGGATGACAGCATCGTGGCACATGCCAAGATTCGCGACGCGATGCAGCCTGCATCCTCCTGAGCCAGATTATCAAGACAGGGATGTCAGGCCTGGCGCTCAAGCATAGACGTCGATACCTAGGACCTCGCTGATGTAGTCTCGCTCCTGGTCTGCCTGTACCGACTGGTAAGAGGCGAGCGCACGTTGTTTGCTGGGATCGTCATTAATCTGGCTGAAGCTTGGTCTCGATTGCTGGCGTTGCAGCAACTGCTCTGCCTGTTTCACATGCTCCACACTGCGCAGTGTGGGTGAGGTCTCACCGACCAGTGAGGCAAGTGGGAGGGTTTGAGTCATCCGCGCAGCACTCTCCCGCTGCTGCTCCAGCGAGAGGGTCATGGATGGCAATGTCAGAGAGTGGGATATCTGCATTGGCTACTCAAACCAGGTATTGTGCCGAAACACCCTTAACTGGAGACCGATTCCACGCTATAGCCCGCCTCGACGACAGCGTTGACCAGGGCCTCCTGGTCCGCGCTACCGGTAACGACAGCCTGTGCCTCTTCAAGACTGACCTCCGCATTCACCACACCCGGTTGGGCCTGCAGCGCCTTGCTGACGTTCATTACACAGTGTGGGCAGGTCATGCCACTGACTTTCAGCGTGATACTCAAGGGTGCCTCCTTTGAAGCCTGAAAAAATCGCAATCTGTTGGCATTGGTGACAACGGTCACCGACGATAGTGCCATCGCCGCACTGGCAAACATGGGCGGTAACAACCAACCGGTGAGAGGATAGAGCACACCCGCTGCCATCGGGATACCAATCACATTATAGATAAATGCGCCAAAAAGGTTCTGTTTTATGTTCCTCAAGGTTGCCCTGGAGAGGGCAATCGCCGTGGAGACATTGAGCAGGGAATCGCCGACCAGGGTGATATCCGCATTCTCTATGGCCACATCGGTGCCGCTGCCGATGGCAAATCCTGTGTCAGCCTGGGCGAGGGCCGGGGCATCATTGACGCCATCCCCCACCATCCCGACACGATGGCCCTGCTGCTGCAATCCCTTCACTATATCGAGCTTCTGTGCCGGCAGTAGTTCACTGTGGACCGCTCCAACCCCCAGTGCCCGCGCCACCGCTTCTACGGTAGCGCGGTTGTCTCCACTGCAGATGACCAGTTCAACCCCATGCTCTCTGAGAGACTCCACGGCAGTTTGACTGTCGTGACGCAGGGGATCCTTGAGAATCAGCAGCCCGAGGAACCTCCCCTCCCCCATGACCCACACCGGTGTGCCCGCTTGTGCGGCCTCTCGTTCGGCATGTGCCAGCAGTTCGGCAGGGGGGGCGAGACGATTTGAGGTCAGGAGTTGATTCCCTCCCAACTCCACGGTCATCCCCGATACACTCCCCTCCACACTTCGTCCCGGGTGGGAGTTGAACGCCGCTACGGGGAGCAGGTCAATCCCAAGCTGACCCGCGTAATCGACTATCGCCTCCGCCAATGGGTGCGACGCCTGGGATTCAACACTGGCAGCGAGGGCGATCAGCTCTCTTCTCTCCACTCCCGCTACAGGGTAGAGGGAGGTGACCGTGGGAGATCCCCGGGTAAGGGTACCGGTCTTGTCCACCACCAGGTGGGTCAGACCGCTGGCCCGCTGCAGCCCTTCACTGTTTCTGATCAGGACATTCAACTGGGCGGCGCGGCTGGTCCCCACCATAATCGCAATCGGGGTTGCCAACCCCAGGGCACAGGGACAGGCGATCACCAGCACCGCGATGCTGGCGGTCAGGGCATAGGGTAGCGAGGGTTGCGGCGCCACTATCTGCCAGACGATGAAGGTGATCACGGCGATCACCACAACCACCGGTACGAAGATTGCGGAAACCCTGTCCACAAGCCGCGCGATGGGGGGTTTACTCATCTGCGCCTTGCGCACCATGGCAATGATATGGGCAAGCGTCGTCTCCTCTCCCAGCCGGGTCACCTGAAATCGAAGCGTGCCGTTACGGTTCATGGTGCCCCCGGTAACGAGGGCACCCGGCTGTTTACTCACAGGCAGTGATTCACCGGTCAACATCGATTCATCCACCGTCGACTCACCCTCCACCACCTCGCCATCGATGGGGATGCGCTCACCGGGTCGCACCTGAATCCGGTCACCCAATCTCAGTAGGGAGACTGGGACAGATACCTCCTCTCCCCCATGGATGACCTGGGCGATCTTTGGCGCCAATCCCACCAGGGCACCCACCGCCTCGCTGGTGGTCCGTTTGGCCCGGGTCTCCAGCACATGGCCAAACTGGAGAAAGGCAAGGATCAAAACCGATGCGTCGAAATAGAGCTTCTCCGTCTGCAGCAGCAGACCCTGGGGCTGGACGACGATGAGCAGGGAGGCGAGCCAGGCTGTGCCGGTGCCCAATGCCACCAGGGTATCCATATTGGCGGAGAGATGTTTGGCCTGTTTCCAGGCACCCAGATAGTAGTGGCCACCGCTGAATCGCATCACGAACAGGCACAGGATGGCGATGCCCAACCAGAAACTCTCACCCCCGGACTCACTCACTAATGGGGTGTTACCGCTCATTTCAGCGATCATCAGGGTGATCCCCACCACCCCCGCGAGCAGTGCCCGCTGCCAGGAGCGTCTGACTTCAGCGGCGGCCGCGGCGGCCTCTTCCGCGTAGGGATCGGTGAAAGGCTCCACCAGACGTGCCGATATGCCAGCATGCTCAAGCTCGATCAGGAGTTGCGCGGGATGGAGCCCGGTATGGATGCGCCATGCCCCCTTCTCTTGATCCAAGCCGGCTTCCGGATCCAGGGTCCGCAACAGCCGGGACAGCTGCCGCCGCTGGGCATCTTGAGCAAGACCAGTGATCTCAAGCAGCAGTTCATCCGGTGCGCGGTGGGTGCTATCCAGGTGTGCGCCGTAACCCTGATCGATCACCCGGTCGACCACCTTGTCGGGGTCACCCCCGATCACCTGGGCACGTTTTTCCACCAGGTTGACCACCGCCTCCGAAACCCCATCCACCGAACGGATGGCCCGCTCCACCGCGGCCACACAACTGGCACAGGTCATGTCGTCGATGGTCAGGGTATAGCCATCCGTCAATGTCAGCGCCGCTGTGCCTGTATCCTGCTGAACATCGGTGGCTGGCAGCGGACAGTGGCTAGGCGTCTCGCTCAGGGATTGCGCCTCATAACCGGCCTCCCTGATCGCCGCAATGGCCAGTTGGGGATTCCCCCCGATGATCCGGGCCGTGTTGGATGTGAGACTGACTTCAACCTGTGCTACATCCGGCACGCCGGCGACAGCCTTTTCCACCGCCGCCACGCAGTGCTGACAGGTCATGCCCGTGATCGACAATTGGTAGGCTGCTGCGGGAGAGGTCGTCTCCCTGTCAGCTTGCTGTTGCGAATGCATGCTTGCTAGTGAGGGTCACCCAGCGCTATGGATGGCCCTCTATCCTTTTCCCTATCCGGGAGGCCACTGCATAGTGCGTCCACCCAGCAGGTGCAGATGGATATGGAAGACTGACTGGCCCGCGGCCTCGTTACAGTTGATCACTGTACGGTAGCCCGCGCTATCGATACCCTCCTCCTCTGCCACTTTTTGTGCGGTCAGGATGAGTTTACCCATCAATGCCTGATCATCGGATTCCAGCTCATTGAGGGTGGCGATATGCCGCTTGGGGATGATCAGGATATGGGTTGGGGCCTGTGGATTGATATCCCGGAAGGCAAGCACTTCTTCATCTTCATAGACCTTGTCGGGCTGGATCTCACCACTGATAAATTTGCAGAACAGGCAGTCGCTCATACTCTCTCCTCAAAACTCTGATCGGCCTCGAAAGGCGTGCGCCAATGTTGCACCGTCCACATATTCCAACTCCCCGCCCATGGGAACCCCCTGGGCGATTCGGGTTGTTTTTATATTCCGGCTTGCCGCCATATCGTGAATATATTGGGCCGTCGCATCCCCTTCAATCGTCGGATTGGTGGCAAGAATAATCTCTTTGACCTCGCCCCCGGCAAAACGCTCAGCCAGTTGATCGAGGCCGATCTCCTTCGGCCCTATGCCGTCCAATGGCGAGAGATGCCCGCCCAACACGAAGTAGCAACCCCGGTAGTCGATGGCCTGTTCGATCATGGCCTGATCGGCCGGTGTCTCCACGATGCAGAGCTGGGCCGGATCCCGCTCCGGGTTGGCGCATAGTTGACACAGCTCGCTCTCGCTCAAGGTACGGCAACGGGAACAGTGTCCAACCCTATCCATGGCTTGCGCCAGGATCCTCGACAACTCCCTACCTCCCTCACGATCCCGCTCCAATAGATGATAGGCCATGCGCTGCGCACTCTTGGCTCCCACCCCGGGGAGGCATCTCAAGGCCGAGATCAACTGCTGCAGCAGTGAGGGGCTAGGCATGGCAGCTCCCGATCGATAAATACATAGGGTCTCAGAAAGGCAGTTTCATCCCAGGTGGCAGTCCCAATCCGGCAGTCAACCCGGACATGCTCTCCTGCATCTTCTGGCTGACCCGTTGCGCGGCATCGTTTAGCGCCGCAGCCACCAGATCCTCCAGCATCTCCTTGTCATCCGACATCAGGCTGTCGTCAATCTCAACCCGACGCACTTCATGCTTGCCGTTCATGACCACCTTGACCAGACCGCCCCCGGACTCGCCGGTAACCTCTTCCTGGGCCAATCGCTCTTGCGCCTCCTGCATTTCGGTCTGCATCTTCTGCGCCTGCTTCATCAAATTGCCTAAACCACCTTTCATGGAACTAACCTCATCTCAATCATTTGTCGTCCCCCAATTTCTGACTTTGGGATTCGCTGTGAAAATCGTTAAACAGATTCTAGGATTCACTTTAAGATGCCTGCAAACATCCAAAAACATCAGCACGTTACCGGAATGTCATCAGAATCCGCAAAACATAAAAGCCAATCCAGTGTTGGCCTACATCAACCTCCCGGCTCATCCATCGGCCGGATAGAATCGGTCAGCAGGTGTGCCGAAAACCGCTCCTCCATCTCACGCACCAATGGATCACTCTTCAGCTTGGCCTCAGCCTCCTGCTGACGCTCCTGCTGCTGCCGTTTCTGACGCATCGCCGGTGTCTCATCCTCGGGTACCGCTTCCGTGATCAGGAGTTTTATCTCTTTCCCCAGGAGCCTTGAAATACTCTCCAGCAGGCGCTTTTCCGATTGTCCGACCCGCAACTGCTTCATTGATGCATCCAGCGTCAGACGCAGGGTCTGGCCATCCCAGCTGTCAAAGCTACAGTTGTGGGCGAGCTGGCTGGTGATGCCACCCAGCCGCATAGCGTTGACGAAGCCCTCCCAATCGGAGGGATCATCAGTGGCGGATGGCTTGGCTGTCGGTTGGGTGGCGCTCTTCACGGCCGTGCTTTTTCCAGCAACCGGTTTGACACCCTCTACTGGCTGGGATTTGGCTTGCGAACCGGATGATTCACCCGGCGCCGCTTCGGGTTGGTCCGGTCTGAATGCCAATAGCCGGAGTAGCACCATCTCAAAACCACTGCGTGGATCGGGTGCCAGGGCGAGCTCCTTCTGTCCCAACAACACGATCTGATAAAAGAGCTGCACGTCTTCCGCTGATAGGGTCTGGGCAATCCCGTGCAGACGATCCGGATCATAGACCTCGTCAGGCTCATACTCCGCCACGATCTGCAGCATGCCTATCTGATGCAGCATGGCGAGCAACTCCTGCAGGGCATTGCTGAAGTCAGCCGCGCGCTCCGCCATCTCCGCCACCAGGGAGATCAGTCGCCGACCATCCGAGTTGGCCAATGCCTCGAGCAAAAGATAGATCTGATCGGCACCGATAGTACCGATCATGACAGCCACATCGGTCCCCTTGACCTCTCCACCGCCAAATGCAATGGCCTGATCGAGCAGGCTCAAGCCATCGCGCATACTGCCATCGGCACCCCGGGCGAGCAGGGAGATCGACTGCTCATCGAAGAGGATCTTCTCCTGCTCCAGGATGTGGCGCAGCTGGGATTCGATCTGCTCCCTGTCGAGACGTTTCAGATTGAACTGTAGACAACGGGAGAGAACGGTCACCGGCACCTTTTGCGGATCAGTGGTGGCGAGAATGAATTTCACATGTGGTGGCGGTTCCTCAAGAGTCTTCAATAAAGCATTGAAACTGCTTGCGGAAAACATATGGACTTCATCGATAAGGTAAACCTTGTAACGTCCGCGCACCGGCGCATAGGGAACGTTTTCCAACAGCTCCCGGGTTTGATCCACCTTGGTCCTCGATGCGGCATCCACCTCCAGGAGATCCACAAAGCGTCCCTCGTCGATCTCACGGCAGGCATCACAGACACCACAGGGGGATGCGCTGATCCCTTTTTCGCAATTCAAGGATTTGGCAAAGATTCTCGCCAGGGTGGTCTTGCCCACACCACGGGTACCGGTAAACAGATAGGCATGATGCAGCTGTTCCCGCTCCAAGGCGTTGGTGAGGGCTTTGACCACATGCTGCTGACCCACCAGCTGGCTGAACAACTGGGGTCGCCATTTCCGTGCAAGTACCTGATAAGACATTTAAACGATTCGTCATCCGCGGACTGAAGATGGGCAGTTTAACCCGAATCAGCAGTGGAATCACAGCCGCTAGCAGGGCTGTTTGTCAACTCACGCGACGCGGGTCTCCCTGATGGAGGCAATCAGTTCTTCGAACTCATCATCTTCCGGCGCTTCACCGCCGACACACCAGGCGTGGATTACGGGATCGGGAAAGCCCAACAGCTGAATGAAGAGTCGCTGTAAGCGGGGCGTAAGTCCGGCATAGTGCTGATCCAGAAAGGCTTCCAACAGCACATCCAACTCGAGCATGCCGCGCCGGCACTGCCAACGCAGTCTTTCGATATCCGCCAGATCGTTATCCTCGATAATCATGTGCCAGGCTCAGATGGCATCCTTCAGCATGATGGCCTTGATATGGCCAATCGCCTTGGTGGGATTGAGCTCCTTCGGACAGGATTCCACACAGTTCATAATGGTATGGCAGCGGAACAGCTTATACGGCCCCTCAAGTTTGTCGAGCCGCTCCTCCTTGGCCTGATCACGGCTATCGGCCAGGAACCGACAGGCACTCAATAGTGCCTGGGGACCCAGGAATTTATCCGGATTCCACCAGAAGGATGGACAGGAGGTGGAACAGCAGCCGCACATGATGCACTCATACAGGCCATCGAGTTTGTTTCTCTCTTCAGGCGACTGGAGAATCTCCTGCTCAGGCAATGGGTCCTTGCGAATCAGCCAGGGGTCAACCTGTTTGTATTGGGCATAGAACTGACTCATATCCACCACCAGGTCTCGAATCACCGGGCGGCCTGGAAAAGGTCTGACCTCCACCGGTTCCTTCAAGTCAGCCACAGCTGTAATACAGGCGAGTTTGTTGCTGCCGTTGACATTCACACCATCGGAACCGCAAACCCCTTCACCGCATGAGTGCCTGAAGGTAAAGGACTCATCCTGGGCCTGTATCGCCAGCAGGGCATCACGCAACATCATCCCCTGACGTGGTTCGACATCGAACTCCTGCATATAGGGCTCGTTGTCGGTATCCGGGTTATAACGGTAGACACTGAATTTCATTTCAAAACCTCGTTGCTTCGAGTTTTTAGTTTTGAGTAGTGAGTTTTGAGTTATGGTGTTCGCCGCAACTTAAAACTAAAAACTTATAACTAAAAACTCTTCAGTAAACCCTTTCCTTCGGCGGAAAGCTCTCAACAGTCAAAGGCTGTGACCGCACACCCTTGTAATCGAGCTTGTCGTTCTCCTTCCAATAGAGGGTATGTTTCATCCACTCCACATCATCCCGTTTCGGATAGTCTGGTCTTGAGTGGGCGCCGCGGCTCTCCTTACGGTGCAATGCGGACACTGCAATCGACAAACCCACATCGATCAGGTTCTCCAGCTCCAGGGCTTCGGTTCGATTGGTATTGAAGGTGGAGGAGTGGTCAGTAAGTCGAACCTCACTCAACTTCTCCCGCAGCTGCTTCACCTTCTCGACCCCCTCCGCCATCATGTCCTCGACGCGGAATACGCCGGCATGATCCTCCATGGTCTTGCGGAAATCGTTGCGCAACTGACTGACGGTGATACCATCACCCTTGCTATCCCACCGCTGCAGCCGCGCCATGGACTGCTCGACACTCGCTTCGTCGAGTGGGCGATGACCTGAATTATCTTTCACATACTCGATGATGTTGTGCCCAGCCAGACGGCCAAACACCAGGATATCGAGCAGGGAGTTGCCACCCAGCCGATTGGCCCCATGCACCGATGCACAGGCACACTCGCCAGCGGCATAGAGTCCCGGTAGATGATCCCCATTATCATCCGCGCTGGGCATCACCCGGCCGAAACGATCCGTGGGGATACCACCCATTACATAGTGGGCCGTGGGAAACACAGGTATCGGTTCTTTCACCGGATCGACGCCGGCAAAGATCTTGGAGCTCTCGCGGATACCCGGCAGACGCTTGGAGATAACCTCCTCGCCCAGATGGTTGACCTTCAACAACACGTGATCCGCTTCCGGGCCGACACCATGACCGTCACGCACTTCAGTGACGATGGATCGGGCCACCACGTCGCGGCTGGCAAGATCTTTTGCATTCGGTGCATACTTCTCCATGAAGCGGTCACCATCCTTGTTAATGAGGTAACCCCCCTCGCCTCGCACGCCCTCGGTGATCAGCATGCCCTTGCCGGCGATGCCGGTGGGATGAAACTGGAAAAACTCCATGTCCATCAGCGGCAGGCCGGCACGTAATGCCATCGCCATGCCATCACCGGTGTTGATATGGGCGTTACTGGTGGTCCTGAAGACCTGTCCGCAGCCTCCGGTTGCCAGCAGCGTGGTCTTGGACTCGATCAACAGCGGCTCCCCGGTTGCAATGTTCAACACCAGGGCGCCCAATACGAATCCCTCGCCATCCCTGATCAGGTCGATGGCGAAGTACTCGTCATAGAAATGGGTCTTGGCGCGGATGTTCTGTTGATAGAGGGTGTGCAGGATCGCATGCCCGGTGCGGTCAGCGGCTGCGCAGGTACGTGCCGCCTGCTCTCCGCCGAAGTCCTGACTCTGGCCGCCGAATGCCCGCTGGTAGATCTTGCCATTGGCGAGACGCGAGAATGGTACGCCGTTGTGTTCCAGTTCATACACCGTGGGTATCGCTTCACGGCACATATACTCGATGGCATCCTGGTCGCCGAGATAGTCAGATCCCTTGACGGTATCGAACATATGCCAATGCCAGTTGTCAGGCAGCACATTGGCCAGGGCGGCATTCACTCCCCCCTGCGCCGCCACCGTATGGGAACGGGTGGGAAATACCTTGGAGACCACTGCCACCTTGAGGTTCGCATTGGCCAGTTGCAGGGCGGCGTTTAAACCGGCACCGCCTGCCCCGAGAATGAGTGTGTCGAATCGTTGCTTTTCCAGTGCCATCTTGTTGTGAACCTTTTTCTTAGGCGGTAGCCGCCGTAAAGATAATCTGCAGAACCCAAAGCGCGCAGCCGACCAGGACGAAACCGACCAGCGTCAGCAGTGTCACGCGTAGCGCGGTGGGGTGGATATAGTCGATAAGTACATCACGAAAACCGACCCAGGCATGCAGCAGCAGGGAGGCGAAAAAGAGCAGCAGACCGAGCCCGACCAAGGGGTGAGCCACCCATCCCTGCCATGCACTAAAATCCTGCGGCGGATTGAAGATCATCTGCTGCAGTACAAAGACAATGAACAGCAATAGATAGATTGCGGTTGCACGCTGAAGAAACCAGGCCCTCAGACCAGTCGCACGACGACTCATAGCAGACCTCCCAATAAAATCAGCGCCAACACAGGTGCAACCAGTGTCACTGCCCATGCGGTTTGACGGAACATAGGTTTCTCAACGCCGATATCGATGTCTATCAACAGATAGCGGATACCCGCCAGGAAATGGTGCATCAGCCCCCATACAAAGAGAAACAGGATCAACTTCACAAGGCCATTGGCGAATAGCCCCTTGGCAGCGGCAAACCCATCGGGACCACTGAGAGAAAGATCGAGTAGATAGATAAGAAGCGGGATCGCCAATACCATCACCACACCGGTAGCGCGATGAATGATCGACATGATACCGGCCATTGGCAGGCGTATCTTAAAAAGATTGAGAAAGACCGGTCTCGGGTTAGTCTCTTGCATGTTTCTCTTTTCCAATACTGTTTATGTTAAACGAGATCAGAGTCGAACTGCTAAAGGCTCTGAGGATCAGCTGCCCTATGTTTGAAGCGACTCACTCCAAACAAAATCACTCATAATTCAATCCTTGTTCATCATACAACTGGCGCGTACCGAAGCGAGTGCAGTCATATTCAACAATCCACGCACACTGATGCTGGGTGTAACCACATGGGCCGATTTTGCACTGCCAATGAGAATCGGTCCGATCGCAATCCCATCGCCGAGCATTTTCATCATATTGAAGGCCACGTTTGCCGCATCCTGATTTGGCATGATCAGCAGATTGGCCCGGTCCTTGAGTTGTGAATTGGGAAAACGGGCAGTACGCAGCTCTTCCGACAGGGCAAGATCGGCATGCATCTCTCCCTCGATTTCCAGATCCGGCATGCGCTTGCGCACAATCCCCAAAGCCTCACGCATCTTAATTGCTGAAGAGGAGTTGTGACTACCGAAATTTGAATGAGAGATCAGCGCCACTTTGGGCTGAATACCGAACCATAACACCTCTTCAGCGCATAGCGAGACAATCTCGGCAATATCCTCTGCCGAAGGATCCTCTTGTACATAGGTATCCGCAATGAACAGGGTTCCGGATTGCAATACCAGGGCATTCATGGAGGTGAGCTTATTGATACCGCTCTCGGTACCGATAATCTTGCGCACATAATCGAGATGGGTCCAATACCGACCCACGGTCCCGCAGATCATGGCATCCGCATCCCCCGATGCCACCACCACCGACGCCAGAACAGTGTGGTTTTGGCGCAGTTTTTCACGTGCCTCCTTGGGTGAATAGCCACGCCGTTGCAGCCGCTCTAACAGGATCTTGGCATAGAGGTCGAAGTGGGGGTTATCAAAGGGATCGAGGAGTTCGACATCAACCCCTTCACGCATTCTCAACCCAAGGGCTGCAATACGCTCGTTAATGGTTTCACGCCGTCCTATGAGTACGGGGATGGCGATACCCTGATCCACAGCCTGCTGAGCCACTTCCAGGACACGCGCTTCCTGGCCCTCTGCATAGACCACCCGACGTACCTCTTCACTGGCCCTTTCAAACACCGGACGCATCGGAATGCTGGTACGGAAAACCCTGTGCTGCAGGCGGTTACGATAGCTCTCCAAATCGGTTATCGGTCGTTGCGCAACCCCGGACTCCATCGCCGCAATCGCCACCGCGTAGGGGACGCTCTCCATTAAGCGGGGATCGAAGGGTTTCGGGATCAGGTAGTCAGGTCCGAACTGCAGCTGCTGGCCGCCATAGGCGGAACGCACCACATCCGAGGACTCCGCTTGAGCCATCTCGGCAAGGGCGCGCACACAGGCCAATTTCATAGCACTGTTGATCTCGGTCGCCCCCACGTCAAGGGCACCGCGAAACAGAAAGGGAAAGCAGAGAACATTATTGACCTGATTGGGATAATCGGTTCTGCCCGTCGCCAGGATCGCGTCCGGTCTGACTGCCTTTGCCGCTTCCGGCATGATCTCCGGGACCGGGTTCGCCAGCGCCAGGACAAGCGGATCAGGCGCCATTTTCGCAAGCCAATCCCCTTTCAAAACGCCGGCGGCGGATAGTCCTAGAAATATATCAGCCCCTTCCAGGGCCTGTTCCAAGGTACGATGGGGGGTATCCACAGCATAGGCCCCCTTGTAGGAGTCCATCTCACCGGTGCGGCCCTTATACACCACACCGCTGATATCGGTAACGATGATATGCTCTCGCCGCATCCCCATATCGATCAGCAGACCGAGACAGGCCAAGGCAGCCGCACCCGCACCGGCGGTAACCAGCTTAACCTCCTCGATAGCCTTACCCACCACCTTGAGTCCATTCAGAATAGCGGCGCAAACCACTATCGCGGTGCCATGCTGATCATCATGGAACACCGGAACATTCATGCGCTCCTTGAGTGCCTGTTCGATAATAAAGCAATCCGGCGCCTTGATATCTTCAAGATTGATGCCACCAAAACTTGGCTCAAGCCGCGCCACGGTCTCGATAAATAGTTGCGGATCCTGTTCGTCGATTTCGATATCGAAGACATCGATATCTGCAAACTGTTTGAACAGTACCGCCTTGCCCTCCATGACAGGTTTGGAGGCAAGACTGCCGATAGAGCCGAGACCGAGAACGGCTGTGCCATTGGTCACCACAGCCACCAGATTTCCCCGGGCGGTATAGTCTGCCGCTTTATTGGGGTCCGCTTCGATCTCTTCGCAGGCGACGGCCACACCGGGTGAATAGGCGAGTGCCAGATCTCTCTGGTTAGCCATCGGTTTGGTGGCCTTGATCTCAAGCTTGCCTGGTTTTGGTGAGCGATGATAGTCGAGCGCTGCCTGTCTCAACTCATGAGGCATAGAGTGGTTGTCCTCGATTCAGGTGGTCAGTGATTCAGTAGAGTGTAGCCGAGGGTTAATCAATATATGCACAATAGTGAGCATTAATAGAAGCAATACTCAACTGTAGTACTATTGATAAACGAATATTAAACCAGCAGAGAGACGGAAAGTCCAGGCCAAACCTAGCCTCCCGGTAACATCCCTATCATCAGAATGTAAAAAAGACCCAGGTTATTTACTTTTATCATTGTTGATATCACCCCAGGAGACATCCCAGGGGCTGTTGAGCCAGCGGCTTGCAGCAGAGGAAAAACTCATATCCGTCTGTTCATCTTCCACACCACCAATTTCGATCGCCTCCACCTCAGCCACCTCAATGTTCGTCTCCTCCACACTGAGAACCTCTTCCGACTCCATCACAAAGCTGAGTTTATTCAGGGAAGCCCCTTTATCCAACAGCTTGATATCCCGCTCCAGATTGTCAACCACACCCCTGAGCACCTGTTTCATGCCATCGGGATAGTTCGGGTTTTCAAGCATTGCCTTAACATCGTCCTGCATCTCGACGATCTTCTCCTTGGCCCTGACCCGCTGCTGGCCCTCCTGGGCCTCCAGATGCAGGAGTTGCTCTTTGATGAGTGACGCTGAGACTGGGATCGGCGACCCAGGGGTGGCGACTCCACGCTTGCGCAGCAATACCCTTAACGAAACCGCGGTTTGAGCCGTACGTTTGAACTCATCGAGCAGATCAAATGGATTGGCATCACTCGCATCGCTGGAGAGCGAGATAAACTCGATACTCTCATCACCGCTGTAATCCAGACCGGAGTAGCGCAGGATCTTTTCCAGCTGCCCCTTAACGATCAGTTCGAGATTGTTGAAATATTGTTTGATTTTGCTGACTGGCAGATTGCGCAGGGAATCACTCAGGGAACTGTAGAGATTGAGCCCGTCTTCCGGTATGTCCTTGGAGTCCACACCGAGCACCAGCACGGCATTCAGACTATCCTGCATACTCTCAATCGCCTTGGTGATATCGACGATCTGTTTGAGGATCTGTCGTTTGCTTTCCAGTGACGAGATATCGGCCTGCAAGGCATCAGCATCGTGATCAGGTGCCATAACTATTTTTTACCTCGGGGAATGATTCAGTCTATCCTTCTCCACCCGGGAGATTATTGCTCTATAGAGGGAACGCTCCTTGGTCGTTTGAGTTCGCCCACCCTATCGACACGCTTACTCAGGCATATCGGCACACGCCAGGCCTGCTTGAACAATCCAGGGGCTGGATTCCCATTCTTATTGAGAGCTGCATCGCACTCCCGACAGGCACAACGGGGGCCGGCCGTTTCAGGGATGATTGCGAATAGACTGGGCAAGTTCCCGGACAAATGCAGCGGCTACCCGGGCACGGCCATTTTCATTCAGATGACCGCCGTCATTGGTATATTCTCCGATCAGCGAATAGTAGGTCTGGCCGTCCATTTTAAACGACTCCCTTTTGCCATCGGCATAGGTGGACTCGCTCGCGGCAATATCAACGATTGGGGAATGACTGAAACTGGAACGGAGCAACTGATTGAATTGATTGCGTTTGATATTATCCAGTTTGCTGTTGTTCGGCCTGCCCAGAAGCTCTCTTATCCATACCGACAGGCCACCAGGCGTGTGCCTGAGAGGCATTGTAGTATGAATGAATGTAATCTCCGGATGCCTGTTTATAAGCTCATCCATGATGCCCTTGTAATCGGTGAACAACTGCTGGACATCTGAGTCCCGGTCGACATCGATATAGCAAAATTTCAACAAAGCGTAGTCGATCTTCCCGGCGAGTTCCTGATCGATGAGCCTGGCAAAATCAACACATTTACTCAGTGGCTCCGTGTTCTTGCCCACTGCCGTGTGCAGCAGACACCCGGAGGCCTCACCGATCTCTGCGCTATCTGTTGTGATCTTAAGATCAACCCCCGGATAGTCCCCGATTAGATCTTCCATGCCGGCGATAATATTCTTGCCCACGGATTGATGCCCAAAAAACACCCTTGCGGTTGCCAGGGTTTTCAAATCCTGCTCCAATGTCTGCCCCACGGCTGATGCCTCCCCTTGATGAGTCTTCTCTCAGGCCAACGCTTGATAGCCGCGCTGTAATAGCTGTTGTGTAGTGTTCCAATCGATACAGGCGTCTGTAACCGATACACCATAAGCCAGATCAGCATTGATATCCTGCCGGCCGGCATTGATATGACTCTCCAGCATTGCCCCAAGAATATAGGACTCGACAGCGTCGTTTCTTGCCCGACATATCTGTTGCATAAGATTATCCCAGACCATGACCTGGCGCGTGTAATCCTTACCGCTGTTGGCGTGGGAACAGTCGACCATCAATCTTGGATTGAGCTGCTTCGATCGCAGCATCTCCGCCGCTTTGAATACATCTTGCTGATCGTAATTCGCCCCGCGACTGCCGCCGCGCAGAATCAGGTGAGTATCCCTATTGCCCGTTGTCTCCACGATGGATGTCTCACCCAGTTCATTGATTCCCAGAAAGGTGTGGGAACTGGCAGCGGCCAGCATGGCCTCTACCGCGACTTTGGTATTGCCGTCTGTGGAATTCTTGAATCCCACCGGCGCGGAAAGACCGGATGCCATCTGGCGATGGGTCTGGCTCTCGGTGGTACGTGCACCAATCGCCACCCAACCGAGCAGATCGCCTATATATTGGGGCGTGAAGGGTTCAAGTATCTCGGTGGCCGTAGCCAGTCCGAGGGCATTGATATCGAGCAGCAGTTGCCTGGCGAGGCGCAAGCCCTTGCCCATGTCAAATGATCCATTCATCTCCGGATCATTGATCAAGCCTTTCCAGCCGATGGTTGTGCGGGGCTTTTCAAAATAGACCCGCATGACGATATACAGCCGGTCACTGAGGGCATCCGCCACTGGCTTGAGTCTTTGCGCATAATCCATGGCGGCAGCCGGATCATGGATAGAACAGGGTCCGACAATCACCAACGGACGTTGATCGGCACCGGTCAGGATGTCATGAATGGTGTTGCGCACCTTGAGCACATGCTCATTGACGGCATCACTGACGGGCATCTCCCGTAACAGATCAATGGGACGAATCAGTCTGTGGGTGCTGGAGACCCGGATATTGGATACACGACTATCAATTGTCGGTTGCTGACCTGTCATGACAAATACCCTGGATGGCGCTTTCGGTTTTCACATAGTGGCAAACTGACACCATTATACTCAGCTAAGACATCTAAAGCTTGTCAATGCTGTCCCGTTAACTTCGGCCATTATGGTGTTAACAGGTTAATCCTACTTGATTTCTCTTGTCGAGTGAGGTTTGAGACATCAAAAACAGTAGGCAGGACAAGATGATGGACTGAAGAAAACATAAATACATCAGGGTGGCAAATACACGGGGAGAGTAACCCCCCTCTCCCCCTGGCGGGAGAGGGGCCGGGGGAGAGGGGGTATAATCAATACCATCATCTGCTTCAATAATCAGCATCATAGGTATTGATGGGTGAATGCTGTTTACGCTTCAATTTTATCAAGCGCTTGACGCACACCCTCTCCCCAACCCCTCTCCCGTCAAGGGAGAGGGGCGTTTAGGACTGGTTCTGGAGTAAACGAAAGTTAACGGGACAGCAGTGAAAACTTGTACATCATTGTGGCACCGCTGGCTGCTGGCCGCTTACCGCTGGCCGCTACTAACCCCCCTATCTGGCAATATCCGCCAAGCGCCCATCCAACAACCGCAACAGATCACCGGCCGCCAGTTCAATTTCCAAACCACGCCGCCCGGCACTGACATAGAGGGTGGGAAAATCGAGCCCGGAACGATCAAGCAAGGTCAACAGGCGCCTTTTCTGCCCCAACGGGCTGACACCGCCCAGTACATACCCGGTGCTACGCTCCACCAGCCTGGCATCCGCCATGGCCACCTTTTTCACCTTCGCAGCCTTGGCGAACGCCTTCAGGTCCAGCTGGGATGCCACCGGCACCACTGCCACGGCCAACTCCTTGGCATCGAGTTGGACCACCAGGGTCTTGAACACACGCTGTGGGGTGATGCCGAGCTTTTCTGCCGCTTCCAGACCATATGACGGATGCTTCGAGTCATGCTCGTAAGCGTGGGTCCGGAACTTTATCCCGGCTTTTTTTGCCGCGTTGACTGCCGGTGTCATGGTGCTTGCGAATAGCCGGCAATACGGTGCGTGATGTACATGATGAGCAACACCGCGGCGGCGAACAGATAGAGTCCGGTATGCAGTTCGATCTCGGCAATAACGTCCAGTTTTACCGCCACGATCATCACCGCCACCACCATCACATCCAGCATTCCCCAGCGTCCGTAATCATGCATGATCTTCAGCAGTTTGATATAGCGTGTCGAGTTGACTTCACCCAGTTGCAGTAACAGGAACAGCAGCAGGATCTTCAGGATAGGCAATACCACACTGAACAATCCAACCACAGCGAAGAGGAACCAGTGCCCCCTCTGGAGTAATTCCCATATCCCCGATATCACGGAAAATGAGTTTGCGATAAACAGAAACTTGGTCAGGGTCAGCATCGGCAGATAGAGACCCGCAAGCAACAGGCCTGTGGAGATCACCAGCAACCAGCGAAGCCATCTGACCGACTGTTGTGGAATCACCATCGGCCTGGATTCATCCATAGCGGTCATCGGTAGCGCCTGCCCCGGTGCTCGATCCAGCCTCCCTGCCTCCTGCCCTGGGGATCATGATGGGTCCAGTGCACCACACCCCCCCGCTCATTCCACTCATAGACACCGGAAAACCCGATAGTGTCACCTACATCAATGGCATCCACCCTCGGCGCAAGGTCGATGTTATGGGCGATCAGAACAGTATGTCCGGAAGCGAGGCGAAGAATGAAACGCTGGTGTCTGCTGCCGTCAAGATCATCCGCTAGCAACCGCACAACCTCACCATCACCCCTTACCTGTAGATCTTTCGCCCGTTGCCGGTAGGCACGCGTGATCTGGTCATCGCCAACGCTCTGGGGGGTTGCATCGGGAACTACTACTGGTGGGGTTTGTTGCCGTTGCAGCAGGCCTACATAGCCGGCGACCAGAATAATGAGAACGCCAACAACGACTTTTTTCGTTTGTGACAAAGCCTAGTTCCCCAGTCTCAGTTGACTCGTCTGCCGGTGACGTATCTGCCGTCCACGAAGTCATGAAAAAACTCTTTGATCAAGGGATGCTCCACCGGTTCGATATTGATATCCGATGTCAGATTACGCTCGGCCACATAGGTCTCGTCATTGGAGCTGTGGACCAGCACCCGGTACCAGGGCTGATCCTTGGGTGGCCGGGAGCGGGCTACCTGCTCATACCACTCGTCACTGAGCATGAATCTTGCGTCCACATCCACAATCACTCCGCGGTATTCAAACAGACGATGGTAGACAAGCTCGCCGACTGCGAACTTTGCTTTTGTAGTCTCTAAATCTTTAGCCATCAGGGACAACTCCGCGGTGATTTTGATGATGCTACTTTATCATATTCGCCTGTGGTTCAGATCCAAGCCGGATATAACGGCTCCCGCTTGGCTGGCTGATAGAGGCGATATTCCCATGTGGATCACACTATTGAATGGAAACCAGCTATGCTGACCAAACAGCTCCTGATATGATCGCGCACGTCTGAAACAGTGGGAAAGCTACCATGGTGTTGGCCAACTATTTTACTGCCGAGGGTAACAAGGTTCAGTTCACCCGCGACCAAGCCAGTCGCTTCGCAAAAGAGATTGCAAACGATTTCAATCCGTTACACAACACTGAAGCAAAGATGTTTTGCGTCCCCGGGGATCTGCTCTTTGCCGTTGCCCTGAACCATCTCGGACTGAGCCAACAGATGCATTTTACCTTCTCAGGCATGGTGAGAGACCAGGCAGTGATTTTCCCCGACAGTAGCGCATCGCTGATCCAGGTTGTTGATGAAGCGGGCAAACAGTACCTCTCCATCGAGCGCGAAGGTGAAACCACCCATGATCCACTGCTGATCGATCACCTCTCCAGCCGTTACGTGGCCTTCTCAGGTATGGCCTTCCCTCACATCCTCGTACCACTGATGGCCGCAGAGGGGGTTATGATCAACCCTGCCCGCCCACTGGTGATCTACCAGAGCATGGAGATCGACCTGAATCGCCTGGACTTGAATGATCCCCAGTTGGAATCCACTGGCTCAAGTTTGGATGTGCAGGGTAAAAAGGGCATGGTGCGCCTCGATTTTCGCTTTATGGAAGCGGGTATCGAGGTTGGACACGGCACCAAGCATATGGCCCTGAGAGGACTGCAGCCCTACCAGGATGAGGTCATGCAGGGGGTGGTCGATGAGTATAACGACTACAAACAGACCTATATCACCGCTGGCAAAGGGTGATCGGTTGAGCCACGAATCCTGGGGAATAGATGGTGGCGGGAAGTATCAGCCACACCCCGGCACACGATGCCACTGCTGCCGCTGCTCCCTTCCGGGCCTGACGGGGTTCACAGCTTCTCGTTGCGGGGGGACCGATACCTACCGCCATAGGAGCTGGGGATTATACCCATTATTCAGGGCCATTAAAGCTTGATCCCGATATTTTAGTCCCTTTGGATTATCGATTGGATTCTCAGCCGTTATTGGCAGCCTCGTATGCCCCGTCGTGACCCGGAAGTCGTATTGGGGCGCCGGAGGAAATAAAATAATCCCGTTGTTTCTGGTCTGACACTAATTAGCAATGATTGGTGTTAAATCATTACAGCCGGCCGCCAAGCCCCTATCGCGAATCAGGGAACTCAGTTTTGACCAGACATTGTCCAGGAGTATAGGCTGGGCCTTGTCATTGGGGTGGATGCCATCGGCCTGCATAAGCTCTTTTTCCAAGGCAACGTCCTGCAAAAAGAAAGGCACCAGGGGAACCGATTCCGCCTCCGCGACATCATAATAGACTTGATGGAAGGCATTCACGAACGCCTCGCCATAGTTCGCCGGCAGACGCACACCCAGCAGCAGTACCGCTGCCTTGGCCCGTTTTGCCAGGCTTACCATCTGTTGCAGATTATGGCGCATGGTTTTGATGGGGATACCACGCAGGCCGTCATTGCCGCCGAGTTCGATGACCACGAGGTCGGGCCCGTGATTGGCCAACAGGGCTGGAAGTCGGCTTAGTCCACCCTTGCTGGTATCACCACTGATACTGGCATTGACGACGCTGAAGGGGCCACAATGCTGCGCCAGGCGCTGTCCCAGGAGTGTCACCCAGCGCTGCTCGGCGGCGACGCCGTAGCCGGCACTCAGGCTGTCACCCACAACCAGCAGGTTGGGCGTGGCCGCACTCGACCCTATGGGCCATTCCAGAGATAAGAGTAATAACAGCAGTAGGATCTTTTTCATGTTGCAACCATCATCCAATCAACACCCTGTGACCGCAAGCGGCCTGGTGAAGTTCGTCGACACGGCCGCAGGCAGGATAGATATCCTGCAGCGGATCGACCTGAGGGTATCCCCCGGTGAGGCTGTGGCGATCCTGGGTGCATCGGGCTCTGGCAAATCCACACTGCTGGGATTGCTGGCCGGTCTGGACCAGGCCTCGTCCGGCGAAGTCCGGCTGTTCGGTACCCAGCTCAGCGGTCTGGATGAGGATGGTCGCGCTGCCCTGCGGGCCGGCAAGGTGGGGTTTGTGTTTCAGTCCTTTCAACTCCTCTCGGGCATGACAGCCCTGGAGAATGTCATGTTGCCCCTGGAACTGGCAGGACACGGGAAACCGGAACAAGCGGCCAAGGCCGCCCTCTCAGAGGCCGGGCTGGCACAACGCCTGCACCACTACCCCTCCCAACTCTCCGGGGGTGAACAGCAGCGTGTGGCCCTGGCCCGGGCCTTCGCCCCTGATCCCCAGGTCCTGTTTGCGGACGAACCCACCGCCAACCTGGATGCCCACACCGGAGAGCGGGTGGCGGATCTGCTGTTCAAGCTACAGGAGCAGAGCCAGACCGTACTGATTCTGGTCACCCATGATGAAATGCTGGCCGATCGCTGCGATCGCCGCCTCTACCTGCGTGACGGTATGTTGGAGAGCGAGGCTTGAATTCACTCCAGTTTGCACTGCGCTTGCTGCGCCGGGATTGGCGTGCAGGGGAGCTCAGGCTGCTCGCCACCGCACTGGTGATCGCGGTGGCCTCGGTGACTTCGGTGGGTTTCTTTACCGACCGCATCGAGCGCGCCATGGCACGCCAGGCCAGTGAGGTATTGGCGGCGGATATCAGGGTCGAGAGCAATCAGCCACTGCCCGAATCATTTACCCAGGAAGCCGAGAGACGGCAGCTCGCCCAAGCTTCGACCCTAAGCTTCCCCAGTGTCATCCTGCATGCTGAGGCGACCCAGCTGGTCCAGGTCAAAGCGGTCTCCGATACCTACCCCCTGCGCGGTCAGATGCGGGTACGTGACAGGGTGACTGGAGACGACCATGTCGCGGAAGCTGTCCCGGCGTCCGGAGAGGCCTGGCTGGAGGAGCGCCTGCTACCCCTGCTGGGGATAGATGTCGGTGACCGGATCAAGGTGGGTAAGAGCAGTTTCCGGGTGAGTCGCATCATTGTCTATGAACCGGATCGTTCGGCAAATCTGTTTCGCCTGGCCCCCAGGCTGCTGATCCCCATTGGCGACATCCCGGAGACCGGCTTGCTGGGTCCCGCAAGCCGGGTCAGACACTATCTGCTGCTGGCCGGCTCCCCCTCGCAGATGAGCGACTATCGGGAATGGGTGGAAGGGCAAAATATCAGAGGTCTGCAGGTTGAGGATATCCGCTCCGCCCGGCCGGAACTGCGCAGCGCCCTGGACCAGGGGGGACGCTTCCTGCGGCTTGCCGCCGCCACCGCCATCCTGCTCTGCATGGTGGCCGTGGCACTGTCCAGCCGCCGTTTTGTGGAACGCCAATCGGATAGCAGTGCGCTGCTGAGATGCCTTGGCGCCAGCCGTCGGCAAGTCACCCGGATATTTATCCTGCGACTGTTGAGCCTGGGGCTGGTCGCCAGCCTGCTGGGCGTATTGATCGGATTGGGTGTACAGACCCTGCTTATTCAGCTGATCGGCCACTGGTTCACCAGCCAGGTCCCGGCGCCCACGGCATGGCCGGTGGTATCGGGCCTGGTCACCGGCATTCTGGTCCTGATCGGTTTCTCCCTGCCCTCCGTCATTCGCCTCGGCGAGGTACCCCCGCTGCGGGTTTTCCGGCGTCACTTGGCGGCACCCCCCATCAGCTACCGGCTGTTTCTCCTGGTATCCCTGGTCTCCCTGAGCGTCCTGCTGGTGTGGCAGATCGGCGATGACAGGATGGCCCTGCGCCTGATAGGCGGGCTTCTGGCCGGACTGGCGATCCTGCTGTTGTTGTCACGCCTCCTGGTCTATGTGCTGGCACCCTTGCGCCATCTCACCGCGGGTTCCTGGCGCTATGGGTTGGCCAGCCTTTCCCGCAATCCCGCCACAACCAGCATTCAGTTGACCGGTTTCGGATTGGGCTTTACGGTGTTGCTGCTGCTGGCGATCGTGAGGGTCGATCTGTTATCCAGTTGGCAGGGGGCGCTTCCCGCCGACAGTCCCAACCAGTTTCTGATCAATATCCAACCCGACGAGGTGGAAGGGGTGCGTGATCTGCTGGCCCTGGGCGAGATAGATACCAAAGGACTGTTTCCCATGATCCGCGGCCGTCTGGTCTCCATTGATGGGCATCCGGTCAGCCGCGATGATTATGACAATCCCAGGGCCCAGCGCCTCGCAACCCGGGATTTCAACATCAGCCATGCGCTACAGCCACAGGCCGACAACAAGATCATCGCCGGTCGTTGGTGGTCGCAAGCCCAGTTGAACGAGGCCTGGTTCTCGGTGGAGCAGGGATTGGCGGAGACCCTGGGGATACCCCTCGAGGCTGAGTTGGAGTTCGAGATCGCCGGCAGCCGGGTCAAGGGCCGTGTCGAAAGCCTTAGATCTGTGGAGTGGGACTCGTTCAATGTCAACTTCTTCGTTATCGGCACACCGGGATTGCTTGCCCGGGGACCGGCCACCTACATCACAAGCTTCTATATGCCCGCCGAAAAGAGGCCGATGTTACACCGCCTGATCCAGCAATTCCCCAGCATCACGGCGCTGGATGTCACCGCCATCATGGCCCAGGTTCGCGCCATCATGGACCGCGGCGCCCTGGCGGTGGAGGCGGTCTTCCTGTTCACCCTTGCCGCTGGATTGATCGTGCTCTATGCAGGCATTCAGGCAAGCCATGAGCTGAAGGTGCAGGAGACCGCCGTATTGCGCACACTCGGGGTCAAACGCAGTGTGCTCTATCTCTCCACCCTGCTGGAATTTGCCCTGCTTGGGGGATTGGCGGGCCTGATCTCGGCTGCATTGGCAAGCGGCATCAGCTACTCCCTGGCCCATACGGTGTTCAATCTACCCTGGGAGTTCAATTTATCCATGTGGATCACCGCCCTGCTGGGAGGTGCCCTATGCGTCGGAATCGCCGGTACCCTGGCCAGCCGGCCGCTGCTTAATACCCCACCACTGGTGACTATGAGGAAGATATAATCCGGTACTGATCAATGACAGCCTGATCGGAAGTGATGCAATGCTTCGCGGCACCGACTACTGCTCAATGGGCCAATATGCAACTATTCTCAGGCATTGTCTGTATCGGTTTTACCAGCGTCAGGTAGGTATGATCATAGATTGACCTCACCTCGGGATGGCAATGGGGTGTCTCCAGCAGAACAGCGAATATCTGTTGATAGATATTGCTATCCATCATTTCCCCATTCCTCATTAGCAGCAGTTCCATTTCGGCCTCTTCCGTTCTGTCCTTGAACTCGGGATAGACGTCTAAAAGTTTACTGGGACCCAACAGGCAGTAGGCGATGCCCCAGGAGGCGGAGCAGACGATATTCTCGGAAACGATATGTGGTGGCTCTTTATATCTTCTCGATACCGACAGCACCTGTTGATGGACTACCCGCAGCAGCTGTTTGACTACCCCAGGTTTTAATTCATCCAGGTCCAGACCGACAGCAAGCAGGTAGTTGAAAAGCACCCTCTTCTGCAGATTTTTCTCAAGAAAACTGAACATCTCCAACTCCCTCCCTGCCGTTCTCCCAGTCTGTAATAACCGGTATTCTGTTATTCCATTCAGGTTTTAATCATCGCCAGTTAACAATGGGGATCCAACCAACCCGGGAATAATAGCTAAAATCCTAGCGAAAAATACTTAAGTCAGGCTTAAGGGTCGGTAAAAAAAACCTGGGTTCGATTCCATGAAAGATGTAATGGTATCATCGTCCTGTCTGGCTGTTATTCTATGCACAGACAATATAACTAAAAAACCTGGCCAAGCCGGGGAAACACAATGACCACTTGGAGGAAAGTGAATGCTCAGTCTGTTGAAATGTAAGTGTTTGTTAGGATACCTTTGGACCAGCGCCATCACCGCCGGTCTGCTCTCCATCATCTTCTTCACCTTCGTCGATCCCATGAGTGTGGCCACACTGTTGAGATTGGAGAGTGATAGCGCCCTGTTCGAGGTCCAGGTCTATGCCTCGGTCTTCGTCTTCATATGGTTTACATTGAACGCATCCACTTATCTCAGCCACTATTTCGGCCAGTTGTTGAAGACCCTGGAGCAAGAAGAGAAACAACAGCAAGAGAGAGAGAGTAAAGCTGTCAGCTCCACCCATATAGAAGTCAGCTAGTCATCGTTGGGCCGGTGAACGGAGTGACCGGCCCAATCCCCTATTCAGGCATATTCGGCGGATCAAGATCATCCAGCGGCGGCTCCTCCTTCAAACTGGTTTGCCACTCCCGCAGCATCTCAACATGCCACCCCTCCTCCTCGACCATCTCCAACGCAATCTTTTTCACCTCATCATTTGCGGTATTGTCGGCTACCTGCTGATAGAAATCCCTACCGCGGATCTCGTTGAACAGGGCAATCTCCATGGCCTGGGCGATAGTCATCATATAGCTCGCTTCTTCCATGCAGAACGACTCCGGCGATGAGGGGCATTTCCACTTGAAATCCCATGGGGTTATTGTAGGCAGGTCGATTCCCTCGGTACGCGCATACACCTCCTTCGCATGCTGCCGGCTATAGCCACCCAGCTTCCTGAACAGTTCCGCAACCTTCAGATTGTTGTGGATCTCCATACTATCCGCCAACTCATCGTAATGGTCGCTGGAGGCCTCCTCCAGTTCAAGGGCATGCACCAGGAACTCACCCACCGTATCGATCACGACATCTGGATCATCACTCATATGCAAAACTCCTCTTCCAGGAGACTCAGTTCTGTAACCTGCTCATTTTCAGGTTGCCAGACAGGGAAAGGCGAAGCGTAGATAACCCCTGTCGCCTTGCCTTCATCCGCCTGTATGATCTGTGCCGCTTTAATCCTGTCCTGGGTCGGCACATCGTTGATAAAGGGATGAACGACCTCTTTCCAGCCCCTTTGGTCAGGCCTGAATGTGACACAACCGCTCAACACCTGGACGAATGCGAACCCCGGATACTGCATGGCCTCTACCAGTAGCCGGGTCATCTCCTTCGGTTCCCCCGAATAACCCCGGGCAATGAACCCGGCCCCTGCCGCCAGGGCGATGGCAGCCGGGTTGAAACGGGGTATGCCGGTGCCATGGGGAGTCATTTTACTGTTGGTCCAGGTAGGTCTGGTGGTTGGAGAGGCCTGGCCCTTGGTCATCCCATAGACCTCGTTATCCATGACGATGTAGGTCATATCCATATTCCGTCGGCAGGCGTGCAGAAAGTGATTGCCTCCAATGGAGAAGCCATCACCGTCGCCCCCGGCAACCACCACGGTCAAATCGGGCCGTGCCGCCTTGAGTCCGGAGGCTGCCGCAAGTGCGCGGCCATGTATGCCATGAAAACCATAACTGTCGATATAGGCGGGCAGGCGGGAGGAACAGCCAATACCCGATACCACCGCCACACTCTCTTTTTCGAGCCCGAGGTGGGCCATGGCCCTTGTCAATGCGGCCAACACCGCAAAATGACCGCAACCAGGACACCATACCGGTTTGATTCCCGATTTATAGTCCTTCGCTTTTAACGCTGGTACCGACATTTCACGCACTCCTCATAGGAATGGATTAAAGGACTCTGATGATGCGTCCCGACCTGAGCGGCAACGGGCCCGGTTGGGCCAGGGACTCCGCATATTTGGGTAACACACCTTGAGCGTGCAGATAGTGAAACAGCTGGCCACCATGATTCTGTTCCACCACAAGAATCCTGTTTGCACCCTGTATGGCCTGGCTCAGTTTCTGTCGCTGCAACGGGGCCAGCAGGCGGATGGCAATGACCCGGATCTCCCTGCCCTGCTGTTTTAGTTTATGCGCGCTCTCCCTGACGACCCCAGCGCTCGATCCCCAGGTGATGATGCACTCATCCCCATCCCCCTCGATCTCTGCCCAGTCATCCCCATAGTCGAATCCCTCAAGCTTTTTCAAACGCTTGTTGAGCTGCTCACGATGGTCAGCGGCCATGCTCGAGGGTGTGCCTTGCTCATTGTGTTCCAGACCGTCGGCGGTATACATGCCACCTGGCGTACCGGGTAGTGTCATGGGGGAGATGGCGTCCGCGGTGATTTGATAGCGCTTGTAGTCGCTGGCGGGCGACTCCTCAAGTGCGCGCCGCCAGGGCATTTCCACCATCGGCGGTGCCTCGATGATTGCCTGGGACTGACCCAGGGATTGGTCCGTGAGCACCAGGGCGACTGTCTGCAGATGCTCCGCCAACTGGACGGCCCATTGGGTGGTAAAGACACAATCGCGTATCGAGAGGGGTGCAAACACCAGATGCGGCGCATCACCATGCAGACCATACAGGGCGATATCCAGATCGGCCTGTTCCGACTTGGTAGGTATACCGGTTGAAGGTCCACCCCTCATCACGTTCACAACCGTGACCGGGGTTTCACTGACCAGGGCCAATCCCAAACCCTCAACCATCAGGCTCAAACCAGGCCCCGAGGTTGCAGTGAGCGAAGGTACACCGCCAAAGGAAGAGCCGATAATCATATTGATGGATGCCAATTCATCCTCCGCCTGCAACAGGGAGCCACCCAGTTTTTCCAGTCGCGGCGCCAGCCACTCGAGCATCTCGCTGGCCGGTGTAATCGGATAGGCCGCAACAAACCTCACCCCGCCACGCAGGGCACCGGCTCCACAGGCATGGTTGCCGGTAATACTCCAGATATCACGTTGCTCACCGGGTGACAACGGCGCCTGGATAGGACGCCGGTCGTGATTGTAACCAAGACTCAAGGCGCGTAATGCGGACTCGACAACCTGCTCACCCTTTCTCTCCAATACCTGCTTGACACTCGCTTCCAGGGCTTCGAGCTGTAAACCGCAGAGCATAGCCATGGCCCCCAATGCAACCATGTTTATCCGCCCCTCGGGCAATCCGGAGGCAAACACCTTGAACGGGACCTCACGGATTTCCGCGCGATTGCTGCGTAGTTGTGAAGGCACATCCCCGGCGGCGGGATCACAAAGTATCAGGCTCTTCTCTGTAAGCGGTATTTCGTCGGCAAAACGTTCGATATTCAGCCAATCGAGGGCGACCAGCAGATCATAGTGATCGCCCATGCACTCCACCGGACCTGGGGCGAAACGGATCATTGCCGCCGACTCACCGCCACGAATCTGCGGCCCCGCCGATCGCGTCATCAAGCCTTGATATCCACAGCGCGCGGCAGCCTCTAAGACAATTCGCCCCGCGGTAACCGCCCCACTGCCTCCAGAACCTGTAATCGCAACTGAAAAACTGCTGTTCGACTGAGAAACCTGGTTGTTGTTATTCATTAATAATCAGCACTTCGATTCGCCTGTTGCTCTTGCGTCCTCGTTCACTTTCGTTGTTGGCCACCGGGCGGGATTCGCCATAGCCGATGGCGGTCAGGTGATTCCTATCAACACCGCCCACTTTCTCCAGGAATGATGCCACTGTCTCTGCCCGTTGCTGGGAGAGTTGTAGATTGATCTCTGCGCCTCCCACCGAATCGGTATGCCCGGAAACAACCACATCCGGGTTCGGAAAGGATTTGATAGCGGTCACTATCTTGTCGAGCAGGGCGAAGTTTTCCGACTGGATATCCGTCCCGCCGCTGGGAAAATTAAACGCCCGCAATTCAAGCAGTACATTGTGTCCCTGCCGGTAGACATTGGCCTCAGCGGATGAAAACAGATCCTGTATTTTATCGAAGCGTGCCTGTGCCTCGCGATTCTCCCGCTCCACTGCCTCGAGCCGGCTCTGTAGATCCATTCGGGTGGCCAGGTCAGCCTGCTGTATCTCGGCATAATTGAGCAGTTTGTTTCGCAACGCAGAGATCACCTCATGGTTGGGTTGGTGAAAGGGCAGCTCCTCACCCGTTGGTTCATTGACCAGGCTGATCTGTTTCTGATACCAGATTAAGATATCCTCCATGGTGTATTCACGGCGTTTGAAGTCCCTGATCATTTCCGTGATTTCCACACTGCGGCTCGCCAGTCTACTCGCCTGCAAGGCATGATTTTTTGCCTTTTCCCGCTGCGTTCTGTTGGTCTCCAGCACCGCAACCGAGAGGGCCAGCTCCTCGAGGGCGCGCTTCAGGGTCTTTGGTGCATATTCATCCGCCCCACCCTCGGTGGCCTGGGCAATATCCTGGCGGGCATTTTCAGTGGCATCCTGTTTCAGGGCCTCCAGCTCCACATCCGAATAACCCTGTAACATCTCCGGCCGCCACTTCTTTGCATCCTCGATCTCACCCTGCTCAACCAGCCTGGTGGCCTTGCGTAGTTTTTTATCCAGTTGGTCGAAACGCTCCTGCAACATGGTGTCGGCGCCTGCGGCCACCGCCAACTGGCGCGCCTCGAGTACCTCGCGCATGAGGCGTTTGGAAAGGGTTGCGTCAGACTCCGCCTTATCCAGGATCAGGACCACCTCGGCCACCTTCTCCACCACCCCGGTATCATTCCTGGTCTGGCCGAGTACGACTGCTTCCGCCAGTTTGGATTGAGCAGCGGCGAACCCCACCGGCGCGAGATCAAACAGGTCATTCATCTTATCTTCATTCAGGCGGGACTGGAGCAGTGAAATCTGTTCATATTCCTCGAAGACCTGGGATGTGGAGAGTGTCGGTGTCGATGCACAACCCGCATAGATCAAACTCACCAATATGAGAGACAACAACCTCAGCCTTATCGCCATAGCTCACTTCTCCTCAGAATAGGCGCTTCTTGTACTCAGTCGACGGCAGCGACTGCCTGGCATGCCATTCGGGCCTGCCAACAAACATCTATAGTCTACCAGATTTCCGTCAACCACAGACGCATCCGCAGGGTTAAAGGCAAGGTAAATCCGACACTTGTGAACCTGATCCTGCCCTCACCGTCCACAATGTAACTCGTAGGCACACCAGTGACGCCCCAGGCAGCTGCAAGGGAGCCATCCGAATCGTTAATCACAGGGAGTTGTAACTTTTGCTGATCGAGGAATTCTCTCACATCCCTCTGGCTCCCAGACTGCATGGCGACAGTAACGACCGGGTAGTCCCGGGACAGGGAGGCAATCCCCCCCGATTCGAGTTTACAAACCGGGCACCAGGTTGCCCAGAAATGGACCAACAACGGCCCTTGCGTCTGTCTACCCAGGTCAAACCGCTCACCATGCAGGGTTTCACCGGAGAGTGCTGGCGCAACCCCCTCCACCAGGTCACGGGTCTGCCAGAGATGGATCAGATATACGGCCATGACGATCGTGCCGATGTGCATGAGCCAGGATAGCAATCTCCTCTTGAACCTACTGCCTCTCTGTTCGTCGGTGGACATGTTATTGACTCAAACCTATGCCTGCTCAGGGCCAAGCCAGCCAATCCCGATGATAGGATCAAGGCGCGGCATTCAAGCGCCAGTCATAATCAAGAAAATGGATGCTGGCGTTACTGTTTCGAAGTCGATCTGCCTCTGCTTCAGTCAAACCTAAGGACGCTTTGTAGCGCAACAAGAAATCCGCTACAGAGTGTATGTCCAGCCAGCCTTGTTCGAAGTCTTCTCGATACCATTTGAAGATAGATGAAACCTCAAAACGGTCGCCTGTATAACGGTTACGCATTCTGTCCGCAAGAAACAACTCCGTCTGTTGCTGCAATTGCTCATCGAGCCGCTCTCCGCTATAGGCCTCTGAGCGCAGTGCCGGGCAGCCTATACTGGCGCAGTTAACCGCGAAGTGTATGCGAGGATCATTGTAACTGCCGCGCTTGCGTATCATGCCATGCTCGATATCATCCAGGGAGCGTTTCTCACCGAACAAGGGTATGAAGGCCTTTTTCCATGGCGAGCTGAAAAACCCTCCCAAATCCTTGATCGAATCAAGATCAGGATAGCGGGTCAATATCAATTCAACGGTCCAGGCATTGTAGGCATTGATTAAAAATGCCAGTTGGTCTGGCTTGGACCAAGCCTCGAATGCTGCCTGATCGACTTCCGCCAGGGAATTCAAATACTCCTTTAAGCGGCTTCGCTTCCCGATCAGACCGCTGTAGTCCACCGAGGTTGCCACTCCCCCTCTCTCTGTGATCACATGTTGGCGCAGCAGCTCATCCCAGGCGCCATGATCAAAGCCAATGACATTATCAGCACCAACAACCAGCCACGCGGCTAACATGAGTTGCGTAAGCTTACCCATTCAAACACCCACTATTGACTCCAGCAGTTAAAATAGACACCCATCGAGACTATTTATCACCCGAGAATTATCAGGAACGACAGCTTGTAGCAATTCAATCGATTGAATGTCGATTGAATATGGAGTCTATCCACAGCCAAGTCTGAGAATGACTCGCTGTGAGCAGTAACGATTCTACACAGAACAGTGTACCAGTCGCAGACAGTTGTCTGCGTATTCATCAATAGTCGATGCCGGCTGTTTATACTTCCACGGTTTCAAGTAACGCTCCTGGACCATGGTCAACACCATGGTTGCGAGAAAATCGGCCGGGTAGTCCTGATCGATTTCACCCTGTAACTGGGAGATCAGTCGCTCAAGTTCCGCTGCCTGGGAGCGTTCCAGGTTCTTGGAATCGTCCTGGTGTTTCAGGGGCAGGCTGCGGGTTTCAAAATAGAGGAAGTGGAACCAGGGTTGCAGCAGCAGTGATGAGTAGAGATAACCCTTGACCAATATCTCCAATGCCAGGGCCGGATCCGATTCGGAACGCGCCCGCTCCACGATATCCTCACACACCAGGGTCACCGCATCCTTGACGATGATGGCGATATTGTCCTTGTTGGTGATGGTCAGATAGACCCCCCCCATACTCAGACCGGTCTCCGCCAGGAGGTCTCTGAGGGACATCGCCTGAAACCCGATCTTTGGCACCAGTTTGAAGGTGGCACGAAAAATCTTTTTTAGATTCCTGACCGCGAACTTCTCTCTTCTTATGCCAATAAGCTCTTGATTTCGCTTGAATAGCAAAGCATAGAGCCTATCTTCGTCATAGTCGAAGCGCCTTTTGAAATCAGCAAATATCAACACCTTTTCAGGTACGAACTCGATTGTCATAAAAAACTAAATGGTCATTTATTGAAAATAGTTCTTGACAGGAAATTGTAGCACAACTAATTTAATAAAAAACGAACGCTCGCTCTTTTTTTGAGTCATACTCTAGGTATGACCCTACAGTTTTTCCTCAGTATCCGGCGGGAGATGTAACAATGATCACTCACCTTGTTTTAGCCGCAATCGCAATAGGCACGCTGTTGTTCCTGGCCTATCGCGGCAGCAATATCGCTACGGCGACCTCCTCATTGGGTGCCATCACAGTGATATCCGCAATGTCGACCGGTCTCGGCCTGCTGACCTGGTTGTTTGCCGGCATATTCTTACTCTGTCTGCTTTTCACTATCCCTTCCCTGCGGCAACGTATTTTCTCCACCCCTATTCTGACTGTCGTGAGGCGCTTGATGCCCCCGCTCTCAGAGACGGAAAAGGAGGCGATCGATGCGGGTAATGTCTGGTGGGACGGGGAGCTCTTCAGCGGTAGACCCGATTGGCAGCAACTGCTGTCCGGTTCCAAGCCCAGCGTGAATGAGGAAGAACAGGCCTTCATCGATGGCCCTGTGACCGAGCTTTGCCGCATGGTCGACAAGTGGCAGATCAATCATCAACTGAACCGGCTGCCGGAATCGATCGTCAAGTATGTCTGCGAGAATGGCTTTCTCGGCATGATCATCCCGAAACGCTATGGTGGGCTGGAATTTTCTCCGGTTGCCCAATCCGAAATCCTGTTACGCCTGAGCAATACCGGAAGCGGTGTCAGCTATCTGGTGGGCGTGCCCAACTCCCTCGGTCCGGGTGAGTTGTTGATCAAATACGGTACCGATGCACAAAAGGAGTACTACCTGCCCCGGCTTGCCAGTGGCCAGGAGATTCCCTGTTTTGCCCTGACCGGCCCCACCGCCGGTTCTGATGCCACATCGATACCCGATACCGGTACGGTTTGCATGGGTGAGTGGCAGGGAGAGGAAGTGATCGGCATGCGCCTCAACTTCTCCAAGCGCTATATCACCCTTACGTCGATCGCAACCCTGATCGGGCTCGCCTTCAGACTCAAGGACCCGGACGGCCTGATCGGCGAGGTTAAAGACTATGGGATTACCTGTGCGCTGATCCCCCATGACACACCGGGATTGCAGATTGGCCGACGCCACCTGCCCATCGGTGATGTGTTCCTGAATGGTCCAATGCAAGGTGATGACGTATTCGTGCCGCTGAGTTTTATCATCGGTGGTCCTGAAATGGCCGGCAAGGGATGGCGGATGCTGGTCAACTGCCTATCCGTGGGTCGCGCAGTCACCCTGCCCACCACCGCCGTGGCAGTCAGCAAGCGCTCCCTGCTCGGCACCAGCGCATACGCCAGCCTGCGCCGACAGTTCGGCATCCCCATTGCGCAGTTCGAGGGTATACAGAAACCACTGGCGCGAATCGCCGGTCTGAGTTACATCATCAATGCTTCGCGTCTGCAGACCATTCAATCCATCGTGGAGGGTAATAAACCGAGTGTGGCATCCGCGATATTGAAATACCACACCACGGAAATGGCCAGACAGTGTGTCATCGATGCCATGGATATCCATGCCGGCAAGGCAGTTGTCAAAGGCCCGAAGAACTATATCGCCGACATGTATGAGTCGATACCCGTGGCAATCACCGTGGAGGGTGCCAATATCCTCACCCGTAACCTGATGATCTTCGGCCAGGGCGCGATCAGATCGCACCCCTATGTGATGCAGGAGATGACCCTGGCCCATGCCGAGGATAGCCAGGATGTCACTGACAAGTTCGATACCACCCTGGCCGCCCACATGGGCCACTCGATCAGCAACTTCGCACGTATGCTGATCATGGGGCTGGGCCTGTCAAGAGAGGCAGCCGTAACCGATATTCAGCATCTGCTGCCCTATTATCGCCATTTCAACCGGCTCAGCAGTCTGTTTGCCGTGATCACCGATGTAGCTTTGCTCAACCTGAATGCTAAGCTGAAATTCAAGGAGATGCTCTCGGCCAGACTGGGTGACCTGTTGAGTATGCTGTTCCTGGGCAGCATGGTGATAAAGCAGCATGAAGAGAGTCAAAATCCCGATGAGGAGTGGCCGGTGGTGCAGTGGGCCCTCGATCATCTTCTCTACCAGTATCAGGTTGCCTTCGATCAGCTGATGGATAACTGGCCGAATCGATTGGTGCCCCTGGCGCTGAAACGACTCGCCTTCCCCATCGGCCGTCGCTACGCAGCCCCGAAAGACAGCTTGGAAAAGTCGATTGTCAAACTGGTTACCGTTGACAGTGAAACACGACAAAAGATGACCAGCGGCCTGTTCATGGAGGTTGCTGCAAACAACCCCCTGGGTGAGGTCAACCAGGTATTTCTCGAGAGTCTTACCCTGCAGCCGATTATCAAAAAGCTGCACCAGGCACAGAAGTCGGGGGACCTGGTAATAGCCGATGATACAGAGCTGGCCGATGCCGCCCTCGAGGCAGCGATGATCACCGAGCATGAAGCCGAACAGCTGCGGCGTTTTGAGCGTCATTTGATGGCGATCATCCATGTGGATGATTTTGACGAATCAGAACTGGTCCGCACGCCGTACCACGAGCAAGATGATCTGCACCAGATCACTGGATGACCATCCTCTTGAGAGAGGAGAAGCGCTGGAGGAGAGAGGCCGATGAATTCAACCGTTCAGTTAACGACTGCTGAAGTGACTAAGGCAGCCATCCGCATACCAACCTACAAACAGGTTGCGGTGCTGGGTGCCGGTGTTATGGGAGCCCAGATAGCGGCTCATTTTACCAACGCCGGTATTCGGGCACTGTTGTTCGACCTGCCCAAGGAGGGAAAGGATAAGAGTGCGATCGCAAGACAGGCGATCAAGGCGCTTGCAAAACAGAAACCGGAGCCCCTGGCAGTGGCTGGAAATGCCTCACGGATCACCCCGTGCAACTACGACGAGGACCTGGAAAAACTCACCGGTTGCGACCTGGTGATCGAGGCGATAGCGGAAAGGATCGAATGGAAGACCGATCTTTATCAAAAGATCGCACCTCATCTCAGTGACGAAGCGGTCCTCGCCAGTAATACCTCCGGCCTCTCCATTACCGAACTGGCAAAAGGCCTGCCGGATAACCTGCGTCACCGCTTTCTCGGTATCCACTTCTTCAATCCACCCCGCTATATGCCGCTGATCGAGTTGATCCCCCAACCCCAGACTGCGGCCGAGGTCATCGACAGGGTTGAGAGCTTTTGCGTAACCACCCTCGGTAAAGGGGTGGTCAGGGCAAGGGATACCGTGAACTTCATCGCCAACCGGCTTGGACTCTTCTCCATGATGTCCACCTTTCATCATGCAGAGCGGCTGTCATTGAACTTTGAGACCGTGGATGCCCTGACCGGAAAGTCGATTGGCCGGCCAAAGAGCGCCACCCTGCGTACCGCCGATCTGGTGGGGCTCGATACCATGCGGCATGTGTTAAACAATGCAGCGGACAATCTCGGTGACGATCCCTGGGTATCGATCTACCAGATACCGGCCTGGCTCGACGCACTGGTCGAAAACGGCGCCCTCGGTGCCAAGACCAAGGCGGGTGTATATAAAAAACAGGATGGTGACATCCTGGTCTATGAACCCAAAGACAACAGCTACAGAAAACGTAAGGTGAAGATACCCGGCAAGGTGGAAAAGGTCCTGAAGGACTACAAGAACCCCGACCGCCTGGCAAAACTGCGTGCCATCAACGATCCCCATGCCGAGTTCCTCTGGTCCATTCAGCGGGATGCCTTTCACTATGCCGCCTACCTGCTGGATACCATTGCCGATAATGCCCGGGATGTGGACATGGCGATCCGTTGGGGATTCGGCTGGAAACAGGGTCCGTTCGAGATCTGGCAGCACGCCGGGTGGCAGACGATAGCGGATCTGATTCAACAGGACATCGATGCGGGCAAGAGCATAACCAGCGAACCCCTGCCTGCATGGGTCAAGAACATCGATGCGGTCCACACACCCCAGGGCTCCTGGTCACCCACCGACAGTGGCTACCATCCCCGCTCCACACTCCCGGTCTACCAACGTCAGCGCCGACCTGAACTGCTGGTTGGCGAGCAGGCCATGCAAGAGGAGGTGCTGTTCGAAAACGACGCCGCACGCTTCTGGCTGACCGATGGGGATGTCGGTGTGCTGAGTTTCAAGACCAAGATGCACGCCATCGACAATAACGTTCTGGACAGCCTGAATCAGGCCGCAGAACTGGCGGAGCAGCAACTCACCGGGATGGTGATCTGGCACCCGGACGAGCCCTTCAGCGTCGGTGCCGATCTGAAGTCGTTCATGCCGGTCGCCATGAAGAGCATACTCCCAGGCAACACTGCCTTGGACGACCTGTTAAAGAAGTTTCAACTCAGTTGCATCCGCATGCGGAAATCCAACATCCCGGTGGTTGCCGCCGTTCAGGGGCTGGCCTTGGGTGGCGGTTGTGAGTTGATGATGCAGTGTGACCGGGTGGTGGCTGCAATGGAGAGCTACATCGGCCTGGTGGAGGTGGGAGTGGGACTCATACCCGCCGGCAGCGGCTGCATGGAACTGGCCAGGCGCGCCAGTATCAAGGCAGCGGGTGGTGACACATTCGATGCCCTGAAGGATATCTTCGAAACCGTCGCCATGGGCAAGGTGGCCACCAGTGCCGAGCAGGCCAAGCGCCATGGCTTTCTGCGGGACAGCGATATCGTGGTCATGAATCGCCATGAAGTATTGCATGCCGCCATCGCCCAGGTGCGCGCGCTGAGTGCCGCCAACTATCGCCCACCCATCGAGGAACCGATACGGGCTGGCGGCCGGGCCGCCATCGCCAACTTTAAGGCCGCCATGACAAACATGCATGCCGGCGGCTTTATCTCGGACTACGACATGAAGATTGGTAACTTCGTCGCCAACGCCCTCTGCGGCGGCCCGGTGGACGCCGGCACGGAACTCCCGGAAAGCTGGTATCTGCAATATGAGCGTGATGGATTCCGTTCACTATTGAAAAGCACTAAGACACATGCCCGGGTGAAACATATGCTGGACACCGGCAAGCCCCTGCGCAACTGAGTGAGGAGATAGCGATGAGTGAACAGGCATATATTGTGGCAGCCAGCCGAACCCCCGTGGGCAAGGCCCCTCGCGGGGTATTCCGCCAGACCCGTCCCGACGATCTGCTTACCCACGTCATCCAGGGTGTGGTCAGTGATTGCGGCGGCCTCAAGGGAGAGCAGATCGATGACGTGATCATCGGCTGCGCCATGCCGGAGGCCGAGCAGGGTCTGAACGTGGCGCGTATCGCCAGCCTGCTAGCCGGGTTACCGGACAGCGTACCGGGTGTCACCATCAACCGTTTCTGCTCCTCCGGTCTGCAGAGTATCGCCATGGCGGCGGACAGGATACGCCTTGGTGAGGCCGACATCATCGTCGCCGGCGGTGTGGAGAGTATGAGCATGGTACCCATGATGGGGAATAAGGTGTCCATGAATCCGGCGGTGTTCGAGGATGAGAATGTGGCCATCGCCTACGGCATGGGCGTCACCGCGGAGAACGTGGCGGAGCGTTGGAAGGTCAGCCGTGAAGATCAGGATGCCTTCGCCCTGCGCAGTCACCAGCGGGCACTGGCGGCCATCGGCGCCGGCCACTTCGAGCAAGAGATACTTCCCTATCAGGTGCAACACCATCTACCGGACCAAGGCAACACGATCAGGATCGTTGAGCGCCTGGTGGAAACAGATGAGGGTCCCCGTCCCGACTCGAGCCCCGAAGGTCTGGCCAGGTTACGCCCGGTATTCGCCGCCAAGGGCAGTGTCACCGCCGGTAACAGTTCCCAGATGAGTGACGGCGCCGGGGCCGTGGTGGTGATGAGCGAAACTAAAATGCGCGCCCTGAATCTCGAACCCCTGGCACGCTTTGTGGGCTACAGCGTCGCCGGGGTGCCGGCAGAGATCATGGGCATAGGCCCCAAGGAGGCCATACCCAGACTGGAGAGACAGACTGGCGTCAAACTCGATGAGGTGGACTGGATCGAGCTCAACGAGGCCTTCGCAGCCCAGGCCCTTGCGGTGATACGGGAGTTGAATATGGATCAGGAGAAGGTCAATCCCCTCGGCGGCGCCATTGCCCTGGGGCATCCCCTGGGTGCCACAGGAGCCATTCGTACCGCAACCCTGCTGCATGGTCTTCAACGCACCCATCAGCGCTACGGCATGGTGACCATGTGTATCGGCACCGGGATGGGAGCCGCCGGCCTGTTCGAAAGATGTTGAAAATAATAAGTTGCCACAGCGCTGAATAAACAACCAAGACCAACCTAACGAAGACAGTGTTTGTAGCGTTCAACACCCTCTCCGATCAATGGATGTTGAACAGGTTCGTCAGAGGAGTGAGCGGCATGAACAGCGAGACAATGAACAGTCCAGGCACAACCCCCGAAGAGCGCGTCGTCTCTCTTTGGCGACGCTTCGGCAATAGCGCCCTAGGCCGACGCATCTACAGCATACTGTTCGGCCGCATGGTGCCCTATACCGGCTCCATCCACCCCCTGATCGAAGAGATCTCTCCCGGCCGGGCTACCGTTACCCTGCAAGACAGACGGGGATTGCGCAACCATCTCAATTCCATCCACGCCATTGCACTGGCAAATGTGGGTGAGCTGGCAAGTGGCCTGGCCGTGATTGCCGCCCTGCCCACATCCACCAAAGGTATCGTGACCCGTCTCGAAATCGACTATATCAAGAAGGCGCGTGGCAACCTGACCGCGGTGGGTGAGGCCCAGGTGCCGGATGTGATCAGCGAAGCCACAACCCTGCAAGCCCAGGCCACTATCTGGGACTATGAGGGTGACAGCGTCGCAACTGTTACCGCCCATTGGCTGTTGAGTCCAAGGGAGATGTCGTGAGCGGTGACACACCCCTGGAGACCCCATTCACCCAACATACCGGGATTCGGGTGCCCATCATCTGCGGACCCATGTACCCCTGCTCCAATCCCGAACTGGTAGCCGCCGCTTCCGAAGCCGGTGGCATCGGCATTGTCCAGCCGGTCTCCATGACCTTTGTCCATGGCCACGACTTTCGCGAAGGGATCAGGTTAATAAAAAGCCTCACCGACAAACCCATCGGCATGAATGCCCTGATCGAGAAATCCTCCAAAAAGTATCATGAGCGGATGGAGGAGTGGGTCACCATCGCATTGGACGAGGGAGTACGGTTCTTTATCACATCCCTGGGCAATCCCCGCTGGGTGGTGGATCGGGTCAAGGCCTATGACGGCATCGTCTATCACGATGTCACCGAACGCAAATGGGCCTTGAAGGGACTCGATGGTGGAGTGGACGGCCTGATAGCCGTCAACAACCGGGCCGGCGGACACGCCGGCGCCCTGACCCAGCTGCAACTGCTGGATGAACTTGGCGACCTCAATGTTCCCCTCATCTGCGCGGGAGGCATCGGCGCCGAGCAGCAATTCGCTGAAGCGATCAAACAAGGCTACGCAGGCTGCCAGCTAGGCACCCGTTTCATTGCCACCGAGGAGTGCAGCGCAGCCATGCCCTATAAACAGGCGGTGGTGAATGCCATGGAGAGCGATGTCGTACTCAGTAACAAAATAACCGGGGTACCTGTCTCCATCATCAAAACCCCCTACATCGAAAAAATCGGCACCAAGGCGGGTGCATTCGCCCGCTGGATGTTAAAGGGAAGTAAAACCAAACACTGGATGCGTATGTTCTACACCCTGCGTTCCGCCTTTCAACTGCGTAAATCCTCTCTTGATGAAAAGGGTGAAACGGAGTTCTGGCAGGCAGGCAAGAGTGTTGCGGGGATCCATCAGATCGAACCTGTGGACGCTATTATCAATAGGTATGAAACTGCCTTGAAAGGATTAAATAGATAAGTAATAACGAGCTATGGATAATTAATAAACGCAGTTGACTATTTTGCCGATAAGATAAGCACAGCCAGTTCACCGTTTGCGCCCACTCTTCGCCAGTACGCCCTCCCCTTTTAAGAAAATTAAAAAGGACAATGTCCTTTTTAATCAACAGTGTTGTTATTGATATATTAATATTGTTAGGGATATCTTATACTTAGGGACTGGAGAGAATGACTCATTAAATTAATAAGGACATCCCGCTAATATGTATTAAAAGGGCATTGTCCTTTTAATTCGACTGTTATGTTTTCAAAGAGACGTGAACAACATCTTTCGAACTGAAATGAACACCGTAGTGGTTGATGGCATCGAATATTTCGAATATCCACCGCCAAGCTCTATAGTGAAAGCTATGGAAAATGGATGGGCTACAAAGCTGGTTGAAGAAGGAAATATCCGGCTGCGCCCACTCAGCTACTATCGCGCAATCGAATTACCAGAGATCGGTGATGTGAACGAAGGAAATGGTCAATGGCACATGGAAGGAAATCCAATGGAGATTGGATCAGTCAATGAAGTTTACGTCTGGTGTGGAGCCTTATCTGATACCGACAGGAAAACTTTGCTTGGGCTAGATGGCAAATACGATACTGTCGGTCATATTTCCGATGTTTCGCTTTTCACAAAGCGCATAGCTCAAACTGCGCGAGATGCTGGGTGGCAATTAGCCCCCCATATTGGGCAAGTTAGGTACGATCGAGGTCGTGAAGTTACGAAAGAACAATTGCAGGCTTTGCCTTGGCAATCCAATGTGTTTCAGAAAAGCTCACAATTTGCTCATCAGCGAGAGTATCGGTTAGCCTTCACAGAAATCTCGCTGGTGGGGCGAAAAGAGGAATATGTTGATCTATCGCTAGGGGATTGCAGTGAATTCATTTCAATCGAAAGAACATAACAATCGCATAAACACGGATCGCAAAAAACTACGCTGCGCTTCGCTTTTTGCGCCCGGTTATGCGTGGCGTTAGAGCCACACAAATGAATATGGAGACAATCAAATCTCTAAGTATTTTTAGAATTTATATGCTGTTTGCTGTAATAGGCATTATAAATTTCGCCATTTCTATTTTATTTGTGTCACCAGAAATGCAATCCTTTTATAGTATCTTCGCCGTTGTGACGGCAGCATTTCTTATTCTGGGTGGCATACTGGCGTGGTTTGCCCAATCTGGACATAAATGGGCAATGATTACTTTCGGTATCTATTGCGTTTACCGTATATGCGATTATTTTTGGGGCTATCTCTATCGAGATGCATTGCCTCAATCCTTTATTGGTTGGGTCCAAGCATTTTTTGTTGTATTTGCCTGGACGTTTCTGCTCTGGTTAATAGTGTCAAAAGGCTCTAACAAGCGACTGTGGCGTCAACCCTACCAATAAAGAGATCAATAAGCCCAAGTAACTTGATCTCTCACCATGGCATTCAACATGGTAATAAACTTTCGCATACAGGCGGTTAATGCAACTTTCTTGTGCTTGCCTTGGGCAACAAGCTGTCGATAAAAGGCACGAATGATCGGGTTACATTGCGTAGCACTCAGGGTCGCCATGTAGAGTGTTGTACGCACACCGGCTCTACCCCCTTTGATCCGACGTTTGCCCCGTGATTTTCCACTATCACGATTGATTGGTGCCACACCGACAAGGGCAGCGACCTGCTTGTTACTCATCGAGCCAATTTCCGGTAGATCTGCCAGCAGCGTGTAGGCCAGTGTTTCACCCGCGCCGGGAGCTGACATTAAGATGGACTTCCGCTCAGACCACTCCGTCTGCTGTTCGATGACCTGGCTAAGTATTTTTTCAATGCGTTGAATCTCTGCATCCAGTGTCCGTAGAATCCTCTGGCAGGATGCCTCAAAAGACTTACCCATGATCTGCAGCCGATTAAGTTCCTGCGTGCGCATCTCCATTACCTGCCTACGGCGAGCTATTAAGTCTTTGATTATCAGTAGGTTACGGCTGACTTTTGGGGTTGCTGCTGGCTGAATGACTGCCGCATACTCCGCAATAATACGGGCACCAATCTTGTCGGTTTTCGCTAACTGATCAATGGCGCCGGCATAGCGACGTACTGACATGGGTTTGACGATACAGACAGGTAGCCTCTTCTGGTAGGCTGCTGTTGCCAGGGCTAGCTGGTAACGGCCTGTGGCCTCCATTACCAGGCGTTCTACCCGATAGTGCGCCAGGCGCTTGAGAATACGGCTTATACCTGCAGGACTGTTCTCCTCCTGCCAGTGAAGGTCTTTTTCATAGATGTGTATATCCAGCATCCATTTACCCACATCGACACCGACATTTACACGGGATTTTCTCTTTTTAAGGTTTGTCATCTGCACTCACCCTTGCTAAATTCGGGCTTGAAGCCCATTCGACTGTTCGAGATAAATCGGGTCGGTTCAGTGCCCCTGCTTGTTAACGATCTTTAGGATCTGTGCGTCATCGGGCTACTGAACCGGTAACTTGCTGCTACAAGTTACGGGCTTCATTTTATCAGCTCTCCACATAGAGGCAGGGATTGGCTATCAGTGCTCGAATTCAACCATACAAGCAGGTCAAGTTCGCTCCCTTTGGTCGCTGGGACCTCCGCTACGCTACGGCCCCTTACCCAAAACGTTATGCATCTCAATAATCATGCTTCAGAGAAGTAACCAATGAACAGTAGATTGCCACAACGTGGAACAAATGGTGATAGAGCTAAATTCGCTGAGAATTTTGTTACTTCTCGTATGGCTGGTTTCAAAAAGGACATGAAAATATGTTTAACCCCAATCCTGTCTGAAACCAGATCGGGACCTACACATGCTTATTTCCCCGCACTTGCTTCCTGCTGCGGAACATTAGAGTACCTATCTGCATTGTATACGGGTCGCGTAAACGGTTTAGGTTGGAAAGATGTATATCGCTGGGCATCAATTTATTTGCCCCAACCAGACTACAACAGCGAAACTATTCGTATTCTCGTCCAAGCCTTCAGGAATGCAGTCGCTCATAGAGGTATTGCTTCTGGAGTTTGGACTGATCAAAAACCTGGACCAAGCAAAGGCTGGAGGCTTACCTGGAAGATATATGCAAATAGCACACGTCCTTCCATAAGAATCATTAAAGAAGACGGGGTCATAAAGAATGATCCGCCATGGGAATGTAAGATTACACATAGAGTGCATATCCATTTAAAGTCAATGGAACTAGATATTAGAAAAGGTGCTGAAGGTTTTGCGAAAGACTTTATAAGTAAGCCTGAACTCATTAAGCCATTTTACTCATGTATGAATAAACTATACCCAAAATGAATTTGTATACTACGCATAAACATGTATAACGTATATGGACTCCTCCTGTTCAGCAATGTATTTTCAGGAAAATAACGAAATAGTTTGGTTCACGTATATCCGGTCTTGTTTATGGGGAGCTACCCCTGACCTCAACGGTACAATACACCGTTTGCCAGATGCCTTATCGAGACGGTGGCTTCAAGAGCCGTCGTTATACCCAGGTTTTATCCGGCTGACTATTTTGTCAGTTTCCGTTAGTACATTACCTAAACTCGGCCTACAACTGTGTCTTTTGAGATGAATGAAGTGCTACTGCGCGACAGGCGCCCTATATTCATCCCCGCTGATTAAAATAGACCAGGCCATTCTGACTATCTTATTGGCCAATGCCACAGCCGTATTATTTGCATGTTTTGTAGAAAGTTGTTGGCGTACCCAAGCACTCAATCCATCCTTCTTGCCGTGTACTCTATGCAGGGTAGACCGCGCGCCATGCACCAGCAAACAGCGAAGATACTTGTCACCCCGCTTAGTGATTTTTCCAAGCCTATTCTTTCCACCACTTCCGGAATGGGATGGAACCAAGCCCAGACTTGCACTGGCATCTCGACCTCGACGGAAGGCACTGCCATCACCTAAGCGAGCATAGAGCATGCTTGCTACCAGCCAACCGACACCAGGTATCTTTTCGAGTCGTACACAGGCATCAATTTTCTTTGCGTGATTGACAAGTGTGCTGGTCGTCTCCTCAATGATTTTATCCAGGACCAATAACTGGTTGTATAAATGCCACAAAGCGCTCCTTGCGACGGTCGTTAATTCGTTTTCTGCATCTTCTAAAGCTGAAGTAATCTGCTGGCGCAGTCGATGTAAACCCTTGGAGAAGTTAATCCCATATTCCATGGCAAAGCCTCTGATGCGGTTACCTAACTGTGTCCTTTGTTTGATATAGCCACTGCGTAGTTTATGCTGAATTGCCAGATCCTGTTGCTCCAAGGTACGTATGGTAACAAAGTAGATATTGGGATTCTTGGATGCTTCGTAAATGGCTACGGCATCGTTTTTGTCACTTTTGTTGCCACTACGGTATTTAGCAACCAGATGGGGTGGAATCAGCTGCGCCTTGTAGCCTAATTGCGTGAAACGTCTTCCCCAGTAATGAGCTGATCCGCAGGCTTCCATATAGATACAAGCTTCTGGATGTTGCAATACCAGTTGTACTAATCGCTTCGAATTCATGCCCTTATTGATCAACTTCTTACCATACTTATTAAAAACAGCAACTTGGAACACGTCTTTGGCGAGGTCTATGGTGATTGTGGTAATATTTTTCATGGTATGGGCTCCGTTGGTTTTGGTCGACCTGTCACTTTAGCGAGATTTCAGCTTAAGGTGGAGGAGTCCATACCATTGAGACACGGGGTCTCGTTAATAAAGCTGTTAGATGACAAACATGAAAATAGGACATCTTAATATTCCAAAGCCTGAGCTTGAAAGATTCTCGTTCACACACGATATTCAAACACGCCTATATCTCCAATATTCTGAAATAATTGAAAACACAGATATAGGTAAACAGGTTTTGAGCGCAATGGAAGCTGACCCTAGAGTAATAGATCTAGAAGGTCACATGATTTCCAAAGGTTCAAGTGCATCAGGATTTGAAACCAAAGTACTTGCCATGTGGTTTTTATGGGCAACAAACGAATTTGGACAAAAAGTTGCTGAAAAAAGTCTCAATGCATTTTTGGATTCTGATGAAATTCCAATTGTTAATACATTGTGGGTATTAGGAGTTGAAGTTGATGATACTATCCAGTTAACAAATGGTCTATGTATAACTCCTATATCGGAAATGCCTAATTCTCGTGAGAAAGAACATTACCTAAAACACAGCTTTGACGATACAGGGCATCAACAACCAAAACCCAAAGCTGCTATTACGTATCAGACAACAATAACAAGATCTCATAAAGATGACGACCCTTCGACCACTTTCGAAAGAGACAAGGATTTCTGGGAATCATCTAAGTTACTTTATGATGCATCGCTGGCATTAAATGCGATTGAAAACACTTCATGTATTCCATATTTCTCAACTGCATATACATTACCTAACATGCCTATCGGATTGTTTGGCGGCTCAGGAGGAGGCGCTCCTCTACACGATATAATTGGGCATAGAGTAACAAAGATCGTATTAGAACAGTCGGATAGTATTAATACTGTTCTATCATCATTGTTGGGTATGTCTGAAAAAGAAAAAGCGCGGTATAGTCGTGTGCTTTCTCGACTTTCCCAATCAAAACGAAGAGAACAAATTGAAGATAAAATACTAGATTTAGGCATTGCTCTAGAGATGGCTTTACTTGAAGATAACAAAAACAACCAACAACTTTCACTAACCTTCAGACTTCGTGGGAGTTGGCTTATTTCTGCCGATGAGACTGAGCGACTATCGATATATAGAGAACTTAGAGATGTTTATAACTATAGAAGCCAAGTTGCACATAGTGGAGTGTTATGTGGAAATGATGTGGAAAAAATTAACGCTGTCAGAGAGTCTTTTACTAGCTACGCGTTAATTGCAGAGCGAATCGTAAGAAAGCTGATCTGTGAGGAAAGGCCGAACTGGTCGAAATTATTATTAGGAATCATCTAACAATGCACTCCAGCTGACGCCAAAAAGCGGCGCAGCTGAGCTTAAACGTTGAGGCTGTCGGAAAACCCCATAATCCGATAAAATCACATAGACAATAACGGTGCATGGAGAAAGGAAGATGGCACGTTATAAGGATTACAACTACGATCAGATGAAAATGCTGCCCGTGTCCTATGAGAAACAAATCCTGCCGGGCAGTTTCGAATACTCCCTCTCCTACCTGATCGATAACGAGCTTGATATAAGCGCATTTGACCAACAGTATCAAAACGACAGCACAGGCCGGCCTGCCTATGATCCCAAACTGCTGTTAAAGATCATCATTCTTGCCTATTCCAAGGGCATTACCAGCAGCCGTCAGATCGAACGCCTATGTCGCGAGAATATCGTGTTCATGGCGCTGTCGGCAGACCTGCAACCCGACCACAGTACAGTAGCAGATTTCATCTCCCGCGCCCCTGATACGATAGCCGACCTGTTTGGACAAGTCGTATTGGTGTGTGATCGGTTAGGCCTGATCGGTAAAGAGATGTTCGCCGTTGATGGCTGCAAGCTGCCCTCAAACGCGTCCAAGAGCTGGAGCGGCACACATGCTGAACTGAAGAAGAAACGACAGAAGATCGATCGCGCGGTGCGACGCATGCTGCAACGCCATCGTGAGCAGGATACAGCGGAACAACAACCGGATATCTACGAGCGAGAGCAAGAGCAGATCAAAAAGCTGCGAGCAGCCTCACGTAAGATCAAACAGCACCTGGACACCGAGCCCGAGCGCAAGGGCACAAGCGGGAAGAGGGTCAAAAGCAACATCACCGACAACGAAAGCGCCAAGATGAAGACCAGCCACGGGGTTATCCAGGGCTACACCGGCGTTGCCGCCGCCGACAGTCTACACCAGGTGGTCGTGCACGCCGAAGCCTTTGGGCAAGGCCAGGAACATGGTCTGCTCAAGCCCGTAATAGAAGGGATCAGGGAGACCTTCAAAGAGAGCAGCCCCAAAGAAGAGAGGAAACTGCAAAAGACCAAGATCACTGCCGACTCGGGATACCACAACCGGGATACCCTGGAATACCTGGAAGCCGAAGGCATAGACGGCTATCTGGCGGACACCGGCTTTCGCGCCCGCGACCCCCGGTTCAAGGATCACAAGGCATCGAAAGAGAGAAACAAGCGTAAAGAGAAGGAACGGTTCAGCCAGAGCGAGTTTAAGGTTGACCGCAATAACGAGACTTGCCGGTGTCCTGCCGGAAAGGCAATGTGGCTAAAAGCCCGTCGGGCAAGAATCGGCCATCACCTGTTCATGCAGTTCCAGGGCTACGAACAAGACTGCGACAACTGCGGCTTGAGGAAACGCTGCCTGAGAAACGAGGCCCAGCATACACCAAGGCAGATCAATGTCACACTGGATATCACGCAGGAACAGAAGGCGGGAATCCTCGAACGGATGAAGCGTAAGATCGATAGCCCAAGAGGCCGCCATATCTACAGTCAACGATTAGGTACGGTTGAACCGGTGTTTGGCCATCTCACTGATGCCATTGGGATCAATCGGTTCAGCTATAGAGGCAAAAGGAAAGTTGACGGTCAATGGAAATTGATGATGATGTTACACAATATCCTGAAGATCCACCGGTATGGATGGGAATGGACTTAGAATCGAGAATGAAACAAAGTTTGGTGCAACAATTAAAGAAGTTGATTAATCAGTAAAACAATGAAAAAGCTTTGTCAAAAATTGATCATAGGGAAATCTATTTTCCGAAATCAGGTTTTTCGACAGGCTCGTTAGGCGAGAAAAAGGTAAACGTCCTTGATAATGATAAACGAGACACCCATTCAAAATAGCCTTCATTTTTGAGTATAAATGATAAATGATAAACGAGACACCCATTCAAAATAGCCTTCATTTTTGAGTATGGGGCGCATCACTGAGCAAGATGGTTGCTCCATCTAGTCACTGATATTTAAGTCATACAGCTTTTTTGCGAGAAACGGCTTGATAATCGGAGATGAATAGTAATTTTTATACTGTGATCGCACAGTGTCAGACAGGGTTGTACCTCAACTTGCGCTGATGCAGTCGGTTTTAGGTCGGCGAGTGTTATTTACGTAAGCAGTAGCCGCACAGCCCCGAGATTGGGCGTTCGTCGATACTTCAATCTGCGGCATGTTGCGGTGAGCCTGTGACTCATACCTACAAATCCTTTGAAGCGGCTCTCAAAGTTTTGGGTCATGTAGAGCCAATGGTTGGTGTCGATCTGTAACCGCTCAAGTATGGGCGGTTGGTTGTCAGGTATATAGCCGCGTTTGTTGTCCAGGATGGCACGCCCTGTCCAATCAATGAGTTCAAGATAGTCATTGAGCCGAAACGGCAGGCCCTTGGGCATGTCCTGGCGAGGGTAGCCGACGAAGGGCACCAAGCCGTCGGGTGTTTCATTATTGTCTGCGCGATCCTGATTGCGTTTGAGTTGATCTGTCCGTTCTGCAATGGAGGTGTAGTCGGATTCCTCCGGGGTCTGTGCCACCCCTGCCCTGACCGGATTGAGGTCCACATAGGCCATGCAGGCCATCAGGGCCTTTTCATCCAGCAGGGCCTGGGATTTGTAGCGGCCCTCCCAGTAGCGACCGGTGCAGTCGTCCTCTTGGTTGGCCTGACGGGCGATCGGTTCGTTGAGACAGCGCATGAACCAGCTGATGCTGTGCAGCCGTTTGCGCCATTTTGTCAGTAGTGCCGAAACCGTTTCCTGCTCTGCACGGGTAATGGCGTCTTGAGAGAGATAACGCTGGACGAGTACTGGGAGCGAGAAGAGACGCTCCCAGCGTGTGATCACCTCTTGCTCGCTCCACTCAGCGGCACGTTCTGTATCCACATGGAGGATGACATGGTAGTGATTCGACATCACGGCATAGGCGCAGATGTCGATGGCGAAAACATCAGTCAGCAGTTTCATGCGATCGACGATCCATTGGCGGCGATGTTCATAGCTTTTGCCGGTATGGGTGTCCACACCACAGAGGAAGGCGCGGCGCACGCAGCGGGAGACGCAGTGGTAATAGGGGGTTTCTTCCAGTAGAACAAGGGCTTTCCTTGGCTTGGGCATCGTATCACTCCTTGATAGCTGATGGTGGTTAGAGATTGCCAGAGTTATTAAATTTTGGCAAATTAGCAATGGTTGTCCGGTTTATTGGGATTTGAGGATCGAATGGAAGTAAATTACGTACTTATAGATTTTGAAAATGTGCAACCTAAGAATTTAGAGATTCTTTCAAGGCACCCATTTAAAATCTTGGTTTTCGTAGGAGCAAATCAAACTAAGGTATCCTTTGACCTAGCTTCTGCGATGCAAACACTGGGAAGTGACGCGAAATACATAAAAATAGCTGGAAATGGACCAAATGCATTAGATTTTCATATTGCATTTTACATAGGCGAATTAGCGTCAAAAGATCAAAGTGCTCACTTCAATATTATTTCAAAAGATAAAGGTTTTGATCCTTTAGTGGCACATTTAAAAACGAGGGGTTTCAAAGTGCAGAGGTCTAGTGATCTTGCGGAGATCCCCATTCTAAGGGTGTCTGGCGACACAAGCACTGATGAGAAAATTTCTACCATAGTTACAAATTTAATTAGCAGAGGCCAGGCAAGGCCAAGAAAAGTCAAAACTTTACAAAACACTATTAATACTCTATTTACAAAGAAACTTGATAACGAAGAAATGCAGAAGGTTGTAAGCACACTGAGTCAGCAGAAATATATTCAAATAAATGATGGCAATGTTTCATACAATCTTAAAAAAACACACTAACAATGGCCTTCACAAGGATTCGCTACACTGCGTTCCGCTCTCCTGTGAGGCCGAGCGTTAGCGCGCAACATGAACAACATAGACCCACTACTAAAAAAGACATATGGAGAAAGGCTCGTTGAGTACTGTGAGAATAATGAAATTTTCATCCCAAGCGGTTTTCAAACAAGAAAATGTCATAAGTTCGCAATTATCAATCTAAGTAGCAACCCAAAGAAACTTTGCGCATTAACAACTTATATGCCCAATAATGTAACTGAGATAATCCAAAAGCTAGAGCTAGAAAAAGGTAAGCAAGATTGGCTTGTCCTAGACATGAAAAGGTGCTGCACTGTTGAGATAGAAGGTAATAAAACAAGGAAAATTAAGGATATAGAAATTGAAAAATATAAACCATCACCAATTTAGCGCTAAATAGGCCATCCAAGGAATCATAGAGTTGAACCAGCAATTAAAAAATGAATTGCAGTTGATGCAACAGGAAGATCAACGAGCTTTGCAGGAATTAATCGATAGCGGGGAGTTGGGTACCACTGAATACCACCCTAGAATGAAAGCAGTACATGAAAAGAAAAACACACGCATCAAAGAAATTATCAGCCACTATGGTTGGCCGGGTTTTAGTTTAGTCGGCAAAGAAGGATCAAAGGCTGCCTGGTTAGTAGTTCAGCATGCGGTTTTGGATACAGATTTCATGGGCAAATGCTTACCCCTATTACAAGATGCAATAAATCAGGGTGAGGCAGAAGGGTGGTGCCTGGCATACCTTCAAGACAGGATGCTTACAATGTCCGGTAAGCCTCAAATATATGGCACTCAGCATGATATTGACGAAAATGGAATTGCCCATCCATTGCCAATTGAAGAGCCTGAAAAAGTTGAAACGATACGCAAGAAAGTAGGGCTTGAGCCACTTTCTGATGCTACGAGACGAATTCAAGAAAGGCACAATTTAACGGTGGCCAATCGTCGTGAAAATAATGGCTAACAAAGCATCGCACAGGTGAACGCGTCGTTAGCAGGCCGGGAAGCAATCTGGTGAAAGTTGTTGTTCTGCCTTGGGTCACGAGTAGGCACACGATGATGATGTTAGGCAGCCACATAACCATACGTTTTCAGCCGATGCAAAGACCGCGCGGCTGAAACACGACAATAAAGGATTTATCAAACCATGAAGCCAAGAATTAGCATGATCACACTCGGTGTACGCGATCTGGGGGCAGCAATTGAATTCTACGAAAAAGGATTAAGTTTCCCGCGAATGGAATCGCCGCCCGAAGTGGCGTTTTTCACTCTCAATGGCACATGGCTTGGTCTCTACGGGCGTGAAGCATTGGCGGAAGATGCAACGGTTTCTTCAGAAGGCACAGGGTTCGCAGGCTTCACGCTGGCCCACAATGTCGATTCTGAAAAAGAAGTTGATGAGGTGGTTGCTCAGGCGGTATCGGCAGGCGCAACCTTGGTCAAGAAGCCCCAGAAGGTGTTCTGGGGAGGCTACAGCGGCTACTTCAAGGATCTCGATGGCCATCTTTGGGAGGTGGCCCACAATCCGTTGTTCTGGGTAGGCCCTGAAGATGAAAATTCATAACAAGACAATTTCGCACGGATGGCAAAATGCGCCGTTCGTTCCTGGCTACGCTTTTTGCATCAGGTGAATTGCGACATTAGCATACCCTGGAAAAGAGCAAGAGGGATCATGCGCACGGTCTGATGAAGATTTCTCGAGAACAAGCGGGCCTCATCTATCTGGTCTTCTCCGTGGTGGCCGGTCTCATCTGCCTGCGCCTGCTTTGGGGCTCTTCCGACCATCTGCTCCAGTTTGCCGCTGCCGTCGGCTGCGGCTTTGCCGCCTATCTCCTTGGAAGAGAGGGAACCAGGCGCAGGACGCCCGTGTTCCGTGACCTGAATGCTATTTCGGACCTCGCCAAGCGCTACCATATCCCCGTTGCTATCTATCTGCGTCGCTTTCACGAAGACTCCGGGGGCTGGTCGAACGAAGAGGAGATCGCCCTGGGGCTCGGTGACTATGCCCTTTTCGTTGCTATCGGCCGCCCGGGTGAGAAACTACCGACACAGGGCGCTTTTCGGCTCTATGTCTCCGATCCGGAGTGGCGTGACAGGGTCATGGAGCTCCTTTCCATGGCATCGCTGGTTTTCATGCGTTGGGCGCCAGGCGGGCATCTTGGTTGGGAACTGGAACAGGTTAATAGGATGAACATGCTGTACCGTACCGCATTCGTTGTGCCGAGGCTTCCTCCAGGAACCAACCTGGACGAGTTTCTACCAGAGCAGGTTTCCCAGCTGATTGACGTCAAAGCGTTGCAAGTGCATCTGCAGGAATCTCAGGCGCTCCTCACACTCCGGGATGACGGAGGAGTCTCTATCCACCGTCTGCCCAAAGAGATCGACGATCAGGACGATCGCAAACCCTTTGAGCACCTGGTGATCGCTTTGGCTGAGGAACTCAGGTTGTCTTCTCTCGATCGCTCCAAAAGAGTCGCCCTGAGGCGCCTGTATGGTCGAACCGAACGTATTGTGCTTATCGTGGGCAGGATCCTGGTAGTGATCCCGAGCCTGGCAGTCGCATTCGTTGCCGTTATCCTTGTCGATCTATTCACTCCCTTTGACATTCTTCCCCTGAGTTGGGACCTCGACCTCATCTTATCCGCTTTAGGATCGGCGGTATTGGCATCAGTAGTGGTCCTCTTTCTGGGTGCGGCGCTGATATCGAGACTGACTGGACGCAGTTGAGGCATTGTTCCTCACTGGTCCTCACTGGGACATCCGGCATCACAACCGCTCCTTTGTATCCAATACGTGGCGATTGATGTTAATTCACAACCTAAATATAAACCCTCATTCGAGTAAATGTTCATAACGTTTATCAGTAAGGATCTTCATGAAGGCCACCAGCGCATCGATGCGCTTGTCGTCCAGAGCGGGACCGGTCTCCAGTTCCTGTAGCGAGATGTTTTCATTCACCTCCGGGGCTCCCCACTGTTTGCCGCTCTCCGGATTGATCTGGCGTTTCGTGCTACGGCTGTTGTACTTGTTGTAGAACACCACAACGGTACGCAGATCCTGAAACACACCGTTATGCATATAGGGCCCGGTCACTGCAACATTGCGCAGCGTCGGCACCTTGAACTTACCATCCTGGTTTGGATCATCGACCTGGGGATTGTCCAGCAGCCCGTGATCGATATGGTCTTCAGCAACACCGTTCAGCTTTCGAACGACCCGATTCACCGGCACACCGATGTTGTGATATTCGTAGTTGGAAAATGTCTCGCCTTCGCTGCCGGGTAACTGTTTGAGCTGATGGCAGAGATTGCAGTTACTGAACTGCTGGGAGAAAAACAGGGTCATCCCCAGGTCCTCCTGGAGGGTGAGTTCGTACTCGCCACGCAGATAACGGTCATATTTTGAGTCGAAGGGGGCAAACAGCCCGGTCTTCTCAAACGCGGCAATACTCTCCGCCATGGCGGCATAGGCCCGCTCAGCGTCATTGAAGATATGCTTGCCGTAAAACTGCTCAAAGGCAGTGGTGTAGGCGCTGTTCTCCATCAGTCGTTCCACTACGGCGGCCTTGCCGGGCATGCCCATCTCGATGGGATTGGTGGGTGGTCCACCCGCCTGCCCTGCCAGGTCCATCTCACGTCCGTCATGAAACTGACCGCCCACATACTTACCCTCTTCATTCAACTGAAAGCCTGGGCTGAAAGCGGCATAGGCAGCAGTGGGCGCATTCCGATCGCCCAAGGATTTGCCATCGTCACCCAGGGATACCGCGCCCCCCACACCATTGTCGCGACCATCGGCAAATCCGCTCTCCGGCGAGTGGCAGGTGGCGCAGGCCTGGGTGCGGTTTTTGGACAGGCTCTTGTCGAAAAAGAGCGCCTGACCCAAGGCCTCAACACTATCGAATGCGGCCATCGATGGCAGGGTCACCATGATGCCCGCGAATGTAACTATTGATGTTGCCAGTAACCCTAATCGCACCGTTGTTCTCCCAATGAAACGTCGAATAACAAAATGAATCCGTCAGATTCGCAGCATATGATTGTCCCAGCGAGACTCCCCTGCCTTGATCAACGGCAGCGGATGTATCTCCTCTTCACCGATCCGGTATCGATACACGCCACCCTGTCCGCTGCTAAGAATAAATTGACCGGGCTCAGTGCCTGCGGCGATACCGCAGCCGTCCGTCACATCCACTTGTCCCAGGTAGCCTCCCCTATCCACACTCCAGAAAGTCACCAGGCCGCCCCGTGGAGAAGAGACGGCAAACACTACCCCCGAACTATCGACACAGACACTGCCGCAATAGTTACGCATGCGCCTTTGTACAGATGCCGGGGCATGCAGGAGGCGGATCGCCTCGCCACGTCTGTGCATGCCGATCAATGGCGGCTGCCGGGTACGACTGCCCTGGTACTGCATCACGCAGCAGACCTGGTCATCCGGGGTAATCGCCAGGTGGCGGATACTGTTCTTGTGCAGCCCATCGGCGAGAAACCACTGCTCTAACAACGCTCCGCTATGGGAGTCGATGTAGGTCAATGATGGCTGCATATCCGCAAGGTTGAGCTTGGCACGCCCGCTATCCGGGTGGGTCCGGATACCGCCGTTGGCCACCACCAGGGTTACACCATCCGACAGCATGCCCAGTTCATGGGGGCCGATGCCATAGGACGGATACTCATCCACCTGCCGGTACCCCTGCTGTACATCCCGTACCCCGATCACGCCCTTGCCGTTGGCGAAATCGTTCTCCGTTGTATAGAACCAGCGGCCATCCGGGGAGAACAGGCCATGGCCGTAAAAGTGCCGCTCTGTTCGACTCTCCAGTCTGTATCTCAACCGGCCCGTATTCAGCTCGATGACAAGCAGGTATTGGCCAGGACGACGCGCCACTGCCACGGCTTGCCGCCTATCGGGGGATAGGGCCATGGCATGACCCCGACCCGGTAAGCCAAGCCTGAACTGCTGCAAGCCGTACTCATTGAAGCCACTGATATAGTGGTTGCCGTCCCCATCGGCGTGGGCACTCAGATAACTTGCCTGCCCCGACCCGGTGGCAACAACCGGTAATATCGGGAGCAGGGTCAGACCGCTGGTGAGTTGGAGAAATCGACGCCGTTTCACGCTGACACCTCAATTTAAAAATAAAGTCGCAGCTGCATTTACTCAATCACCATCCAGGCTGTTAAAGCCAAGGGATAGACCCAGCGCCCTGGGCAGCCGGGTGGCGATCAGACGTTTGAGGGCACGACTGTCATCAAGCAACTGCTGCAGTCTGCCGTGGTCTTGCGAGCCTTTTTGTATTTCATAGAGCGGCAGCTCGATCTTTTCCGCACTGAGTAAGGCCTTGTTGAATCCACTACGAATTTCAGCATCCAGCACCCTGTCCGCCACCGCCGCTGAGAAACCGACCCGATACAACTCCTCGCTGGCCTTAAGGTTCAGCCGGATGTTGCGCAATGAACGACGGCTGCGCCATGACTCGGCGCGGCGTAGCCTGTAACCCTTCATGGGGCGCAGCAGCTTGTTGTCGACGATGACCTGCAACTGAGTATGGAGATTGTTGAGCAGGCGGCTGCTCACCTCTTCGCTGCTTTCAAAATAGTCATTGCCCTGCTCCGCACCCAGTACCAGATCAGCATATGCCACATCGCCCGGCAGCCAATCCTCGACCACGCCGGATGACATGTGTGCGATATTCCGGGCAATGGCCATAACCAACTCGCAGCGATAGCTGGCTGTATCGCCGGATGTAAACTCAGCCAGCTGCAACTCGGCGGGAAACAGCAGGCGCTCCAGGCTGGTGAAACCCTGTACCGCCACACTGATATGAGGAAAACGATCCGGCAACAATATTCCCCTATCCTGTTTAGCCAACAGCTGGCGTAACTGTTTGGCGCCGGTGCCGTGTTTGTCCGGCCACAACTGGTAACGGTTGTAGCGCAGATACATCTCCACCGGGCCGAAACGCATGTGCTGGATGCCCATCCAGTCATCCATGGCTGCATGGTAGGCCCCGCGCAGTTGCTCCAACGCTTGCAAATCCGGTGCCTTGCAGAACCGGGTGGCCCGTCGCGAAAGCATCCTGCCGCTCTCGGCCAGACGTTCATAACGGGGCAGCAGATGTTGATCCAGGATTACCCGGTTGGCCGCCTGCCAACCCGTATCGGCACCCCTGCTGTTACTGCTCAATAGCAATCCCAGCAATGCGCCTGTGAGGAGTACGGGTGTAATAAAACTATTTCGGTACATACCCAGTCTCTATAGGGATTGAATAAATCGAATCAGTTCGGCACGCTGCAAACGGCTCATCGCCGCCACTTTGTCCCGGGAGGCCTGTGCCTCGCCGCCATGCCAGAGGATCGCCTCCAACACTGTCCGCGCACGACCGTCATGGAGGAAGTAACGGTTACCGTTCACGGTTGCACTCAGGCCTATACCCCAGAGCGGCGCAGTACGCCATTCGCGCCCGCCGGCCTCCCCTTCCGGACGCCTGTCCGCCAACCCATCGCCCATGTCATGCAGCAACAGGTCGGTATAGGGCCATATCAGCTGACCGGCATGTTCCGGATCGATGGTCTCTTCTGCAGTGATATATTTCGGCTTGTGACAGTCGATGCAGCCAGTCTCATAGAAGAGCTGCTTGCCCCTGAGCACCTCCGGTGCTCCCGCTTCACGCCGTTGGGGGACGGCCAGGTTACGGCTATAGAGGGCCGTCCAAGCGGTGGTCTGAGAAGGGGTTTCGAGGTTTTCATACTGGGCCGAGTTGCCGTTGGGCGCCTCCTGGCATGCCGTCTGACGTTGAGTACAGTCACCGGATGCATCCCGGTGCAAAGGGACAGAGATACCAATATCTGCGAAAAAGGCGCTCTGGGACTGCTCATCCACGGTTGCGGTGCCGGCCTTCCAGCCAAAACGACCCGGCACCACCCTGCTGTAGTGAAAACTCCAGACCCGGTTCAGCCTGCCGGAGATGCCATCACCATCCCGATCATCGGGATCGGCATTGGCCTCAAGATCCGACACCTTTATGGCTTCCAGCAGACCCAGGCCGATCATCTGCGGCGCGATACGTGGAGAGATCATGGTATCGGGCTGCATGGCGCCGTAACCCAGATCCCTAATGGTGTAACTAGGTTTACGCAGCCATACCTTTTCGTTATCGGCCAGGACGACTTCGATCTCTTCATAGTCGATTCTCACCTGACCCTCTGCCGTGAGTCCCCTGACGGCGAAATTCTGCAGCTGACTACCGTAAGTGGGTTCCGGAATGGTACTGACCATATGCTTGTTCAGTTGTGTTCGCTGGAGTTCATCCCGGGGTGGGACGCTCAAATGCAGCACAAAGGAGTTGGCGCTGCCACCATCATCTTCCAGGGGGCGTCCCCGGCCGTTGCCCTTGTGACAGAGCAGGCAGGCACGCGCATTGAACAGGGGGCCGAGTCCGTCGGCCGCCTGGGTGGCGGTGGGTGCGGAGACCCATAGACGTTTAAACATCGCCTTGCCCAGGGTGAAGTCGAGCCGTCGCTCAACACTCATGTTGGCCGAGGGATGTGAGAAGGCCCGCTTATCCGCCGCCATGGAATGGGTGGCGGCGCCACCGGGATAGATCTCATCGACTTCCGGCTTGGAAAAGTCCGTGGTTGGTCTGGTCAGATCCACACCACCGGCAGCGGCAACTGCATAGATCAGCAGCGCGAGAGCAACAAGCATGTATTGGCTGGGTTTCACTATTGGCCTGGCTGACAGATCGCCGACAGGGGCGGTATGGATGACTACTCAAACACCTTGTTCGGTGCATCCAGGCTGTCGGATCCCTCGAAGGCAATCGGCGTCAGATCGAGTACGGCAACCGCTCTCTCTATCCCCTTGGTCTGGGCAACCAGTGCATCGACCGCAGCCAATACCTTGGCGTTGCCCGCCTTGTTGCCCTCAGCGATAAGCTGATCGTAGGCGACCCCGTCTTTCTCGGCACTGTCCACCAGGGCCTGCATCCTGGTCAGGGTATGATCCAACTGATCCTGTAGCGCTTTATCGATGGATGGATTTTTAGCAGCCACCAGGTCTGACATGCTTGGTCCGCTGATCCTGCTGCCATTGATGCGGGTATAGCTCCCGGTGTAGACATTTTTCACGCCCAGGGCATCGTAGTAGTGGGACCAATGGGTGTTGTCGCTGAAACAGTCATGCTCCTCCTCCGGATCATGCAGCATCACACCCAGCTTCATGCGTTCACCCGCCAGCTCACCATAGGACAGGCTGCCCATGCCAGTGAGGATGGTGCCTATACCTTTAAGGGGGTTACCCCTGGAGAGCGCGCTCCGTGCCTCGCCACCCGGTGCCCACTGGGCAGTCATCCAACTCAACTCATCAATCAACAGCTCGGTTGTGGCAGATAGATAGGCGGCTCGACGTTGGCAGTTGCCCGATGTGCAGTTGGCGCTATCGAAATCACTCGCGGGGCGTGTCCCTGCACCGGGACCGTTGCCATTCAGGTCCTGACCCCAAAGCAGAAATTCGATGGCATGGTAACCGGTGGCCACGTTGGCCTCGATCTCATCCAACTCATGCAGGGTCTCAGCCAGCAGCTGCTTGGTGATCTTAGTGGCATCGATCTCCCTGCCCCCCACCTTGATCCGCTTATGGGCAATGATATTCGCGGTGTAGTAGGGATTCTCGTCGGATTCGTCACCGTAGCTGGCGGCGACATAATCGATCAGGCCCTCATCCAGCGGCCATGCGTTGACCTTGCCCTCCCAGTCATCAACGATGGGGTTGCCGAAACGGTAGGCTTCAGTCTGCTGATAAGGGATGCGAGCGTTCTTCCATGCCTCCTTCGCAGCAGCGAGGTTGGCCTCACTGGGCTCGGAGACCAACTCATTGACACTTTTCCGCAGTATCTTGGCGGTGATCAAGGAGTCCTGGTACATGGCATGGGCCAGGTCGGCATAGTGAGACAGTACAGCCTTTTCATCGGGGGCTGCCCATGCAGGAGAAACCAAGACCATACTCGCAACCAGAAACAGGAGTGTTTTCATCATCATATAACCTCTGAAATGATAAGTGCTGGGCTGGCTTGCGTAACGCTGGCTTACCGTTAATGTCTATGTGTAGATGCAACTATTTAGTGAGGATCAACTTGCCATATCGTGTGATCTTCAGCTGATACTCACTACCCTTATGCATGATCACTAACCGACTTTGCCCCTGAAACAGGTCGGTACTATTCAACCGAATAGGAAGATTGGAAGTCTCCGCTTTTATGGGCCTGGTGGGGGAGTCACCACTGGAAAAGCTCATCTGAAATCACCTTGTTGCCTTAAATTAAATGCGAATGATAATGATTTTTATTTGCAAGTCAACAAATTTATCCGAATTTGTTGCCATCGGGAGAATGAAATTGGTTTATTGCTTGAATTTTTATTGATAATGATTATTATTTGTATTTAAATGTCTGACGACAGTGTTATTCATTGAGCGCGGGGCCAGTAAGCTCAACACCCGGTTCTGAGCGTTGTTGCGCTGTCCAGGACAAGTCATCGTTATTGAATCAAGGCAATCAACTAGTACCAGGTAGTTGAATATTATTAATCTCCGGATTAGCAAGCGATAAGCCTTCCATCGATAGGCAGCCAGCCAAACTGGACTCAGTGTTACAGCATGGAGGTAGGTATGGCTGCAATGAAAGTTGAATCTCTACTCGACATATATCTGCAAATTGATGCGGAGATCCTCCTCTCCCGTATCGGCTTTCTCATATGGCGTTACCAAATATCCCGTTCAAGGAGAATGGCCTGTGCCGTTGTCCGTCACATAGAGGCACTGTGTCACCATCCTGAATTCGATTCCTCCACCACTCCCTATTGCGGCTACCACCGTTCGTTAAATCATTGGCGCTTGCTGGCTGGAGAAACCCATGCTTTGGTGGAAACCGCCTAATAGATATGTGCCTGGATTACCTAAAAGCGAAACGTCATTCCCCTCCAAATCAAAGACGGCGTAAGCTGTGGGAGCTCGAGGAGCGCCTCCACTGCCCGGTGATAGGCACCTGTCTCAGCATCGATGATCTGAAACGGGTGTTTCGCCAATCCGGTGTGACGATGGAGGCGAAAGCCAGCGATTTTGACTATCACGTCACCCTGGCCCATGCTGCAAGTGAGAAGTCACGTGTAACCAAGAACCTGCAAAAAATGTTGGACAAACGGTTCACTCGTCATATCAAAAGCATCTCCAAGGTGAACTGCGAGATGGAACTGGCGGCACACTGGGAACAGGCCCTGGCAGATGATGAGATACCGGGCATGTTGTGGGCGCTGGTAACCCACCCCGCCTCAACCAAGACACTCTCGAACCAGGTATATGGGGAGGTTCACATGCTTTCCCATCTTTCAGGCCGCTCCCATCGCAAGGCCCTGGCGCAAATTCCCCTGCTTGAGGCGGAACGGGATTCCCTGGAGGAGATGCAGAAGAAACAACGCGCCATCAATGATGAACAGCTGGCGGAACGGGATCTACGCATCAAAGAGTTGGAACAGCTGGTCACCAAGTTGCGTCAGGAGTTGACAGCCAGGGAGACGAAACAGACCAATCCCGAATCGTCCGTATTGCAAGATACACTGCAGCGTCAGCAGCGTAGAAACCAGTGGTTGACCAAGACTCTGGCAGCGACCAGACAGGAGCTCGATGAAGAGAGCGAAAGGGTCAGGGCGATGCAAGAGCTGTTACAGGAGAGTCGCGAGCAGTTGTCTGTCAATGAGAAGAACCTGGCTCAGTTGATGGAGCGTTTCAGACATGACCGCCTGCAGGCACCGAGCCTGCCAAACCTTGCAGGACGCAGGGTGGTCTATATTGGTGGGCGCCGCTCGCTGGCACCCCACCTACGCTCCTTGGTGGAGGGGTGCCAGGGGGACTTCATCCATCATGACGGCGGGGTTGAGGATAGCCGCGCCAATCTGGACAGCAAGTTAGCTGGCGCCGATATGGTGTTTTGCCCCATCGATTGTGTCAGTCATGACGCCTGCCTGCGGGTAAAACGCTGTTGCAAACGCACCAATGCCACCTTTGTACCGCTGCAAAGCTCGGGGGTGTCAAGTCTTCTCAATGGATTGCAGAAAGTGACCAAACAGTTGGCGTAAACAGAAAATCCCCCACAATCATTGGCAGGGATCCAGCATGCGAATCACATCTGGGATTGGAGATAGTTTGGTAAGCCGATTTTGTCGATCAGCCCCAGCTGTTTTTCCAGCCAATATGCATGATCCTCTTCTGTATCCTCCAACATCACCTCCAGGATCTCACGGCTCTGAAAGTCCCGTTCTGTTTCGCAGACAGCAATCGCTTCTTTCAGGGCGGCGATGACTTCATACTCTACATCCAGATCGTATTTCAGCATGGAAGGCACATCACTGCCGATACGAAGACCGTCCTGTGCGGAGAGATCGGGGGTGGTTTCCAGAAACAGCAAGCGTTTGATCAATGCATCGGCATGCTGGGTCTCATCTTCCATCTCGTGGTTGATCCGTTCGTAGAGCTTGCTGAGTCCCCAGTCATCGTACATACGGGAGTGGGTGAAGTACTGGTCTCGGGCGGCCAGTTCACCACGCAGTAATTTTTGTAGCTGCGCAATTACTTTTTGATTACCTTTCATGTGGATTCTCTCCGCTAGATTTGTGACTGAAGATAGTTTTGCAGACCGCTCTTATCGATCAGCCATTGCTGAGCCTCGAGCCAGTCGATATGTTCCTCTGTCTCCTCCAATATCTTTTCGAGGATCTCTCGAGAGGCATAGTCCTGGGCCTTTTCACATGTCCCAATGGCCTCCACAAGCACAGCTCGCACCTCCGACTGAAGCATCAGATCGTTGCTCAGGATCTCAGGTACATCCTCACCAATGTAAAGTTTGCCAAGGTCCTGTAGATTAGGCAGTCCTTCCAAAAGCAGTATCCGCTCAATCAGATCATCCGCCAGCTTCATCGCCTGAATGGAGAGTTTGTATTCGTGTTGATTGAGGGAAGTCAGCCCCCAGTTCTTGATCATGCGCGCATGTAGAAACAACTGATTTATGGTTGTGAGCTGCCCATTCAATACAGCATTGAGTGTTTGATTGATTACCGGATCGACCTTCATTAGTTACCCCTGCTTTTCATCTATACACGCTCATGGAGAGAGAAAAGAAATCAGTATGCTACTCAGAATTGCAGTACTGACTCAGCTTGAATTTCTGTTCTTGTAAATGATAATGATTTGCACTAGTATTTGCAATAAATAACGGATCAGCGAACGGGAAAGGCTAAATTTATGTACATTTGTGTCTGTCACGCGATTACAGATAACGACATCAGGAATGCAGCGGGAAACGGTATCTCATCCTTGGAAGCATTGAGCGATGAGCTCAAGGTGGGCACTTGTTGCGGCCGCTGCAAAGAGTGCGCGAACAAGGTATTACAGCAATCATTGATGGAGAGCTGCAGCATGGGGTATTGCAATATGGGAAGCGCCGCATGAAACCGGATTCATACAGCAAAGCACGGAATTCGCCCCAGATGCACACCTTTTTGATTCGACTATTCCGCTATATGTCACCACCCACGAATATTAAACTGCGACATCGCAGTCTTATCCGAAAATTGGCAAATCAGCGTTGATATATCCTGCTGGCATAGGTAGCCAGGGATGCAAGTCTATCCATCATCCCGAATATCGTTGTCGATAAGCTACCCTGCAGGGATTTCGTGAGCTTGAAAAAAGCACAAAAAAAAAGCCCGCCAATGGCGGGCTTTTCTCTCGATCCCGATGCGTTATTAGATTGACTGGTAATAGTCGATCAGGATCTGCGCCACTTCGGGGCGTGAGAACTCCTTGGGTGGAGCTTTACCCTGCCCCAGCATCTCCCGCACCTTGGTGCCGGAGAGGAGGACGAAGTCCTCTTTCTCGTGATCCGGGGCTTCGCACATCATCACTACCTTATCCAGCTTCTTCGACCAGGCGGTGTGGTCGGCCTTGAAGATCTCGATCTCCAGGGCGCCGGCAGGCACCTCATCCTCGAAGATGGTCTGGGCGTCGAAGGCGCCGTAGTAGTCACCCACACCGGCATGGTCACGACCGATGATGAAATGGGTGGCCCCCATGTTCTGGCGGAAGTAGGCATGCAGTACCGCCTCACGGGGTCCGGCATAGAGCATGTCGAATCCGTAACCGGTGACCATGGCGCTGTTGGGTGGGAAGTAGAGCTCCACCATCTTGCGGATCGCCGCATCACGGACCGGTGCGGGGATATCACCCGGCTTCAGCTTACCCAGCAGCATGTGGATCACCAGGCCGTCGCAGCCGAGTCGATCCATCGCCATGTGGCAGAGCTCCTCATGGGCCAGATGCATCGGGTTACGGGTCTGGAAGGCGACGATCTTTTTCCAGCCATGCTCCTGAATCTCGTTGCGAATCTCCACCGCGGTACGGAAGGTATCGGGAAAATCGCTCTGGAAATAGGAGAAATTGAGTACCTGGATAGGACCGGAGACGGCGATCTTTCCCTGGCCGTTGAATGCCGCCACGCCTGGATGCTCGCTGTCGTCGGTGCGATAGACCTTGTCGGTCATGATCGCCATCTGTTGGTCGCTCACCTCTTCGATGGCCTCGATATCCATCACCGCCAATACCGGATTGCCCTCCACGTTCGGATCCCTGAGGGCGATCCGTTTGGCATCACCAATGGCATCGGTACTCTCCAGCAGGCAGAGCACAGGCACCGGGAAGAAGCTGCCGTCCGTCAGGGTCATCTTTTCCGCGGCACCCATGGCATCGGCTACGGTCATGTAACCTTTCAACGGACTGAAATACCCCGCCCCCATCATCACCGCGTTGCCGGCGGCCTGAGAGCTGATCACCACCGACGGCAGGGATTCAGCCTCATGGGTGAGTTTGTGATGGGTATCGGGATCGTAGACAAACAAAGGTTGTAGTTCCGCGGAACCGACTGGGTTGATCATGACGTTTCGTCTCCTTCGTTGATCGCTTAATCAGTTTGACCGGCCCAGTCAGAGAGTACCAAGCCTGCCCTAAGCCTTTACTAGTGAGTCAGTTATCTCATCCGCTTCTGCAGAAAAGCTCATGAGGGAATTTGGAAAAACCTAATAACTAACTGTTTTTATTAATAATATTTGATATGCTTCGTGCCGAGCATATTTCAAACAGGCAATACACTACCACAACGAGGAGTTATCCAACCCCATTAATTTTTTATGTGCTCAGTAAAATATCTGCTTTCCAAGGATTGGCATACTTCCCTCCGCGCCAAAGCCGCAAGTGGCACACTAACCGGGTTTGCCGGCAAGCAGATCGGGCAGCCCACTGCTACGTTGCATGGGGTGGGCGATCGCCGCTTCGAAGATCCCATCATCACCGACCAGGGTGAACCGCTGCTTCGAGCGGGTGATCGCGGTATAAACCAGTTCGCGACACAACACCGGATTCCACTGATCCGGTAGCTGCAGTGCGACCGCCTGAAACTCCGATCCCTGACTCTTGTGTACCGTTACCGCGTATACCGTCTCGCAATGGGGCAACCTGGCGGGTGAGATCCATCGGGTCTGACCATCACTGCCCTGAAAGGCCACGGCCAACTCATGCTTCTGTTCAGGATGGGGCAGGACTATGCCTGTCTCACCATTATAGAGATTGAGCTGATAGTCATTGCGCGACAGCATCACCGGTCGCCCCGGATACCAATCGTTGTGATCCTCGATATGCCCGCTCCTGATCAGTTCCCGGGTGATGGCGCTGTTCAAAGCATTGACGCCGAACGGACCCTCGCGCAGCACACAGAGTAGGCGGAATTCATACAGCAGGGCGAACAGGGCGTGCACAGGCGCCCCCGCCCTGACCGCCTGAAACAGCCTGGTAAAATGAGTTGCAACCAGGGTGGTCACATCAGTACCGGGCTCTATCCGGCCTACTTCATCACCACCATGCTGTAGCAGCTGTCGCGCCCCTGGCGCGTCACCTCCATTGACCGCCTTGGCCAGCTGTCCCAAGCGGCTCTCGGGATCGAAGCGAAAACTCTGTTTCAGCTCGATAACACTGTTTCTCAGCTCACTGGTAGACGCCTCCCCGACCCTCACCGGCTGCATGGTGATCTCCCTCAATTGTCGTGCGAAGTCATCATCCGGCCCATCGCACCCGGCACACAGATCGCCCATCACCGACCCCGCCTCCACCGAGGCCAGTTGATCCCGATCTCCCAGCAGCACCAGGCGCGCAGTGTCAGGCAGGGCCTGCAGCAGTTTGGTCATCAGTGCCACGTCCACCATGGATGCCTCATCCACGATCACCACATCCAGCAGCAGGGGATTTTCCCGATGGTGGCGAAAACCGGTGCCGGATCGATGCATGCCCAGCAGTCGATGCAGGGTCGATGCCTGTTCCGGTATCGACGCCAACTGCTGTTGTGAGAGGGGAACTGAGACCTTGGCCTGCTGGATCGCCTGCTGCAAGCGGGCCGCGGCCATGCCTGTGGGCGCAGCCAGGGCGATGCGCAACGCCTCGCCACCTGGCAGCTGGCGCAACAGTGCCAGCAGGCGAAGCACAGTGGTGGTCTTACCGGTACCCGGTCCACCGGAAATGATGGTGAGGGGGCAAAGGATGGCTGTGGCAACGGCAAGTTTCTGCCAATCGATACCCGACTGACCGTCAGGAAACAGCCTCCCTAAGGCCTGCTTGGCCCCCTCCCGGTCAACCTCATGCGCGACACTTCTGGCACGTTGCAGCAGGGAATGCCCCAGACGCTGCTCATAGTCCCAGTAACGATGCAGATAGAGCCGGTTCCGGGTGTCGAGAATCAGGGGCTGCCATGCACCGGGTTGACCGATGATGCCGCTTTGATGCAACTCGGCCTTCCACTCCGCCAATCCTGGGGCCTGCATCCTTATCTCCGGATCATCGAAAAGCGTGTTCCCTGCAACTTCGTTCAGATCGAGACAGACATGCCCGTCACCGGTGGCCCGGCTGGTGAGTGCGATCGCCAGTGCGAGGGATTGTGATGGGACCGCTGCCTCTGACAGCAGATACTCGGCAAGATGCAGATCAAGATTGTTGAGCAGCTTGTGCCGGTGCAGCGCGCGTAACAGGGTATCAGGACGACTCATCGCTGTGCGCCTCGATCAACTGGTCCAGGGCCTCTATGAAATCGACTGAGGGCCGTTCAGCCACCACGCCCAGACGCGCCCCGCTACGGGGTTGCATGCCACGCAGAAACAGGTAGTAGACACCTCCAAAATGGCGCTCATACTCATACTCGGGAAGACGCAGCTTGAGATAACGATGCAAGGCCAGGGTGTAGAGCAGGTACTGCAGGGGATAGTGGTGCTCGATCATCGCCGCCATCAAGGCCCGGGGATGGTAGTCGCTGTAACCCTTGCCCAGCCAGTTCGACTTATAGTCGGCCAGATAAAAACAACCATCCACCTCGAAGATAAGATCGATATAGCCCTTGATATAACCATCCACCACAGTGGCGTGGAGTTTGCCAAGACCGTCGATCAGTCCATCGACATTGGAGAAACGGTGCTGTTGCGCCAGTGCCGCGATCGCCTTCGGCTGCAGGGATCGGGCCGGGAAATAGAACTCCATCTCATTCAACCGTTGCTCCGATCCAATCCGACTCAGGGTCAAGCCTGCTACATTGATGGGTGTCTCCACGACCTCTCTCAACCACGCCACCACCACACTCGTCCAACGGCTGTCGATGGCATGCAGCAGCAGCTTCTCCTCCACCAGGGCCTCCACCGTCTTCCCCCCGGTCTGGGTGAAGTCCAGCTCCTCCAGGATCCCATGCAGGCAGCTGCCGGGCCTCGAGCCGCGGGGGAAGCCATGTACGTTTAATCCCTGACTGGTATCTTGCGGCTGGTTGAGGATCGCTGCCGGGGCATCGTAATCGGGTCTGTCTTCATGCTGTCCCGCCACCAGGGAGGAGAAACTGGCCACACTGCGCCGCGGGGTGATGGATGCGGAAAAACGTCTCGGCGGCAACAGTTCCGGCGGCAGGGACAGGCAGAGTTGTGCCGCCTCTCCCTGCTGGGGCAAGGCTGAGATATGGATGCTTCCCTGGCTGGCTGCGGCCAAGGCCTGTAACTGCTGCGCATCTTGCTCGGCAGTGAATCTCTTGAGCTGTTGCTGCCAATGCACCAGGGAGTGGGCACAATCAGCTTGATTGGTTGTGTGCAATAACCAGGCGAAGGCCGAGGGCCGGCTCTGCTTCAACCATCCCCAGGGCAGATAGCAGCGATAGCGGGGACGGGTCAGGGCCACATACAGCAGACGCAGGTTTTCCGCGAACACCTCCTCCCGGAAATAGGCCTGGTTGGCATAAAAGGCATCTGATCCCAGTTCCAGCACCGCGGCATAGTCTTCCTCCGGATCGTGGAAGAGAAAGGGTCTGTCGTCGGCCCTTGCCTCACCCTCATCCCAGACAAAGGGACAGAAGACGATGCCATATTCCAATCCCTTGCTATGGTGCAGGGTGTCGATCTTCACCAACTCCCCGTCGCTCTCCAATCGCAGCAGGCGCTCATCGTCCTGGGATGGAGACTGACACTGGCGGGCAAACCACTTCACCAACCCCTCCATGCCGGCATGGGCAGTGGTGTCATGTTGATGCAGCAGTTCCAGGAGATGATAGAAGTTGGTCAGGCGGCGCTCTCCGTCCCTGAACTCGAGGAGTCGGTTCTCTATGCCCATATCAATGGAGAGGGCCCTGATCATGGCCATGAAACCCTTGTCCCGCCAGGCGCGGTGATAGTGGTAGAAACGGTTGAACATCCTGTTTTGCAACCCATCGTCCCGGTTCAACTCATCGATGGTGGCGCCGTCCCAACCCAACATGGATGTTGCCAGCGCGGCTCGAACCAGCTGCCCCCGGTGGGGCTCCAGCAGGGCGATCAGCAAGCGTTGCAACTGCTCTGCCTCATGACTCCAGTAGACACTCTGCTGACTGCCGTGAACCGCGGGTATGCCATACACCCGCAAGGCGTGTGCTATGCGTGAGGCCTGATCATGGGTACGCACCAAAACGGCGATATCACCGCCGCACAGGGGTCTCTCTCCGATATGCGCCTGATCCTGGGCAGATAAGGTCAACAGGCGGGCGATCTCAGCGGCGGTGGCATCCGCTACCGACTGGCGGATCGCTTCGATCCCCGCCTGTTGGTCGAAGCCGAGCTGCCAGATCTGGAATGGTGCCTGGTTACCGTGCTTGATCTTCAATGGGGGCAGCTCCCGGTCCGCCGCCGCGACCGCTTCGAAACCGATGCGCGGCTCGAAGAATGGCCGCTGGGATCGGCCGAACAGGGTATTCACCGCCTGTACCAATCCGGGCGTGGAGCGCCAGTTGATGTCCAGGGTATGGTGGGTCGCGCCTGTCTCCTCCCTGGCGCGCAGATAGGCGAACAGATCGGCGCCGCGGAAACTGTAGATCGCCTGTTTTGGATCCCCCACCAGAAACACCGGTTGCCGGCTGTCGCGGTAGATTTGACTGAGGATCTGATACTGTACCGGATCGGTGTCCTGAAACTCGTCCACCAGGGCAGCGGCATAGCGGCTGCGCAACAGGCCCGCCAAGTGGTCACCACTCTGCACCTGCAAGGCGGCGTGCAGTTGCAGCAACAGGTCGTCATAGGACCACTCCCCCGCCTCGGCCTGACGTCGCGGCAACTCAACCAGAAGATAGTCATGGAATGACTTCTGCCAGGCCACCAGGACCTTGTCGAAGGCGTCGGCGCACTGTTCTATGCTGGCAAGATAACGGGAAAAAAGAGCAAAGAAGGGGTGTTGAGGGGCCACCTGGCCTGGTTTCACCGCCGCCTCGATACTCTCCGGTGTAAACCGCTCGGCCTTATCGAAGGGCCTTGCATAGGGCGTCCCCAGCAGCCATTGATCCATTTTCGCACCCCAGCCCTCTACCCAGACCTGGCGGTAGACATTCCCCTTCATCACCTGGCTGTCGCCCAGCAGGGCGAGGATACGATTGCGTTGATCCTGCCACAATGCATTGACTTCGGAGCGCAGCTCAAGGGCCTGCTGTTCCAGTTCCTGCAAGCCTTCGGGCCAATCTCTGGCCCTGACCCCCAGATAGGGCTTGCCCAGTGCGGGACCCAGGCGATAGAGCAATGTTTCGGGACTATCGATCGCGTTGCGCAGGGCCTGAAGCAGCTGATCGGGCAGCCGGTTGATCTCGCGTCGCCAGAAATCGTCCGCAATCTGCAGCAGCCGATCGGCCTGGTCCGGCACCAGGTCGGTGTTAAATCCCTGCCCGGTCTCAAACGCCTGCTCGGTCAATACCCGTTGGCAAAACCCGTGGATGGTATAGATCGCCGCCCGGTCGAAGCTGGCGATGGCCAGGTCGAGGCGCCTGCGCGCCCGCTCCCTAGCCTCTATCTTGTCATGGATGGCCTGCAGCAGGGGGTCCTTGCATTCAGCGCCGCTGAACAGCGACCGGGCCTCGATCAGCCGCTGGCGGATGCGTGTTTTCAGTTCCGCCGTTGCCGCCTTGGTGTAGGTCACCACCAGGATCCGTTCCGGGCCATAGTCCTGTTCCAGCAGCAAGCGCAGATAGAGACCGGTCAAGGTGTGGGTCTTGCCGGTGCCGGCACTCGCCTCCACCAGATTGAAGCCCTGCAGGGCAACCGATTCGATCTGCATGCTCATCCGTGCCACTCCAGATGTTCCATGAGGGGTTGCAGGATCTCACTACTGGTGGCAAAAAAAGTCTCATCCAGGGCAGGCCGGTCCGGCAACAGCAGGCGATGGTAGGGTTTATCCACATCACCGGTTTGAAACCGATTGCCAAACCAGCGCTGTTGCGCCCCCTTGCGGGCCTTCTCCTCATCACCCTGCCGCAGCTTCTCCTGGTAGATCCATGCCGTTGCGGGAAAGAACGTCAGGGGAAGATGCAGCCCCTGACGATAGCGTTGCAACAGGATCTCCAGGTGATCCATGGCCCTCTCGGCCGGCCTGAATTGACCGCTCCTCTCCCCCTCGAGCAGCCGTGTCAGCGGCTTGATGTCGGGAGGGTTGAGGGCGTTCAACAATAGATGCCGAATCCAATGCCTGAGCATCTGGTAGGGGTAGAGGCGATCCGTGCTATAGACCAGCAGCCCTCCCTGATTGACAGCGTGCAAATGGCCAACCAGATGCTGTTCACCGAAAAGGAGATCAACCTCCAGGGGTTGCAGTGAATCGCCCTTATCGAGGGAATGAACACGCTCAGCCATTGCCGTGGCCCGCATCTGCATCTGTCTGAATATCTGTTCACCCACCTTCCCGTGGGGCAGGCGTCCACGCGCACGTAATCGCTGATAAAGGTCCTCAGGGGTCTGCTCAGCCAGCAAGGCCTCCACCAGCTCATGTTCCAGTCCCATCTGGTCGAAATGATCAAGGGAGAACTGTTCCCGCTCCTCAGGTAACTGGTCTGCCTGGTTGATTTCCAGATTCAAGCGGTTCTCGGCAAACCCCCGTAGCGGATTGGTGAAGAAGTGGAGCAACTGCTGCAGATCGATCTGCTTTTCGTCATCGGTATCGGCCAGGGGGGCTGGCACCAGAGGAAGGTCATCACGATTGCCGCGACCGACCCGCAGTGCAGCCTCGCGCATCTCTTCCGAATAACTGAAAAGAGCGCTGTCAGCAATAAAATAGTCCTGGGAGAAGGGCTGCAGGGGATGGTCGAAGGTGATCTGCTGCATGCCAGACTCGTCAACCATCTGCTGCAACGTGTCGCGTAACTCATCCACCACCACAGAGGGTGGGAGCAGACTGTTGTCGCGCTGGTTGCGGCCCACATAACTGATTATAAGACGATCCCGCGCTGAGATTATGGTCTCCAGGAAGAGGTAGCGATCATCCGCGCGTCGCGATCGGTCCCCGGCACGAAACTCATTACCCATCAGATCGAATCCCAGCTCCGGCTGCTGGCGGGGAAAGGCTTCGTCATTCATGCCGATCAGGGCAATCACACGAAACGGAAGACTTCGCATGGGAGCGAGGGCGCAGCAATTGACACCGCCGCCGAGAAAGCCCCGCTCGACTGCTTGGCTGAACATCTCCTGCAGGCGATAGCGAATCGGTGCGAAAGCCAGCTCCTGCTGGATTCCCCCCTGTTGCATCTCCTGGACCAATGCGTGAATCGTCTCTCTGACCGACTCGAGCAGTGACTCGCTCTCCTCATCGGCAGCGAAGAATTGCTCGGTAAGACCGATCAGTAACCTCATCCATGCCTGGGGTGAACGACTGATCGCGAGCTCATCCTGGAGCGAGAAAAGCGCATCACAGAAGGCCAACATCCCACCCAGCCATTGACTCTCCGAACCCTCCACCGCATCCAGGGGATAGTGTCGATGCCAAAGCTGTTCGGCATCTCCCGGCATCGCATAACCCAGTACCAGTTGCCACAACCCCTCCCGCCAGGTATTACCCGGGTCGGGCGGCAGTCCGAGGGAACGCTTGCTGTCCCCATCCCGCCCCCAATGGACAGCCGCCTGGGTCAACCACCGGGTGACCTGTTCGATCCCTGCTTCATCCAATCCGAAGCAGCGACGGATGGCCGGGTATTCCAGTAGGTTGAGCAGGCCGCCGACCGGGTAGCGGGACTCCGCCAATTGAACTATCTCAAGCAGCGCCGTTGCCAGGGGATTGCCCTGCAACAGACCGGCGCCACTGATCCTGAAAGGTAACTTCGGACGACTGCCGGGGGATGAGAAGTGGGCCTTGATCAGCGGCGCGTAGCGATCGATATCCGGCGCCATCACCAGGATATCCGAGGCTGTCAGACCCGGCACTTCATCCAATGCCGCCAGCAGTTGATCGTAGAGCACCTCCACCTCGCGCATCGGGCTGTGGCAGCGATGCAAGCTAATGGAGCTGTCTGAGGAATCAACCGGTTTCGGTTCACTCAAGGTCAATATTTGATCCTGCAACTGATGTAACAGCAGATCACCCTGCCGTGGCTGGTACAGCTCTTCCCCACCCGGATCCATCTCATTGATTGCGGCAAAGAAGTCCCGCCCCTGCCGGCCCATTGTGGCGAGCAGTGGATTACCGACTTCCAGATAGAGCTCCTCTTCTCGCGAGCGCAGGGCCAGCCGCGCCTGTTCGGTGGGTGAGACGATATCTGCCCAGTGGGCCTCACAGGGATTGAGCAGAAAAAGATGCACATCGATCAGCGATGCAATGTGTCGAATGATCTCCAGGTAACCGGGGGATAGGGTCGGCACACCGAAAATGAAAATCCTTGGGGGCAGGGTCTCCTTGAATGAGGCTTTCCCTATCTGGCCCAACTGTAGCTGCAGGCTCACCCAATGGATTGCATCCTCCGCGACCAGATGACGCCATAGACTGGCCTGCCAACTGTCGCCCTCGGTAGCGGGCTCTCCCCGCTGCCACTTGGCAATCCAGTCTGGCCGGTAGATCAGATATCTGTCGAAGAGAGTGGCCAGCTGCTGCGCCAACTGAAAACCCTTGACATCGTCCGCGCCTGCCAGGTAGTTGCTGACCGATTGATCTACTTCTTCCCCATCAAGGGCCTCTAACAGGCAATAGATACGCCATGCCAGTCGCTGTGGCTGATAGCGATCACACTCCGGAACCTCCGGTAACAGGGTGTGGAACAGCTGCCAAATGAACGCCGCCGGCAAAGGAAAGGTCAGGTTGGCACAAATACCCAGGTGGCTGGCGATCTGTAGTGAGAGCCAACGCGCCATGCCCGGGTGTTGCACGATGACCTGCTCCTGGCGGAGCGGCTCAGCCGCCGGTTGGGCGAGTTGCGTGGCCAGGCGCGCGGCGAGGGATTCGAGGTGATTTGATTGGTAGAGCCTCAACATGAGGCCGTATTCTAACCTGTTTGGGACTCAATCACTGAGTCTCAATCATGAAACAGCGCATCACCCCGGGCATAGCGCCTGTCTGATCACAGATGGGCAGTGGATAATCGTTAATGTGGCTGGCTTTGTAGCGGTCTGACTTTCGGACCCAACACCACATCCATGATCTCCATGACCTTGTGTGGTGTCCGTTCCATGACGGACTCTAGTTGTGCAGCATCCAATCCGGTCATTTTCCAGACAACAGGATCCACCAGGTCGATGGTTTCATCCAACTCGATACCGCTCAGATCGGCACTGGCTAATGTGGTAGCGAGAAAAAGCAGGGAGGTCTCCAGTTGATAAGTCTTTGCGGCCGCCGGCAGATGATGGTAGGCAACCACGGATACGATGCTCTCAGGCAGTTTCCATTTCCTTAACAAGGCCTCACCCACATCCATATGGTTAAAACCAAGGACATCATTTTCCGCATCCGGCAACAGGGTATCGTCGCCGCCGGTAATCAACAGGATATCTCGCGCCTCTTGAGGCATTTTCAGATAGATCGCAAGTCGACCGATATCGTGCAATATCCCCATCACGAACAGCCGCTCGCTGTGCAGGACGTTACACCGCTTGGCCAATTCACCCGCGACCACTCCAGTTGTAATCGAGTAACGCCAAAATTCGGCCATATCCACCAGATCCCCGGGGATACCGGTAAAAATCCGTGCCGCCGTGGTTGCCATCACCAGATTGCGCAACTCACTGGTACCTACCACGGTGATGGCCCTCGATATGGTCTCCACCGGCGCCTTTACGTTGAAAAAAGCACTATTAACCAGCCGCAACAGGCGGGCTGACAGGTCGGTATCCTGGGAAATAATATCGCCCAGGGTTGCAGCCGAGTAGTTTGGTGCATCGATCAGCCGGTTCACCTTGACACAGACGTCCGGCAGGGAAACCAGGCTTTCAATCTCGATCACAAGTTGTTGAGGAGTCATGACTCTCACCTCAGGGCTACCTTCAATGTCCCTAGTCGTTAAGATTTAAATCACTGATATACAAAGGTTATTGACGTATTATTCAGCATCAATCTCAGCTAGTATGCGGGCTTGTATCCAGAAACAACTATGGTATACATCTATTGTTATCGACATTTTTCTGGAAATCTTGACCTGCCCCCACATCGACGGAGTAGTAAACATGCCGTTTTACATTTTCAAAGTATCTGCTGATAACAGCCTGGAATATCTCGAGGATGAGGAGAAGTACAGGCCAGCCAAGGAAAAGGTTAAAAAACTTCGCGCCGCCCATACCCAGGATGACGGTACCACCTATCGCATGGTATTCGCCAATAGCGTCGGTCAGGGAGAGCTTCTGCTCTCACCCACAGAAAGCAGTGATAAAATCATTGGAGACGATTGAGATGGTGTCTACGTTAGAGATATGTTCAAACAGAGTGTGCGCCAGGAATCCAAGCTATGATAAAAAAACCTTGTAATCATTACGATAAGTCACTCATCTGATTGTTCATCTTAGGCATTCTTCGTGCTACTCTTTACTTATTACTCTTGCAACATACTTAGAAAAATCAAGTTTTAGCAATATCACCTCTATTTGGATATCGCCACTGATTCACTTAAGGATCCTTTAAACGTGTCAATACAGGACAGAAGAAATAAATATCAGAGTCAGTTTCAGCCGGTGCTGGATCGCTGTAAAGACACTGTAATCGTCTATATAAACGCCCTCCTCACAGAGCTTTTCAACAATTCAGATAAAGCGCTGACCAGCTTTGCCCAAAAGGCCGAAACCAACGAGATACAAAATCGCTTTTTCGAAGCGATGGCGATGATCCGCAACAGACATGGACTGGTGGAGCATGAATTTCGCGAATTACTCAGTGAGGGCTTCGACAAGTTCTGGAAAGACCAACCCGAGATAGATAGTTTTTCCGAAGAAGACACGGAACTGGAACTCGTCGATCACGAATCGATGGATGTCTCCACCGCCCTGGAAAACATGATCAGTCGCACGGTGGGACACCATCGTTCCCAGCTCTATGCACTGGGTCAGCGCCTGAGCGTGGTGAGTGGTGGACGTAGCGTTAAACATAAAAAGATCCCTTCCGGCCCCCACCACCTGGCCCATGCATTCAGCGAGGCAATCGACGCATTGGGTCTGGAAGCGCGGATCAAGGTGATCATCCTCGCCCTGTTCGATAAATATGTGCTGAAGCAGTTGGGTTCGATCTATGACGACTTTAACAACAGCCTAAAGGAGGCTGGTGTTCTACCCCACTTACGCCCGGCGATCCAGAAGTCACCGGATGCAAAAGGCAGGACAGATGCAGAGGACGAGGATCACTCCGAGCTGCAGCAGGAACAGACTCAGGAAGAGTTGGGTGAGGAGCTGTTCGGCTCGATTCTGGATATGATGGCCAGCCGGCGACGCACCTCGCCAGAGAAGGTTGCCGCTAAGGAAGCCGCAGCAAAAGCGGCCGGCCGCCAGCTTGGAAGCGTACCACCCGCCACCCAAGAGAATCTGGTTTCCGCCCTGAGTAATATTCAACCGGCTCAGCGCTCAGACATGATTCCGGATGTCAACGCACCCGGTGCCGCAATTTCCAACATCGAGATCGATGAGCAATTCCTTATCCGGGTCAAGCACACCCTTGCCGAAGAGCGCCACAAGCTCTATTCCGAGGTTGGCGCGGACCGCCTTGAAGCGGCGGATGAGGATACCATCGACCTAGTGGGCATGCTGTTCGAATACATGTTGAATGATCCTGTGCTCCCGGCGGTAGCCAAGGCCCTGATCAGCCATCTGCATACCCCCTACCTCAAGGTCGCCATTATCGACCGCAAGCTGCTCACCGATAGCAATCATGAGGCAAGACAACTGCTCGATTCCCTGGTTGAAGCTGGCAGCCACTGGATAGACGAGCGCAATCTCAAGCGGGGCATCTACCCCGACATGCAGAATGTCATCGACCGGGTACTGAAGGAATTTTCTGATAATGTCGGTCTGTTTTCTACACTTTTGGAGGCATTCAAGAAACGTATGGATGAATTCAGGCGCAAGTCTGACATCCTCGAAAAGCGTGCACAGGATTCCATCAAAGGCAGAGAGAAGCTGAATATTGCCAGACAGCGTGCCTCCCAGGAGATGAGAGCACGCTCGTTCAGCGAAAACCTTCCTCAACCGGCCAAGGATTTCCTGGAGAAGACCTGGGTAGACAAGCTTGTATTTGTCCTGTTGCGCCATCCGGATGGTGAAATGAGCGACGACTGGAAAGAGGCGTTGCGTATCGCAGATGAGATTGCCTGGACCTTTGAACCCAAAGACCAGAGCGAACGGGAAGAGTTAGAGCGGACACTGCCAGATTTGAGGAAATCCATTGAGGAGGGCTTGGCCTCCCTGGGCGGATTTCACCAGGAGAAGAGCCAGACCCTGTTTGGCCTGCTGAGCAATGCCGAAACCGCATCCATAGCAACTGAACAAGCGATAAAATCTGCCCAAACCTCGGAAACGGTGGTACCCATAACCGACAAGACTGTCGTGGAAGCGGAGCCCAGCAAGCCAGTCACCATCGAATCGCCTAAAGAAGAGGCCGAGGAAGAGGATATTCCTGAAGATGAAGAAGCAATGATGGAAAAATTGCGCAAGATCAAGTTCGGCACCTGGTTCGAAATCAGGGATGCACAGAGTGGAGAATCACAAAAGGTTAAATTATCCTGGTTAAGTCCCTTGACTGCTTCGTGTATGTTCGTTGACAGAGCCGGCGTTCAAACCGCTATCAAACCACTAAGAACATTAGCGCAAGAGATTCTTAAAGGTGAATCAACCATTCTAGAAGACAGCAGTGATCCGTTTGTCGAGAGAACATTGCATGCTATCAGACGTATGCTCCAACGCTCCTTGAAAACCACTGATGATATAGCTAGCGAACTCATCGACGATGATGAGGAAAATGAGGGTAAAGAGGTCCGTTAAGGACATAGGAAATGATTACATGCAAGAACAACGTCATTCTCCACGTAAAGTAGCTAACGAAGTACTGATCATTGCAGATCAAATAACAGGCAGTCAGATCGGCCGGGTGGTCAACATCAGTGCTGAAGGACTGATGTTATTGAGCGATGAACCGATGGTTACAGGCTCTGTCTATCAACTCAATCTGGTTCTTCCAAATCCGAAGAGTGGTCAAGAGAAGGTCGCATTCGCTGCGGAAGCGGTATGGTGTACCGAAGCCTCCCAACCCGATAGTTTTTGGAGCGGGTTTCACATCATTGATATCGATGCTGAGAATGTATTGATTATCGATGAGCTGATTCTTGATTGGCATTCCAACTAGGGACTGCTTAGGGTCTTTAGAAAGGCGAGAAGGGATTAGTTAACCATCGCCAAACGGTTGCGCTCGAACTCGTTAAGCACCTTTTTCACATAGTTTTGTGTTTCCGGATAGGGTGGGATCTTGTTGCCGTATTTGGCTACCGCATTTTCACCTGCGTTGTAGGCTGCCAGTGCAAGCTTGATATCGAACTCGAATAGCAACAAAAGATCTTTCAGATATTGAGCACCGCCATGAAGATTCTGGGTTGGGTCATAGGAATCGGTTACACCGTAACGATTGGCGGTGGCCGGCATCAACTGCATCAATCCGCGCGCACCCTTCTTGGAAATCGCTTTCGGATCGTAGGCCGACTCGACCATCACCACTGCATGCAGTAAACCCGGGTGGAGATGGAACTGTTCGGCGACATTATCGATTACCGGTGTCAACCTGGCCTTGTTTTTTCGCATCCGTGCCAAACTGTAGTTGTTATGACTGTTACGCTTTTTCTTCCCACTACGCCACAATAGGCGGTAGTTACCCTTCATCGGTTTGTCGGTGAAATGGATGCTGCCATTCGCTCCCCGATATTTGTATATCTCAGCCATGGCGGACATAGGCAGGCACAGACAGACTCCCAGCAGGAGTAGCTGTTTGAAAATGCGTTTAGCGCTGATAGATCTTGATATCACGTAATCCCGGCCCATATCGAATCAACTAGGGCCTGTTAACACTAATCCAATGCGCCCCGAAGGAAGTGCCCTTGGGGTGCACTCTGCTGGGACTGTTTTTGCGCCCAGCAAGGCAGAATGAGCGTGGTGTAGCCCGGCTACATGAGCGAATGATAACGCCGCTGGGCGCAAAAACAGCCCCAGCCCTTCGGGTTGCGCCCCGAAGGAAGTGCCCTTGGGGTGCGCCTGAAAAAGCGCCACTCAGCGTTGCTCGTCGTTCATTTGGAGTGACCAAACTTCTCTCCTCGCGCCTTGATTGGCGTTTTTTCAGGCACAACAGTGTGCATTGGATTAGTGTTAACAGGCCCTAAGGCAATTGTCGGCAAAAACCGAAGAAACTTGAAATCAAATGATTCTCCGGTTCAGGCACCACAGCATTTCTTATATTTCTTGCCACTGCCACAGGGGCAGGGTTCATTGCGCCCGACTTTCGGCTGATCCCGTTTCTCGGTTTTTGGCGCCACGAGCTGGCCATCGACAAAATACCAGGCCCCGTCATGTTTGAGAAATCGGCTGATTTCATGATGCGGCCTCACCATTCCCTGCTCTTTATAGGTGGCGATGAACTCGACACTGCCCTCTTCGTCGCTCTCTCCTCCCCCTTGCACATTGACAATTTGCAGCCCCAGCCACTGGGAATCTTCCGCCCAACGCCTGGTGGCTTGAACATCATGATCATGCCGATGATCCGGGTGCAGGGATTGATGTAAGAACTCCGCCTGGTTGGCACCGAAAGCACTGTAACGCGCTCGCATCAACTGCTCGGCTGTCTCTGCCTTTACCCTGCCCTCATGGATTGGCCCGCAACAGCTCTCATAGGCGACACCGGATCCACAGTAACATCCAGCCATGATCTCCTCCACATGAATAATTATTATTTGGGAACAATAACATAGCGTCTGATTAACACCAAGACCAGGTTAAACTGCCGGTGTTTCAACACAGCATAAGTTACCCCGTATGCGGCAGAGTAATATGGCCTGGACTGTCCGGGATATTCAGGATATTGATGCTGTTGATCTGGAATTTTTGTGGCTGGAATGAAAAAAAGGTGGGTTTTACCCACCTTTGAGGCCTCTATCATCGAGGCAATAGACTGGAAAAACGGAGTGATCCCATGTTGAGTCCGCCTCTATTCAATTAACCGGTATAGGCATTCCCTGAGATCATTCCTACGCCGTCAACTCTACCAACCTCCCATGACAGCTTGATGACACTGGATGGATCAGCCTGATGTCCCAGCTGGGCAGGCGCAACTCCCCTTGATCATAGCCCCATCGCTTCGATCCGCTTCTGCAGCCGTTTGATGGAGACGGGATAAGCAGTCCCCAACTCCTGGGAGAAGAGGGAGATCCGCAACTCCTCCAGTCCCCAGCGCAGCTCCTCTATACGTTCATCAATCCGGCCACTCTGCTGATATTGCCCGTCCCACTGTTCCCATCGCTGCTGCAGTTCCGCCATCTCTCGCATCCGCTGCTGGTCCCTAGCTGCAGCATGGGGCAACTTTTCAACCCGTTTCAATATACCCTGCAGATATCGGGGATAGTCATTCAGCCGTGCGTCCGGCACCTGCTGTAGAAATCCCCGATAGACCAGGCGCTCCAGCTGATGCTGCATATCCAATACAGAACTCATCCAATTCACCTGGGTGACGGCAGCTATCGCTTGTCTGGTTTGATGGCTCAGCTGCAGAATCTGCAACAGCTGTTGACAGCTCCTGTTCGCCTCTTCCATCAGCATCCCCCGCTTGCTGTGCAGTCGTTTCGCAAAGCCCTCCTGGTCACGAATCTCCGGGAGTTGATTGAGAAATGTGCGATCGACGATAAACGCAACCAATTCATCTTCAAGATCCTGCTGAACCACACCCGGTTGCTCTGCATCGCCCTGTGGCACCTTGGCATAGAGCAGACGCATACGGTCGAGTTGGTTGAGGTTCTTGCGCAGATAACGTATCTCCTTGGGCATCTTGAGCATGAGTAATCGTCGTACACCCGCTTTGTGGGCACGCAAGGCACTGCTCTCGGCATCGAGTAGACGAATCGCTACACTCTCCTCTTCATCCACCAGGGCGGGATAGCCCTGGAGTGCAATCCCTCCCTGCTCGACACCCATCTGTTTCGGCAGCTCACCGAAGTCCCAATCCCGCACTCCACTGCGTTCAAAACCGGGGGAATCGAGATGTCGATGCTCAGCCTGTGGCTGGCCTGCATGGCGGCGTTTCATACCAGCCAGATCCCGCCCCTGCTCCAGGGTGGCACCCCCTTGATCGACCACCCGCACCCGCATGCGCAAGTGAGTGGGGATATCGGCTTCGCTCCAGGCATCCTCAGGGATATGGACGCCACTGAGTTGTTTCAATCGCTCCCCCAGCACCTGTATCAAGGGCCTTTCGCTACTCGGCAGGTCAGCGAGACAGGCGTCTGCGAAATCGGGAACCGGGACGAATGAACGTCTTAGGGTTTTGGGTAATCCCCGGATCAAAGAGATTACCCGTTCTCGCAACAAGCCTGGCACCAACCATTGCAGACGCGCCTCGGTGATCTGATTCAGTACATCCTGGGGAACGATCAGGGTAAGACCATCCTTTGCGCTGCCTGGTTCGAACTCGTACTCCAGGGGTAACCGCATACCATTGATATCCAGGTGATCCGGAAACTGTTCGCCGGAGACCCGTTGTGATGCGTCCCTGATCAGGTCGGATTCATCCATATACAGGAGTTTCGGCTGCTGCTTGGATTGTTGCCGCAACCACTTTTCGAATCCCGGGGCTGTAGAGATATCTTCAGGTATGCGCTGATCGTAGAAGCTATAGATACGCTCCTCATCCACCAGGATATCCCGCCGTCTCGACTTGGCTTCCTGGTCGTGAACGGCTTCGATCAACTCCTGATTATGGCGCCAGAAGGGTGCCCGGGTATGGAAGTCACCATCCACCAGGGCCGAGCGGATGAAGATCTCCCTGGCGACCACCGGATCGATGGGGGAGAAGTTGATCTTGCGACGGGGTATCAGGGTGATACCGAACAGGGTGACTTTCTCATACCCGGCCACCTGGCCACGCTTCTTTTCCCAATGGGGCTCCGAGTAGTTTCGCTTTACCAGATGTCCCGCGGCTCTCTCAACCCACTCGGGTTGGATCACTGCCAAGGTTCGCGCATAGAGTTTACTGGTCTCCACCAACTCCGCCGCCATCACCCACTTAGGCTGTTTTTTGTAGAGCCCGGAGCCGGGATAGATAAAAAAGCGGGTGTTCCTCGCCCCCAGATAGTCGTGACTGTTACTCTTTAGCCCGATATGACTCAACAGCCCACTCAAAAGGGCTCGATGGATCTCCTCATAACCCGCCTCGGCACTATTCTCGCGTAAGCCCATCTCATGCAACTGGGCGCGTAATTGGCGATGAATGTCGTGCCACTCCTGCACCCGGTTCCAGGAGAGGAACTGACGCTTGCACCAGCGGTGAAATTTGTTTTTCGAGAGATGTTTTCGCTGCTCCTCAACCTCCTCCCAGAGCGACAGATAACTCAGGAAATCGGACTGCTCATGGCGAAATTTAGCGTGGGCCTCGTCCGCCAACTGCTGCTTCTCCACCGGACGATCCCGCGGGTCCTGCACACTCAGGGCGGCGGCGATCACCATTACCTCTCTTAAACAGTGGCCATGGGCCGCTGACAGGAGCATCCTGCCGATGCGCGGATCCACGGGTAGCCTGGCCAATTGCTGTCCTAGACGGGTCACCTTATGGTCAACCGCAACCGCGCCAATCTCTTCCAGGATCCTATACCCATCCTTGATGAGGCGGTGATCCGGGGGATCGATGAAGGGGAAGTGACTGATCTCTCCCAATCCGAGCAGTTTCATCTGCAGGATCACAGAGGCCAGATTGGTGCGCTGTATCTCAGGTTCGGTAAAGGGTCTGCGCGCCTCGAAATCCTCTTCCGTGAAGAGGCGGATACAGACCCCGGCCGCGAGCCGGCCGCAACGGCCCTTGCGTTGATCCGCCGAGGCTTGGGCGATCCTTTCCACGGGCAGGCGCTGTACCTTGCTACGGTGACTGTAGCGGCTGATGCGCGCATATCCCGTATCGATGACATAGTGTATGCCCGGTACGGTGAGGGAGGTTTCAGCCACATTGGTGGCCAATACGATGCGCCGGCTCGAGTGGGACTTGAATACCCGGTTCTGCTCCTCGATACTGAGCCGCGCATAGAGCGGCAGCACTTCCGTGGCGGGTAGTTTATGTTTACGCAGGTTCTCCGCCGTCTCACGTATCTCACGCTCGCCGCTGAGAAAGACCAGGATGTCGCCTCGATCGATCAGCGACAGCTCATCCACCGCATCCACTATGGCCTGTTGCAAAGGATCATCCCGCTCGTTCTCAGCCCCCTCCAGCGGTGGTCGATAGCGCGTTTCCACCGGATAGGTACGACCCGACACCTCCACGATGGGTGCAGCATTGAAATATTCGGAAAAGCGTTGCGGATCTATGGTGGCCGAAGTGATGATCAGTTTCAGATCGGAACGCTTGACCCTCAGCTGTTTCAGGTAACCCAACAGGAAGTCGATATTCAGACTACGCTCATGGGCCTCGTCGATGATCAAGGTGTCGTATTGATTCAGATAGGGGTCCTGCTGGATCTCTGCAAGCAGTATCCCATCGGTCATCAGCTTGATATAGCTATGCGGCCCGACACGGTCGTTGAAGCGCACCTTATAGCCCACCGCCTGTCCGGTGGTAGAGCCCAGTTCACTCGCCACCCGTGTTGCAAGGGTCCTGGCCGCAACCCGTCGCGGCTGGGTATGACCGATGTATCCCGACTGTCCCAGGCCGAGATCGAGACAGATCTTGGGCAGTTGCGTCGATTTACCCGATCCGGTTTCACCACACAGCACAACCACCTGGTTATCCTGAATCAGCGCCTTTATCTCATCCACCCGTTGACTGATAGGCAACACATCGGGATAAGAGATTTGCGGCAGATTCTCGCGCCGCAGCTTAAGGCATTGCTGAGAATCCCGGATCGAGTGCCAGAGCTTCACCAGCCCTGGTGAATAGTCACCACCCCTGGCTTGGTTCTTTCTCAGATTGCGCAGTTGTCGAAACAGGCGGCGCCGATCCCGCAGCATGCACTGCTTGATCTCTTGCGGATCGGGGAAATCTTTGAGAGTCGCGCTCACGGTGACAATTTAGGGGGGTTCAATGCTTGTATATGAATCGTACTTGGCTCTGCAATCACCCAACAATATACCACACCGATTAAGAGCCAGATTTCGGTGGGGCAGGCCCCACCCTACACCCTGTTCCGATCAGTAGGGTGGGGCCCTGCCCCACCAATCACGGCTAAACAATCTGGTTCCGGTGCGGCAAACCGCACCCTAGGCTTCGATTACATGTAGGGTGCGGCTTGCCGCACCATATTAGAAGTGGATTGGATAACTATTCGGCATACGCTTTATAAGGTAAGGATCAATGCCCTCCACCCTTGAGCGTAGTCACCATACCCTCGATCGTATCCTTGGCATCACCGAAGATGAGAGAGGTGTTGTCCTGATAAAAAAGCAGATTATCGACACCCGAGTAACCTGGATTCATCGAGCGCTTAAGAAAATAGACCTGTCTCGATTTCGCCGCTTCCAGAATGGGCATACCGTAGATCGGGCTGGAGGAGTCTGATTTGGCCGCCGGATTGACCACGTCATTGGCCCCAACCACAAGTGTCACATCGGCAGTTGGAAACTCAGAATTGATTTCATCCATCTCTATCACATGGTCATAAGGAATATCCGCCTCGGCTAGCAGTACATTCATATGTCCCGGCATACGCCCGGCAACTGGATGAATGGCGAATTTCACTGTCACATCCCGTGCTTCAAGCTCCTCCATCATCTCCTTCAGGGCATGCTGTGCCTGGGCCACCGCCATACCGTAACCCGGTACGATAATGACCTTGCTGGCATCTTCCATCCAGTAGATGGCATCGTCCACCGAGGCAGATTTGACCCCCTTCTCCGCAGCCACCCCGGCAGCACTGGGAGCGCCGTCCGACTCACTGCCAAAACCACCGAATACCACATTGATAATGGAACGATTCATGGCCCGGCACATGATAAAAGAGAGAATGGCACCGGAAAAACCGACCAAGGCGCCCACGATGATCAGCAGCAGATTACCCAGGGTAAAACCGGTCGCTGCCGCCGCCCAGCCCGAGTAGCTGTTGAGCATGGAGATGATAACCGGCATATCCGCACCACCGATGGGAATAATCAGGGTAAAGCCCAGTACGAATGCCAGCAGGGTTATCAGCACCAGGGAAATCATACTCCCTGTCATACCGAAGTGAACCCCCAGCAACACCGTGACGATGGCGATAACCGCATTCAGGGCATGTTGTCCCTTGAATTTAACCGGCGCTCCACTGACCAATCCCTGTAGCTTGGCGAAGGCTACCACCGAACCGGAAAAGGTAATCGCACCGATAATGATACCTGCCGATAACTCACCCAGCATGACTGGATCGAGGGTACCCGCGGCATCATGATTGAGATAGGTGCCGATAGCCACCAACACCGCCGCCATACCGACGAAGCTATGCAGAGCCGCCACCAGTTGCGGCATTGCAGTCATCTGCACCCGTGCGGCGAGGACCGTACCGATCACTGCACCAACCACCACACCGACGATGATGAAACCGTATGACTGCACTTCGTTACCGAACAGGGTGGCGAGGATGGCGATAGCCATACCAGCCATGCCGAGATAATTGCCGCGGCGGGCCGAAGCCGGATGGGTAAGACCCTTGAGGGCGAATATGAATAGGATTGCTGATATCAGATAGGCAATCGCTTGGGTATTTGCTGAAATCTCCATCGGTCAGGCACTCACTTATCTTTTTTCTTGAACATGGCCAACATCCGGTTGGTTACCAGGAACCCACCGAAAACGTTGATAGAAGCCAACAATACCGCGACAAAACCGAAAATCTCTGCGGCAGTGCCCGCTGTCTCCAGACCGGTCACCAACAGGGCACCAACGATGATAATGCCTGATATGGCATTGGTCAGGGCAACCAAAGGCGTATGCAGCGAGGGGGTTACCCCCCATATCACCCAGTAACCGATAAAACAGGCAAGAACGAAAACGTATAATGCAACCAGTGTGTCAGGCATGGGATCACTCTCGTATAGGTTGTTTTTGTGACATGGAGCTGACTTAAGACCCGGATCTCAGACGCATAGCCTGGGTGATCTCATCTTCTTCAAGATCCTTCAGCAACAGGCCGTCTTCACCCTTCTCCACCATGATATTCAGCAGGTTCATGATATTTCCACCATAGAAGGCACTCGCATCAGAAGCCACCATGGAGGGATAATTGGTATGACCGACAATGGTCACACCATGCTTTACAACCACCTTGTCGGCCTCGGTCAAGGGACAATTGCCACCTGTCGCCGCTGCCAGATCGATCACTACAGAACCGTCACGCATGTTTTTGATCACCTCCTCGGTAACCAACACGGGCGCGGGACGGCAGGGAATCAATGCGGTAGTGATAATGATATGCGCCTTGCTCAACTCATCAGCAAGGGCTTGCTGCTGTTTCGCCTTGGCCTCTTGGGAAAGCTCTTTTGCATAGCCTCCCTCACCGGATCCACTCTCACCGATATCGAGTTCTATGGCTTTGGCCCCCAGGGATTCGATCTGCTCCTTGGTTTCCGGACGTACGTCATAGGCGAGCACATCGGCCCCCAGACGTCTCGCGGTTGCAATCGCCTGCAGGCCGGCAACCCCGGCGCCCAAAACCACCAATCTCGCCGGTTTGGCCGAGCCTGCCGAGGTCATCATCAGGGGTAAGAAACGCCCGTAGTGGAGCGCTGCTTCGATGACCGATCGATAACCCGCGATATTACTTTGAGAAGAGAGGGCGTCCATTGCCTGGGCCCTTGAGATTCTGGGGATTCTCTCCATGGCGAGATAGATGACCTGCTTGGCCAGGAGCGTGTTCAGGGTCTCATCGAGCTCACAGGATTCGATATGCGCAATCAATAACGAACCTTCGGGTAGCTCATCGGCCTCGCTTGCTGAAGGTTTACGTACCCGCACCAGAATATCGGCCTTCAATGCCTCTGCAGGCGAGACAATCTCAGCCCCGGCATCCCGATACTGATCATCAGTGAAATCAGCGTTTTCACCCGCGCCGGCGGTAACCTTGATAGAGAAACCTTTATTACTCAGTTTCTTGACAATATCCGGTGAGAGAGCGACACGCTTTTCCCCCACCGCTGATTCTTTCAATAGGCCTATTTTCATCTTTTTTTTACTCAGCCAAATTTAGATCGTAATAGTACGCTGTTAAGCGCGCCCCATTATCCAGCCTAATGGGTTGATTCACAAGAATAGCCAAATGTCTCCATTCCCGCCCATATCATGCTGCACTCAAATAGACACGAGCCCCGTGAACTATATTATTATCACTTAAATAACAGTAAGTTATCTAACCTTAGATGGGAGCAAAACAATTCGTTGTTTAGGGACCACGAACAACAAAACCCAACTAAAACCATAGTTAAATTAATGTAATATTTGGGAATATTTTCACATTTTTCGGTTAAATTTGTAAGGACTTTTGCGGTTAAACAGCAGTGAACACAACTTATGTTTTTGTAATTGAGCAGGCAAATCGAATCAGTCGCTGGACTGAGTTGATCATTGTTTACCGTGAGAAACGGTCCACTTCTCTGCCAACGGTGTTGGCATACCTGTTTATACAGGAGAGCTTAGGGGGGACGGCAATTTAATTAGATTAGGTGCTTCCCTTTTAGATGGTGCCGTTAATAGTAGGTACCGTAGTAGTTATCGCCACGGCTTTCCCTGCTCTTGTTCAGTACCAGGCCGATCGCCTTGTCGCTGTCCAAGCGGCTCAGTGTATCCTTTATCGCATCCACTGGTGTTCCACCGGCTTCCACAACAACCAGTACCTGACCCATGTGTTGATTCAGTACAATTGACTCGCTGGTTGAAAGCAGTGGAGGAGAGTCAAAAATGATGATTCGGTCTTGGTACCTGACCGCCACCTCATTGAGTAACTCTTCCATCTCCTTACTGGCAAGTAATTCAGTCGATTTTTCCGAACGTTTTCCTGCAGCTATTATCTTCAGCTTGGGAATCTGTGTTTCGAGTATGACATCACCCACGGTACAGTTTTTATCTTCAAGGACATCAATCAGACCTTTTTCATCCTCTATACCGAGCAGTTTACTCAAGGAGTAACGTAAAACATCGCCATCAATAAGGAGCACGGTCGAATCGAGTTCTGTAGAGATACTCAAGGCCAGATTCAATGCGGTAAATGTTTTACCTTCTGATGGCAGTGAACTGGAAATGGATACCAGATTCCCATGTTCAATAGGCGCCGCACCTTTACCTAGTGCATTCATAATGATCGGGCGCTTTATGATTCGATACTCTTCAGAGAGCTGCTTATTTCCAGCATGCGGTACGATATATCCAATTCGAGACAGGGATTCGTAGTCCAGTTGAATCTTTTTTGCCGTACCTCTCTTTACAGACTCCTTGCTGGTGGGGATAGTTGGCTTGGCAGACTGCCCACCAGCGTCTTGCATGACAGGCTTTGTTTGGTGTACTGCAGGTTTGCTACTATCGACCGCTTTTTCACGAGCCTCCGTACCAGTTGGATTTATAGCATCATTCGCTTTGCTCTTATCCGACTTGGTTTTCGCTAACCTTTCAATGGCTTTCTCAATGCTGCTCATCTAGACCGCTTTCCTGTAACTGATGGGTATTAAAACCATGTTTCCGGGATAATCAGAACGTCGCCAGGCATCATTTTAACATTAGCAGAAATATCCCCATCTCTGATTAAATCGTCCAGGCGGACACGATACTCGGTGGTTTTTCCATTCACCTTTCTCACCACCTTGGCTTTGTTACCCGCTGCAAATTCAGTCAAACCGCCCACTGCAATAATGACATCAAGCAGTGTCATTCCATCCCTGAAGTTGATCGACTGCGGTTGCGAAGCCTGGCCTACCACCCTCACCTGCTCTGTATATCGACCGACGAACTCTGTCACGCTGACCGTCACTTTTGGTGATTTGACGAATTTGGAAAGTTTTGCCTCGAGGGTTCTGGCCAAATCAGTCGGTGTTTTGCCGCTCGCAGGCAGGTCCTCAACCAAGGGTGTGGTAATCATGCCATCTGGACGAACTACCACTTGGGTTGAAAGTTCAGTGTCTCCCCAGACGAAAACATTCAGTGTATCGCCAGGACCTATGACATACAGCGGTGAATCTGGCCCTGCCACAGAGGCTGAGGCCTGACTTGCAGGTGAGGTCATTTCAGGCGGACTTGAACATGCCGCCAGCAGGCTTGCCGAGAAGATCCAAATCCATACCACTGCTTTTTTGTAACCTATTGATAACATATTGCATTCCTGATATTCAACGATGTTAACTCCAACTATTCTAACCCTTAATTTGAGAGATCTCACTCAAAAGCTTCTTAGCTGCCTCGGATTCGGGGAAATCCTTATGATCTTTGGTGATTTTAACCAGCACATCCTGTGCCTGATTTGCCTTGTCCGACCCCACTAGCATAACAGCATAGTGGTAAAGAATGGACGGATCCGAGTGCTTATCCATAATCGGGGTCAAGATCTTCAAAGCCGTCGCCGTATCTCCCAATTTATGTGTCAGCCAGGCGAAAGTATCTACCACCGACGGGGAGGCATTGCCAGAAATTTCATACGCCCGTTTCGCCTGTTCCAGCGCCATGCGTGGATTCCGATCGAAATTTAGCAGTGCTGAATTGTTGAGGGCAACGATGTTTCGCGGGTTAACCTCAAGCAGATCATTATATAGCTTAACAGCCGCATTAACTTTCCCCATTGTCTGATAGACGATCGCCAGTGCCAACTGCGCCTGTTGATTATTTTTGTGAGCTTTTCTCCAACTGGTCAACAATTTAATTGCACTATCTGGATTCCCATTCTTAATATGCAAATCTGAAAGCTGCTGCATGAGCATAAACGGCGCCTCAGGTGTGGCATAGGATTCAAGACTCTTGATGGCTTTATCCATATTCCCCCTTGCCTCGTAGTAGTTTCCCTGAAGGGTCACACCGACATATTTTGTCTCAGCGTCGTTGATCAGCTGATCCAGAACAACCTCCACCTGCTGATAGTTTTGCTCCCGCATCTCCAGTTTATATCGTAAAAGTTTGCCTTTAAGGGATGAGGGTATCTCTTTATCCAACCTTTGCAGTGTAACCCTGGCTGCTTTCGTATCGCCTCTCTTTGTCTGCAGATTAGCCAGTTGCAAATAGGCCATCTCACTTTGCGGATTATTATCCAGCAGTTTTCCAATTGTTGACTCTGCCTGGCTATAGTTACCTGTCTGCTCATCAATCATGGCAAGCATGGATATGACCGCAGGGTTGCTGCTCTCCCTTAACGCCTCGTCGTCAAGATAGGCTGCGGCCTTCTCCGTCTCTTTGCGCCTTAGGTAGTATCTGGCCAAAATGACCCGTGGCAGCCAGGCATTGTCACCCGTTTCAACAGCTTTTTCCAACCATGCCAGCGCCTCCTTCTGGCCACCGGAACGCTCGCTTATCTGAGCAAGAAGCATCATCGCATTAACGTTCTTTGGTTCTCTAGCCAGAACCAGATTGAGCCTGTCGCTACCTGCTATCAGTCGTCCGTCCTCAAGGTCCATTCTGGCAAGCGCCAATTGAGCGGGAACAAATTCAGAATTTTTGTTAACTGTGTCAGTAAAAAACCGCCTTGCAGAATTTCTATTACCCGAATAGAGCTCAATCATGGCCCGCAGATAGAGATCTACTGGACGCCCTCCTTCACGATCCAATAGCTGATCAGACAGTTTGCGTGCAGAATCAAAGTCCTGTTTCCTGATGTAAGAGAGGATTAACAGGGTATCTCGCTTTGATGACTCCCCTACCCACTCATCTTCCAATTCAGTAATAGCCTCATCCACAGAACCATGATTAATATAGAGACGAGCCAACTCCTCACGAATGCGGGTATCGCTGGGATTGTCATGGGCGGCCTTTTTAAGGAACTCTATTCCTCGTGTGTACTCACCAGACTGACTTGCTGCGCGGCCAATCATGGTGAGAATCTGTTCATCATTGCTATTGACAGCTCCAGATTCAAGCAGTGCCAGAACCTCCCGTGGCTTGTCCAATTGCAACTTGATTTCGCCAAGAAGTTTTCTGGCCTGGAGATGGGTAGGCACCTGATTGACATATCGCGTAAGGAGTATGTTTGCCTGCTCTAGATTATTTTCGAAAAAGTGCAGAGCACCGAGCAACAGGACTGTCGGCAGATGATTCGGCATAGCTGAATATGCCCGAGACAGCTTGGTGACAGCACCTTCATAATCCTTGTTCAGGTAGCTATAGAGACCTGTGAGATAATCTACGTAAGGATTACTTTTGTATCGAGTCTCCAAGTCTCGAATGTATTGCTCGCTCTCAGCCAGCTTTTCCAGATGAAAAAACAGGTGGATAAGATTGACTGTGATGAGATATGCATCTTGTTCAGGGTCATTCTCGTTGATCAGTGACAGCGCGCCCTCCAATAGCTCAACCGCTTTGTTATGATCTTCCAGCTGCACATGTACAGCAGCCAAGTCACGCAATACTTTGTAGTCCCCTTTATCTATCTCCATCGCACGCAGCAGGTATTCCATGGCTTCAGCATAATCATTCCGTATTCTTGCCGCTTTAGCCAATGATCGTAATGCGGTGACACTGTCCTGGTCCTTTTCCAGCATCTTCCTGGCAAGGGCTGCTCCCTGCTCCAGCTTTTTTTCATTGATATAAGCATGCGAAACTACTGCCCACATCGCCATAGGCTCAATGTCATTCAAACCATCCTGTTCATAGGCCGCTACGATTTCTTCGTATTTCCCCTGCAACTCCCAGGAAGAGAGTAATATCGTTTGCTCATCGGCTGTTGGCGCCCTGTCGCTCGAAACTATCTTTATCTCCCTTTCTGCAGAAAATCCATCGCCTTTTTTCAAGTAGCATCTGGCCAGCAACTGTCTGGCTTCCGTATTAGCTGAGTTATCCTGTAGTATCTGCTTGAGCTCTATCATCGCTTTCGAGTAGTTGCCATTTGCAAAACTGGTTTGAGCTGATGTAAGTGCCTCTTTATCATCTTTACCGACAGAGCATGCTGGTAATGTGATTTGAAGCGCGAACATGCATAATACAAAAAGCCAAAGGCTAAACCGCTTAATGTAAATCCCTGCCATTGTCATTGCATAACCACCATACTATCTAGCTATATTGTTACCACTCGTTAACCCCAGGACAGATCTATTTAAGACCGTATTTATTGACCAGATCATATAAAGTGGGTCTACTGATACCTAACAGATCTGCTGCCTTGGAAACATTTCCACCCACGAAGCTCATCGCCCTAATTATCGCTGTTGCCTCTGCCCGCTCTCTGACCTCTCTCAAATTAACCGGCATGACATCTTCACTCTTCTCAGTCAATTGCAGTTCACTGGGAGTGATCAATTGATCATCAGCCATAACCACGGAACGTTTGATTCTGTTTTCCAGCTCCCTGACATTTCCTGGCCAGGAATAACCCTCGATGGCTTTCAAGGCTTCATCAGTAAATCCGCTGACTTTGGAAGAGTTCTGTTTTGCATACTTCTTCAAAAATGACCAAGCCAATAAGACCGCATCCCCCGCACGTTCTCTTAGCGGGGGAATATTGATCGAAATCTCACTGATCCGATAATAGAGATCCTCGCGAAATTCACCTTGCGCAATTTTCTCTTCCAAGTCCTGATTGGTTGCACAAACAACTCTGATATCCACAGGAATTTCTTCCCTGCCACCAAGTCTCTCGATTACCCTCTCCTGCAAGAATCGCAACATCTTCGCCTGTAAACCAATCGGCATGTCGCCAATCTCATCCAGAAACAGAGTGCCCCCGTTTGCTGACTCGATCTTTCCTATAGTCTTTTTCGAGGCGCCGGTAAACGCACCTTTTTCGTAGCCATAAAGCTCACTTTCTAAAAGGTTTTCTGGAATTGATGCGCAGTTTATCGCGGCAAACTTTTCATTTTTTCTATCACTCAGGGCATGGATTGACCTGGCAAGCACCTCTTTGCCGGTTCCGCTATCGCCCAGAAGTAATGCCGTAATGTCTGTTGGGCTGATCTTTTCGATTATTCTGCAAATTTCCAGCATTTCCGGACTATTTGCTATGACACCGTCGAGCGGTGAATTGCGCTGAATGTTATGCAACCTGCGGTTCTCATCCTCCAGGCTATAAACATTAAATGCACGCTCGATAATAACCCGCAACACATCAGGATCTATCGGTTTTTGATAAAAGTCGTAGGCACCCAATTCAATTGACTTGAGCGCATTCTCACGATCATCATTACCAGTGACTACAATGACTTTTGTTTGTGGAACTAAATTCAAAATCTCTTGCAATGCCGCAAATCCCTCGCTGACATTGGTGGGATCAGGTGGTAATCCGAGATCAAGGGTAACTACAGGTGCCGATGTTTTGCGAACACAGTTTATTGCGCTCACCCTATCGCCGACGATATGCACATCATAACCGTCAAAACTCCATTTGAGTTGGCTTTGCAACCCGGGATCATCCTCAACTATTATAAGTGATTTCAGATCTTTATTAGCTTTAGCCACAACTACGCCTCTGCTCTGGTAGATATGTGTGTGTCCGTTGCCTGTCTTGCGACCTCAAGCGGTATAATTATCTCGAATTTAGTCCCAGTTCCCATACTGCTATCTACCTTGATACTGCCATTCAGGGAATTAACGTATTCCTTGGTTTCATAAACCCCAATCCCCATCCCTGCATTTCCTTTTGTTGTTTGAAACGGGCGAAACAACTTTTCCTTGATGAACGATTCGTCCATGCCGATCCCACTATCCTCAATCGTAATAACTGCACTATCTTCGATACGATCTACCGTTACATCGACCCGACCATCCTCCTGCGACGCCTCTTGTGCATTTTTTATCATATGCACCATAATGGCTGTAAAGCGATCCTTGTCGGCGATGATTTCCAGGTAATTGGCATTGATACTAAGTCGCGGCTTGGGTAAATATGCATACAGCTCATTCACTGCCTGCGCAACTGACTCTTCCACATAAAACTGCTTTGTCTTCGTTGACTCGAATCTTCCTTGTCTCAACTGGGTAAGTAATCGTCCCATTTTACTGACTGCATTGCCAATGGTTTTAACCGCATCATCCATGAATTCAGGATTATTTCTATGCCGTTCGGCATTCTTCACCACCAACTCCAATTGAGCGATCAGGTTTTTCAGGTCATGCACCACAAATGCTGAAAGCCTGTTGAATGCTTCAAATTGATTAGCCTGATTCAATGCCTCCGAGGTTTGCAGCAACGCCAGATAACTAGCGGCCTGTTTTGCCGAAGCCTTGATCAGATCCCGATCCTCCCAATTGATCGACTTGGATAGATTTGATTGTGTCAACAAGACAAAACCAAGCAGTTGCTCGTGGTGTTTGATGGGTACGATTAACCAGGCCCCTTCGATTGCAACAATCTCAGCACCCAGTTTCAGACCTTCATATCGTTCTGGAAATTTTCTGTATTCATCGAAATCGATGATCCAGTCGCTCTTGGAGAAGTAGGTCACTAACGGGTCATCAGTATCAAATGAGATAGTTATCGGCGACGTCTGCCAGTGACTGACACACTGGTAGCTGCCAACATTGTCCGTCATCCAGAGATAACCCCCACCCGCATCGATCGAATCAGAGAGCGCCTGGATAACCCGAACGCGAATCGCCTTACCACCTCTACCATCGGAGAGGGTCTGAACCACCCGCAACCACTCATCCCGCCAGTCATACTTGTAGCTGAAGAAGTGTTTGTTGACAAATACCTTAACCTTTGAGCGCAGATTCCCTGAGAATAATATGGTAGCGAGAAACACGACTGCCGCGAAGACAAAGGCGATCTGTGTTGCTTTGCCCCAACTCCCACCGTAAAAGCGGATGTAATAACCCACTGCCGCCATGATCACCAAATAGGCCCCTGCGGCTATGATAGTGGTAGCATGAAATACCACCTGCTTAGAGACAAAGACGCGCACAGACCAACTGGGATTTCTGGTTGCTGCAATCGCCACGAAAGGTACGGCCAGTGCGCTAGTCAAGCCCCTCGCCTGCCACAACGTAGCGTCCACCTTGTTAAACATCAAAGCCTCTGCGTAGAGGAAAAAATCGTAGACAAACAGGACGCCCATTCCGAGATAGAGATATTTGACAGCCCAGCGCATATCCGGCCTTGTGCTGCGATAGAGCTGTTCGATCAGAGTCAAGCCGGTGATGGCAAATCCGAGATAGCCAATTAAGGGTAAGCTCGCAAAGCGCTCTCTTGCGCCCAGCGCGGGAATGAATTGTGTCAACGGCTCGATCAATATCAAGATGATGGAGCTGAAGAGCATAACAAGTGGAATAAAGGCCAATTCCCGCCGCAGGTAACCGCTTGACTTATCCAGGTTCCCCAAGAGGCGAAACAGGAAAGCAAACCACGCAATGTTCCTTGCTATCTCAGCAACTTGGTAGGTAGCTCGCGTGAGTTCGGATTCATCCACCTGCAGTGCAACAGCGCTCAGCGCCCAGCAGGCTGTCGTCACAGAAGCGGTCAATAAATAGATTCCCTCTATTCGTCCACGCCAGCTGGTAACAAGCATCACGCTGAAGAGCAGGAAAAGAGTGGCCGATATGGCGTAACCGATGATTCCAATACTCAAGCAGCTAATCCTCTCTGGAGATTCCTACGCTTTCATGCAGAATGAACTTTTACCCACATTGATGTACGTACTATCCTGAATACCTGTAACCACATTCACTTAAAGCTATCCTGCACGATTAGATGAAATCCTTGTCATTCAATAGGTTATCAAATACTGTGATGATTAGGGTAAGCAACGGATACTCAATATTATATGGGATGGTGAACTGAATCACCCCTTTGGGGCGGATTTGCAGATGAATCTAGATTCCATAGCAGATTCCCTCGATAATAGCCCAGCATCAAACAGAGATAAATACTACGGGTTCGAAACCATTATGAAAAAAGCAGCACACACAATAATATCCACCTGTCCGGCTCACGCCGAGACCAGACGAAAAAAGGGAAATCGTTTTAAAAACAAAGGTTTCACCCTGATAGAAGTGATGGTCGTCGTGGTCATACTCAGTATCCTCGCGGCAATTGTTGTCCCTAAAATCATGGATAGGCCGGAACAGGCCCGAATCACCAAGGCAAAAAGCGATATCCGTGCCCTGGAAGCGGCACTCAATCTCTATCGGCTTGACAATATGACCTATCCCACAACCGACCAAGGTCTCGAGGCCCTGGTAAACAAGCCAACCGATTCCCCAGAACCGAGGAATTGGAAAGAGGGTGGTTACCTGGATCGGTTGCCCATGGATCCCTGGAACAATCCCTATCTGTATCTCAGCCCGGGCACACACAGTACGATCGATATCTACTCGGCGGGGCTCGATCCCCAATCCGCCGATGACGATCTTGGGAACTGGAATCTGGAGTGAGCGCTAAATCCTCACCCTTCTCATGCTCCATCCAGCGAGGGTTTACGCTCATTGAGGTGATGGTAGTGGTCATCATCATCGGTATCCTGATCAACTACGTCACCCTCTCTTTCAGAAGCAATACTCCAGAGGACCTGCTGAAGACCGAGGCCCAGCGACTATCCAGCCTGATCGGGCTGGCAAGTGAAGAGGCCCTGCTGAGATCGGTATTGATTGGGGTCGATATCGGTGAGGAGGAGTATGGATTCCTGCGCTTGGAAGAGGGGGTATGGCAACCAATGGACGATAACCTTTTTCGTTCACGCCAGTTGCCCGAAGGCATGCTCTTCAGTATTGCCTCCACCCAGCAAGTGGGTGAGGATGAAGAGGAGAACGTACCCGAAATCATATTACTCAACAGCGGCGAGATGACCCCCTTTGAATTAAAGCTCAGTTCGGATCTGATCGATAGTTACTATCGGCTGACCGGAACCGAAATGGGGGAGCGTGTGCTTGATCATGTCGCACCCTATTGACCTTCCCCGGACCGGTGTGACCCGGCCCACCATCTTGAGATCAAAGGGATTTACCCTCCTGGAGATCCTGATTGCCTTGGCCATCCTGGCTATTGCTTTCGCCTCAATCATCACGGTTGCTGCCAACCAGTCTGTCAACGTTGGCTACTTAAGAGATAAAACCCTGGCACACTGGGTAGCCATGAACCAGATCACCGAACTGCAGATCAATAGCGAATGGCTGGCAATCGGCAAGAAGCAGGGTGACGAAGAGATGGGTCTGCACAAATGGCATTGGCAGAGAAGCGTCAGCAAAACCCCGGATGATCGCGTACGCAAGGTGGAAATCGCTGTATTTCGCGAGCGGGGTGATGATGATGCTGTAACGCGGCTTGTGAGTTTTATCTCCCAACCGATATGAATAGGGTTATGCCAAATCACCCTCCCCGTTGTCATGGCTTCACTCTGCTCGAATTACTGATCGCCATGATGATTTTCGCGATTCTGGCTACATTCGTCTATACGGGCCTCAAGGTTGTCCTCGACACTGAGCATCAGACCAGTCAATACAGTCAACGCATCTCCAAGCTTCAACTCGGGCTCAATCTCATGCAGAGAGATATTGAGCAGTTAGTGGCTCGACCGGTGCGGGATGAATACGGTGATCAACAGCCTGCCCTGAAGAGTGGCGGTATTTCAGACATCCTGCTGGAGCTGACGCGGGACGGCTTTTCCAATCCGATGCAATTGCCACGCAGCAATCTACAGCGTGTCGGCTATACCTTTGAGGAGAACACCCTCTACAGACTCACCTGGCCAACCCTGGACAGATCACAGGAGAGCGAACCTTACCGACAGAAACTGATCGGAGATATCGCATCCCTGGAATTGGTTTTCTACGATAAGGCGCTGCAGGAGAAACGGGAATGGCCACCCCGGACAAGCGGTGGCCAGGATGAAGATCCAAGCACACTACCGGTCTCCATCGAACTCAAGCTGGAACTCAAGGACTGGGGTACGATTCGGCGTCTGTTTCGAGCGGCACGGGCGATCCCGGTAGCGGACGAATAAAATCAAATGTCAGGTATACCGATTCGCAGTTCGATTCATGAAAGGGGTGTCGCCCTGATCACCGCCATCGTGATTGTCTCGATAGCATCCATCGCCGCCGTGGCCATGACTCATGAACTGCAGTTGAACATTCGCCGCAGCAGTAATATTTTCGCTGCCGACCAGGGCTATCTTTATACCCTGGGTAGTGAAGCCTGGTCACGTGGCATGCTGATCCGGGATCTGAACAACAAAAAGCAGGACGGGAACTATGACGGTCTTGATGAGGACTGGGCCCAAGAGCTTCCACCAACCCCGGTCGAGGGTGGCCAGGTACAAGCCGTTACAACTTGCCTACAGGCCAGATTCAACCTCAACAACCTCTACTTGAACGAAGACGCCAGTGATGCGGATAAACAGGTAGCGAATGACAATCTGGCCCTGTTCCAGCGATTACTGGCGATCTTGGAGCTACCGGAGTCGATTGCTCAAGCAACCGCCGACTGGCTTGATGAGGATATCAAGTCGCTCTACCCTGACGGCGCGGAAGATCTGGAGTATCTCGATCTGGATCAACCCTACCGTACCGCGAACGGGTTCATGGCAAGTCCAACCGAACTAAGGCTGATAAAGGGCGTGGACCGGGAGGTCTATGAGAAGCTGGCCCCATATATCACCACCCTGCCCGAGCAGACCAAGATCAATGTCAATACCGCAGATGCGCTAATCATTCAAGCATTGGCCGAAAACCTGAACCAAGCCGATGCAGAACAGTTGATAAGCGAGCGAGAAGAGGAACCGTTCACGCAACCAAATGCATTTGTGCAAAAACTAAAAGCACTTTTGGACGAAAATAAAGTAAAATCTGATCAAATAACCTCGCTAATCTCAGTTGAGAGTCAATATTTTCAAATGGAGACGGTTGTTCGAATGGAAAGCAGTAGCCAACGACTGGTAAGTCTGTTGTATAAGGGTGATGAGGATGTAATTGTCATCTCCCGTACCCTCGGAGCTTTCTAATGGCTGAGCGCATGATAATTCAGTGCCATGACAGTGACTGCAGCAATGTCAGTTGGGTGGTCAAAGGCAGCATCAATCCGCAACCAGCCGAAGGCACCCTGGTGGAAGCCGCGAAACTGGCCAAGGGCAGGCGCACCCTGGTTATCATTCCCGCCACCGAGCTGCTCATCACAGAGGTAAGGATCCCTACCAAAAATCGTCAACGCCTTATTCAGGCGATCCCATTCTCGCTTGAGAACGAACTCACCGAGGATATCGCTCAGCTTCACTTTGCCGCCGGCAATATGAACAAAGAGAACATTACCCCGGTCCTGGTGATCGCCAAACAGAGGCTCGAACACTGGTTGGGGATGCTTGAAACAGCGGGTATCCAGCCTATCGGTATCTACGTCGACCTGCTCTCACTACCCCACGAGAGTGACGCCTGGACCCTCTATCAGGACAATCATATTCTGAATGTCCGCACCAATGGGGAGACTGGCTTCAGTGTCGACGCCATCAACGGCGAGGCGACGCTCAGACTGGCGCTCCAACAAGAGGGCGTGCAACCCCCCGGCAAAATCGATCTCTACCATCTCCGTGACACACAGGATTTGATCGATCTATCCCAGCTTGACGGTGACTACGAAGTCAACACCAGGCAACTCGATTCACCCACCGAACTGACCGCCCTCCTGGCTGACAATCTCTTCGAAAAACAGCAGATCAATCTCCTCCAGGGCGACTATCTACGGGTTGACAAGCTGACTCTGCAATGGAAGCGATGGCTTCCCGCTGCCGTGTTGGCGGCGATATTCATTGGTCTCAGCCTGCTGTTGAGCGTTCAGGAATATCGCGAAAACAAACAACAGAGCATTGCACTGCAAAAGCAGATAAGAGAGACCTTTCAACAGGCCTTCCCAGAGGTAAAACGGGTTGTCGATCCCAAGGTACAGATGGAGCAGAAGTTGAAGCAACTGCGCCGCGGAGAGTCCGGCAGTTTCATTCAATTTGCCAGCCTTTTCGTACCTGCCGCTTCGGTGATTAAAAGCAGTCCCAATACCACCCTGGAAAGCATCAGCTTCCGGGATGGAAAGCTCGATCTGCAATTAACCATCAAAGAGCTGCAGGCATTGGAGAATTTGAAACAGACCATCGAGGCCAAAAAACTGGCGGTAGAGATCCGTTCGGCCAATGCCACCGGAAACCAGGTCACATCCCATATTCGAATCACTGGAGTAAGTCCATGAAAGAGTGGTGGCAGTCAAAAACGCCCCAGGAGCACATGGCCATGATCATCGGTGCAGCAGCCATCTTACTGCTACTGGTCTATCTGCTTATGTGGCGGCCATTCAATCAGGCACTGGAAAAGCAGTCCCTGTTGGTGGAGAGTCAGCAAGTCACCCTGAGCTGGATGCAGGACAATCTCGGTCTGGTCAAGCGCCTGCGCAGTGAACAGAAGGGTCGTGGCGCCAGCAGCAACGAAGCACTGCTCACATTGGTCGACAGAACGGCAAAGAAGATTCAACTCAGACAGCAGATCCAGCGCATCAAACCCCAGGGAGACAATGGGGTTCAATTGTGGGTCGAGCAGGCCCCATTCGACACCATCCTAAAATGGCTGGGAGAACTGACCCAGACCCATGCCATCGAGATCGACTCCCTGACCATCGACAGGCAAGAAAAATCGGGGTTGGTCAATGCACGACTGGTGCTGCAGCGGGAGGGAGAATCCTGATGCGCTGGTGGAGTTATCTATTGATCGGTCTGGGTGGTTACCTGATTTTTCTGCTTGTGGAGATACCGGCACAACACATCGTGGGCTGGGCCCTGGCCGATAACGGCAAACTACCCTTTTCCTACACCAGTATCAAAGGGAGCCTCTGGCGAGGCAAAATGGAGGCCATTAACTACCAGGGAACCCCCCTCGACAAATTGAAATGGCGCTTCACCCCCAGCGGCCTGTTACTCGGTAGAATCGGTTTCGACCTTGAATTGCGGCACATGAATCACAAGGTCGATGTCAATTTAGCCCGCACCCTTGGCGGTAGTTTGCTATTGAATAGTGTAGAGGGACAACTGCCGGCATCTATGATCGCCAAGCTGGCGAAGCTCAATCAGATCAGTGTTGATGGTGAGGTTGATCTCGATCTTGATCATATCGCCATAGAGACACAGCGTGTCACCTCGGCAGAAGGAGAGATCCAGTGGCTCAATCCCGCACTGCTGAGTCCATTCAGTCTTAAAGAGGGCAATCTTAAAGCTGATGTGAAAACCGACGATAACGGCAATATAAATATCAAGATCAATGATCTGGGCGGAGGCACCTCGGTGGATGGTGAACTGAGTCTCACAAACGAGGGAAACTATAATCTGAGCGGCGCCATCAAACCTGGCGCGGGGTCTGACCCCGGTTTGAGCAACGCTTTGAAGGCCGTTGCAAAAAGCCAACCTGATGGTAGTTATCGTATCAGTTTCAGCGGTAGTCTATAGATGTTTTCTGTGATCGGGAGCGACTAACCAGGCCAATACAGGCCTGTATGCCAACGCCCCATCATCTGCTAATATATAATGCATTATATATTTAACATAAACCCATGATGAATAAAGATTTTCACCATCAACATATTAGACTGCCCCAAATCTCCCACCAGCAGGTGCCACGATTCGGGTGCGAGACTTCGATGGAACCGATTCAACTATGAGTATTTTTCCAACCCTTTTCATGGATAGACAGCTCCCGCGCACCGGCCCGATCTCACGCCTGGCCCTTATGCTGTACACCGTTGCCATGCTTAATCTTGCCTGGATCCCGCTCGGCCATGCAGAGCAGATTACCCTTAATCTGAACAATGCCGATATCGAGGCACTGATCAAGACGGTGTCGGAACACACTGGTAAGAATTTCGTCATCGACCCCAGGGTGAAGGGAAAAGTGACTGTGATCTCGGCCCATCCCATGGCTCGGGAAGAGTTCTATCAGGTCTTTCTCTCCATACTCGAAGTGCATGGTTTCTCCACCATCCCCAGCGGGGATGTGATCAAGGTGGTCCCCGATGTGAAGGCCAAACAGGGTGGGATCCCCACCGTCAATGCACTCGGCCAGCTTCCTGGGGATCAGATCGTCACCCGTATCATCCAGGTCAAGAACGTCACCTCTGCGCAGCTGGTACCGATCCTGAGACCCTTGATACCCCAGGAGGGTCATCTCGCCGCGTATCCGGACACCAATGTCCTGATCATCTCCGATCGGCGTCAGAATGTTGACCGGTTGATGAAGATAATCGATCAGATCGACAAGGTGAGCGACAGCTCCATCGAGGTGATCACCCTGCAGCATGCATCCGCTGCCGAGGTGGTGCGTATTCTCAACGGCTTGCAGACCCCGGCCGCCAAAGGGGCAAGAAAGAATGCGACGAAACTGGTTGCCGATGAACGCACCAATAGCGTTCTAATCAGCGGTGATCCAACGGCAAGGCTACGCTCACGGGTGATCATCGAACATCTGGATACCCCGTTCGACAATGCAGGCAATGCCCAGGTTATCTATCTGAAGTATGCCAATGCCGTCGACCTGGTACAGGTATTGACCGGTGTCAGCGAAAACCTGGAAAAGAGCGAACAGGCAGGCGGCAAAACCGCCAAGGGTAAGCCCAAGGTTCCGACCAATATCCAGGCGGACGAGGCTGCGAATGCCTTGATCATCACCGCCCCGCCGGATCAGTTCAGATCCCTGCAGGCGATTATCCGTAAACTCGATATCCGCCGCGCCCAGGTCCTGGTGGAGGCGATCATCGCGGAAGTCTCCTACGACAAGGCAAAGCAGCTGGGGGTGCAGTGGATCGTCGACGGCACACCGGATGACAAAGGGCCCATCGGTGTCATCAACCTGGGCTCTCCGGCCATTTCGGACATCGCCACCGCTGCGGCAGCGGGAAGCGGGGTTTCCCTCGGCCCAGGCACCTCACTCGGCTTTGGAAGATTCAACAGTGACAGGTTGAATTTCGCTGCCCTGATCCAGGCCCTGGAGAGTGATTCCACCACCAACATCCTCTCCACACCCAGTATCACCACCCTGGACAACCAGGAAGCGGAGATCGTGATCGGTCAGAACGTGCCCTTTATCACCGGCTCTTTTAGTTCCACCGGCGGTACCAGCAGCTCGGTAAACCCTTTCCAGACCGTTCAGCGGGAGGATGTGGGCCTGACCCTGAGGGTAAAGCCGCAGATCAACGAAGGCAACTCGATCCAGTTGGAGATCGAACAGGAGATCTCCAGTATCAATAGCTCTGCCAGTACCGGAACCAGCGATATCGTCACCAACAAACGCACCATCAAGACAGTGGTCATGGTTGATGATGGTAATACCATCGTGTTGGGTGGATTGATCGAGGAGGATCTGCAACAGGTCGAAGAGAAGGTGCCGATACTGGGCGATGTGCCTATCCTGGGAGCACTGTTTCGCTCCACTAGAACCAGCAAGGTAAAACGGAATCTGATGGTCTTTCTACGTCCGGTTGTGATCCGGGATGATGCCGTCAACACCCAGATTGCCAGCGAAAAGTACAACTTCTTCCGCGCCCAGCAACTCAAGATGAAGCAGCAGGGCGTTAATCTGATGTCGGATGAGGAGACGCCGGTACTACCAGCACGCTTCGGCACCCTCGCGCCCCCATTTGATGATGAAGAGCTGGAACCCGAACTCTGATCGGCGAGGTAAGGCGTATGTCTGATAACCTCACACCCTCATCGCAAATGGTCGACGAACTCGACGTTGAATCGGTGCTGCTGGATGAGGTCACCCAGACACCGATACAACTGCCCTATGCCTTTGCCCGTCGACATGGTGTCGTCATCGTCAAGGACGATGAGCTGGATGAGCTGCAGCTGATACACAAACCTGGCGTCTCCCTGAAAGTACTGAATGAGGTACGCCGACTCTTCTCAAAGCCCTTGATCTATACCCAGGTCGAAGAGGAGGCACTGGAGAAACAGCTCACCCTGATCTATGAATCGGGTTCGAAACAGTCGAGTCAGATCATGGAGACCATGGGTGACGACATCGACCTGGACAATGCAGCGCGGGCGTTAAACCAGCCGGAAGATCTGCTTGAGAGTGACGACGATGCCCCGATCATCAGATTGATCAATGCCCTGTTTACCGAAGCGATCAAGGAACAGGCCTCGGATATCCATATCGAACCCTACGAAAACCGCCTGGTGGTGCGTTTCCGTGTGGACGGTGTATTGCGCGAAGTCCTCACCCCGCCGCGCACCGTGGCCTCTTTTCTGGTCTCGCGCATCAAGGTCATGGCGCAACTGGATATCGCCGAAAAGCGCATCCCCCAGGACGGACGTATCTCACTCAAGGTAGGTAATCGCCCGGTGGACGTTCGTGTCTCCACCCTCCCCTCCAGTTATGGCGAACGGGTGGTTTTACGTCTGCTGGACAAGCAGGCGGGTCGCCTCGACCTGGAACAGCTCGGTATGGCAAAGGAGCTGCTGATCCAGGTCGATCCGGGCATCATCAAACGTCCTCACGGCATCTTTCTGGTCACCGGCCCCACCGGCTCGGGTAAGACCACTACCCTGTATGCGGCCTTGAGCCGACTCAACACCCAGAGCCGGAATATCGTTACCGTGGAAGATCCCATTGAGTATTACCTCGATGGCATTGGACAGACCCAGGTCAACAACAAGGTAGATCTCACCTTCGCCCGCGGCTTACGGGCCATATTACGTCAGGATCCGGACGTGGTGATGGTGGGTGAGATCCGCGACCTTGAAACCGCCCAGATCGCGGTACAAGCCAGTTTGACCGGCCATCTGGTGATGTCGAGTCTGCATACCAATACCGCCATCGGCAGTATCACCCGTCTGCGCGACATGGGTGTGGAACCCTTTCTGCTCTCATCGAGCTTGATCGGGGTACTTGCGCAGCGCCTGGTGCGCACCCTCTGTCCCCACTGCAAGTCACCCTATACCGCCAGCGAAGAGGAGTTGAAGGTGTTGGGACGCCCCACAACCGAAGAGGTGACCCTGTTTACGCCTAATGGTTGCGAGAAGTGTCACCAGCACGGCTACATGGGAAGAACCGGCATCTATGAGCTGATTACCATCGATGAGACCCTGCGCAACCTGATCCATAAGGGCAGCGGTGAAATCGAAATGCTGGAGCATGCCCGAACCATGAGCGAGAGTATTCGTAAGGACGGCATGAAGCGTGTACTCAACGGCGATACCACGATCGACGAGATCATTCGCGTAACCCAGGAGGGTTGATCAACCTTGGACGCCTTTGAATACGTAGCACTCGACCCGACAGGGAAGGAGCGACGCGGCGTACTGGAGGGTGACAGCCCGAGACAGGTACGTCAGCAACTGCGGGAGTCGGGCCTTACACCCCTCAGCATCGATGTGGCCAGCGGCGCCACCCAGGCTCGAAAAAGCAGCCTCTTCCAACGCCAGATCAACGCCATGGAGCTGGCACTGATCACCCGTCAAATGGCGACCCTGTTAAGGTCCGGCCTGCCTTTGGAACATGTTCTCAAGACAACCGCATCCCAATCCGACAAGCGTCACGTGGAACGCACCCTGCTGGCGGTCAGAGCCAAGGTATTGGAGGGTCGCACCCTGGCGGATGGCTTGAATGAATTTCCCAAGACCTTTCCCGAACTCTATATCAAGACCGTCTCCTCAGGGGAGCAATCGGGACACCTGGAGCTGGTACTGGAACGTCTTGCCGACTATACCGAGCAGCGCCAGCAGATGCGCCAGAAGACCATCTTCGCCCTGTTCTATCCGGCACTGTTGACTATCGTCTCTTTTCTCATCGTGGTCGGCCTGTTGACCTACATCGTGCCCCAGGTTACACGGGTGTTCGAAACCATGCAGGCGGAACTGCCCTGGATTACCCGGGCCCTGATGACTACCAGTGATGTGTTTCGCAGCTACGGCATCTATATCTTTGTCCTGGTTCTGCTGTTCGGACTTTTATTCAGCTATCTGTTGAGAAAACCCGGCCCCAAACGCTGGTGGCACAAAACCATGTTACGCATCCCCCTGGTGGGACGCCTGGTTCGCACCTCCAATGCCGCCCGCTTTTCCCGAACCTTGAGTATCATGGCGGCCAGCAGCGTACCGATCCTGGACTCGATGCGTATCGCATCCCAGGTATTGACCAACATGCCCATGCGCAACGCCGTTGAGGAAGCCACCTTACGGGTACGCGAGGGTACCAGCCTCTACCAGGCCTTGGATAAGACCGGCTACTTCCCACCCATGACCCTCAGTCTGCTTGCGAGCGGTGAATCGAGTGGTAACCTGGAAGGGATGTTGGAACGATCGGCGGATATCCAGGAGCGGGAGATCGAGACCCTGGTCTCGACCATTCAAGGGCTTTTCGAACCCATCCTGATCCTGGTGATGGGGGGTATTGTACTGGTTATCGTGCTGGCCATACTGCTCCCTATCTTCGACCTCAATCAACTGGTAGGCTGATGTCATGAAAATCCATCCACAACTGAAATTGACCCTGTTCTTACTCGGCCTGCTACCAGGACTGATTGCATTGAATGGCTGCAGCACCACCCCTGACAGTGAAATGGACGAAACCGCTGCCATTCTCACAGAGGCCCACAAGGCATATAACATCAAGGCCTACAAGAAGGTTTTTCAATTGATCTTCCCCCTGGCCGCCGCCGGTAACGACAAGGCCCAATATGCCCTGGGCTATCTTTTCTACTATGGCTTGGGTGTTCAAAAGAGCGAGCGCCAGGCCATGCATTGGATTCAACAGGCCGCGGCACAAGGCAATCCAAAGGCGCGAAAGGCGCTGATTCCGAATCAATAAACAATGCTTGATCGCAGCTGATTCAGCTTACCTGCAACGGTACGGCAAGTCGCACCCTACACCTTATCACTCACCCGTAGCGATGCGACAAGTCGCACCCTATACCCTATGGGAATTCTGAAGTTTTGCGTAGTGTAGGGTGGGGCCCTGCCCCACCATGGAGCATATAATTCGCTCAGATCACCTTGGAGAAACTTCCTTGAGACTGCTTGCTGCTGAGGTAGGCATCAAACTGCATACAGATGTTTCTGATCAACAGGCGCCCCCTCGGCATAACCTTGATCTCACTATCATCGATGCTTAGCAGGCCATCCGCGGCCATCCCCTGCAAGGATTCGATTTCGTTGCCAAAGTACTCCTTGAACACGATACCCCAACGCCTTTCAACATCTGCCAGGGACAGGGAAAAGTGGCATATAAGACGGGTAATCACATCCCGGCGCAACAGATCGTCGCTGGTCAATTCCACGCCACGGAAGACCGCCAGTCTGTCACTGTCGATACGCTGGTAATACTCATCCAGACTGCGCATGTTTTGCGCATAGCTCGGACCAACCATGCCGATCGATGTGGCTCCCAGGCCGACCAGGTCGCAATCGGCATGGGTCGAATAGCCCTGGAAATTCCGATACAGGGTGCCATCCTGCTGCGCCAGCACCAGCTCATCATTCGGCTTGGCGAAATGGTCCATGCCGACGTAGACGTAACCTGCTGCCGACAGCTTGTCTATGGTCATCTGCAGGATATCCAGCTTCTCCTGGGGGGGCGGCAGCTCATCCTCATTGATGCGCCGCTGCGGTTTGAAACGCTCAGGAAGGTGGGCATAGTTGAACACCGAGAGGCGGTCGGGATCGACCTCGAGTATCTGGTCGAGGGTGCTGGAGAAGCTCTCAACACTCTGAAAAGGGAGTCCATAGATGAGATCGATGCTGGTAGAGCGAAAGCCTTCGTCCCGCGCTTTTTGCAGCACGCCCAGTGTCTCCTCCTTACTCTGAATCCGGTTGACTGCTTTCTGTACCTTCGGATCGAAATCCTGCACCCCCAGGCTCATGCGGTTGAATCCCAACTCCCTGAGCAGTTTGATGGTATCCCCTTGCGCCTCCCTGGGATCAATCTCTATGGAATATTCACCACTATCATCATCCAGCAGGGTGAAGGCTCTGCGTGTCTGAGCAACCAGTTTGCGCATCTCATCCTGGCTGATAAAGGTGGGTGTACCCCCACCCCAGTGGAGTTGGGTCACCACTCTCGATGAGTCGAACAACTCGGACTGCATGCGCAACTCTTTATAGATCCGTTCAAGATAGCCGGCAGCCATGCTGCGATCCTTGGTGGCCACCTTGTTACAGGCACAGTAGAAGCAGACCGTGTCACAAAAGGGTATATGGAAATAGAGCGACAGAGGATTACCGGTCTGGTTGCTCTCTCTCGCGACCCGCTTGTATTCGTCTTCGTTAAAACCGTCATGAAACTGGACCGCGGTGGGATAAGAGGTGTAGCGCGGGCCACTCTGATCATATTTGGCGATCAGCTCGAGATCGAATTGTGTCGAATGATCCATGGATTGATTTTCTCTAATTAAATTTGGTTATCGATGAACAGGTGGTAACCAATAGGCTACTCAACCTCCACATCTATACCCTTACGGTGGGTTTCGTTGATCTGGCGCAACAATATGGCGAAGGGGATATCATCGCTATGCCGATTCACCACTGACATGAACGAGAGGTCCTCACGGCCGAAACCGTATTCGCCCTCCTGCATCTGCCGGTAGAGTGTCTTGATGCCCTCCTCCAGTGGTTCCAGGAATGATGGATATCGGCCCATCTCATCCATCTGATAGTCATAGCAGTCTCGAAGATCGTCCACCTCGAATACGGCCTGCTTGACCCACTCCACATACTCTTCCGCACTGCGCGCACGTTGTAAGCTCATTTGCTGTTAATCTCTTTTCATTCTCTATGATCGTACACTCTCACCTATTCTGCCAGATCAGCCGCCGATAGCAGAAACACACCCTCGCCGCCGCGCTCGAAATCGAGCCAGACAAACGGCATCTGCGGATAGCGGTCCACCAGCAACCGGGCGCTATTGCCGACCTCCACAATCAAAATACCCCGGGGGGTGAGGTACCGCTTGGCCTGCTTCAGTATCCGTTGGACAATCTCCAGTCCATTTTCATTCGCCTGCAGTGCCAATACCGGCTCATGCCGGTACTCATGGGGTAACTCCTCCATCTCGGCCAGACCTACATAGGGAGGATTGGATACGATCAGGTCATACCGATTATCCGGTAATGCCTCGAACAGGTCCGAAGGATAGCTGGTGACCCGCTCCTGCAGGCCATATTCAGCAATATTCTGCTCTGCCACCTGGAGTACATCGGCAGATATATCCACCAGATCGACCCTGCTTTCGGGAAGATAGGCGGCCGCGGCGATACCGATACAGCCGCTGCCACAGCAGAGATCAAGGATCTGCGGCGCCGGGGAAGGCTCCAGCCAAGGCGCGAACCCGGCTTCTATCAGCTCTGCGATGGGTGAACGGGGTATCAATACCTGTTCGTTGACATGAAACCTCATGCCTGCAAACCAGGCCTCCCCCAACAGGTAAGGGAGTGGCCTGCGTTCATCGATCCGGCGCTGAATCAGATCCAGCACCCTTTGACGCTCAGGGGCGGTCAAGCGGCTGCCAAACCAGCTTGCAGGGAGATCAGGGGGGAGGTGAAGGGCCCCCAGCACCAGCGCCGCGGCCTCATCCAGGGCATTATCGGTGCCGTGACCGAAAAACAGACCCGCCTCACTGAAGCGACTGGCACCCCAGCGAATGAAGTCGGCAATGGATATAAGTGTCTGCACGGAAGTAGCTGGCTGAAAAACCGTGAATCATAACTTATTCAGCCAGTAAGTTATATGCTCCTGCCCCAATAGACGGCGGGGTGGCAGGCCAACCAGGCCCCCACCCCGCAATCTGCCAAGCCATCTTGCGAATCAGGCTGCTTGTGAGCTTGAGTTGGAATCGCCTACCACACTCAGTGGTGGCTGCTCTTCCTCGCTCTCCTCACTCTCTTCACTCTTGTTCAGGTTTCTGCGCACCAGATCACCCAGAGAGATGTTTGCCAGGAAATTGAAGATCTCACTGCTGAGATCATCCCACAGGGTGTGGGTCAGGCAACGGGCGCCGCCGCTGCAGTTTTGCCTGCCGCCACAGCGGGTGAACTCCACCCACTCATCCACTGCACAGATAATGTTGGCAATGGATATCTCATCGGCAGTTTTACCCAGATAGTATCCGCCACCAGGTCCCCGGACACCTCTTACCAGATCCTTGTTTCTCAGGGCGGCAAACAGCTGTTCCAGATAGGAGAGAGAGATACCCTGGTTTTCGGAAATCTCAGCCAGCGTAACCGGACCATTTTTACCGTTCAGTGCAAGATCCAGCATAGCGGTGACCGCATAACGACCTTTAGTTGACAATCTCATTGGTTTTCTCCAGTGGTATAAATTGCATTACCCAGTAAATCACTTGGTAATTAGACTAGAGTAACTAAGTAAATTAGTCAACTTTTATCATGAAAAAATTTCGTAAAATTTAGGGTATTTATTATTATTGCTTTATTTTCAATTCGTTATGATTAAATAGGCAGGGAATTTTCCCTAAAAGGCGAGCTTGAAAGCAGGTTTTGCTGATAATTTTTGATCGCAGGCGTCTCTCTGGAGAGAAACTCCTGTATGGCGAAACTGAATTCCGGATCACCGATCCAGTGGTAGGAGCGTGTCCTGGCAGGCAGAAATCCGCGCCAGATCTTGTGCTCCCCCTGTGCCCCCGGCTCGAACCGCTGCAGTTTATGTCTGATCGCATACTCTATCCCCTGGTAGTAACAGGTTTCAAAGTGAAGACTGTCGTGATGCCGGGAAGCCCCCCAGTGACGGCCATAGAGTACCGACTGACTACGGTATAGCAGTGCCCCGGCAATACAGGCCTGATCCTCATAGGCAAGGATCAGGACTACCTGCTCTCCCATGGTGCGGCCCACTTCACGGAAAAAACCCGCATTCAATGTGGCCAGGCTGTAGCGCTCCTCGAAGGTCTTGGTATAGAAGTCGGCAAACAGCTGCCACTCATCATCGCTGACCTCATTACCATGCAGCACCCTAAACCGGATACCGGTATCCGCCACCTTGCGACGCTCCTGCCTGATGTTTTTTCTCCGCTTGGCTGTCAATTGGGCAAGAAAGTGGTCAAAACTCTCATACCCCTGGTTGCGCCAGTGAAACTGCACACCCAGGCGCTCCAGCATGCCCATGGATTTCAACACCGCCCCCTCTTCCTCGGTGGTAAAGAGCCAGTGCATTGATGACAGGCCTGACTCCTTCGCCATCTCCCTGGTGGCTGATATCATCAGCTTACGTATCCCTATGACATCCGCATTCGGATCGACCAGCAGGCGTTCACCATAAGCGGGGGTATAGGGAATCGCACTCACCAGTTTGGGATAGTAGCGCCGGCCGCTTCGCTGATAGGCATCCGCCCATGCATGGTCGAAGACAAACTCCCCATAGGAGTTGCTCTTGATGTAGAGGGGTGACAGTCCGACCATCCGTGCATCTTGCCGAATCACCAAATGGCAGGGTGTCCAGCCGAACTTGCTGCCCACACAGTCATGATGCTCCAGCGCGGCATGAAAGGCGTATTTCAGAAAGGGATTGGCGTCGACTACCAACGCATCCCATTCGCTCTGCTCCAACTCATCGATGCTGTGGTGGAATTCTACCTGCATGAGCCTGCCTCTAACCCCTCTGATAAATAAATCGATAACTGATGATTAGTCATAGTCAGCTATCAATTGCATAGCCTCTATTTATGTATGGTTTGAGTGGCTCTGGGATCTCTCCACTCTATTATAAATAGTATCACCAGTAATAACCTTGATCGGTGGGGCATGGCCCCACCCTACCCATTGGTATAGGATATTGGGGGGACAGGATGCAGGGTGTGGCCATGCCCCACCGTAACGGCTACATGATCTTAACTGAAATCCACGCCAGTGGTTCCACAGTTTAAACAGGGATACACCGGCATCCTGTATAACCATCCACTGAGACAATGGTGTATCTATGTGCGGCAGGTTCTATCTCGATGTAACAGCAGAAGATATGCTTGAAGCGTTTGGCTTAGCGTCCGCACCGCAGCTCAGCGCTGACTACAATATCGCCCCCTCGCAGCAAATTGCAGCCATCAAATCAGCCGGTGCAAACAGGGAATTGGTCAGGCTGCATTGGGGATTGATTCCCTCCTGGGCAAAAGACAAGAAGTTCGCATACCACACCATCAATGCCAGGGCGGAGACCGTCGAGAGCAAACCTTCATTCCGGTCAGCCTTCAAGCATCGCAGATGCCTGATACCCGCGAGTGGATTCTTCGAGTGGAAAGCGACAAGCCAGGGGAAACAACCCTACTGCATCACATCCGACGATGGCAAACCCTTCGCCTTTGCCGGGCTGTATGAACACTGGCAAGGACCCCAGGGTGAAGAGATCGACTCCTGTACCATCATCGTCACCGAGGCCAGGGGTGAGATCACAACCATCCACGACAGAATGCCGGTGATACTCTCCCCTGACAATTATGACGCCTGGCTCGATAAGGGGACCCAAGATCCGGCAATCCTGAAACCCCTGTTGTCAGCAAATGAGATGGATAACATACATCTTTATCCAGTCAGCCGCAGGGTGAACAGTCCTAAAAACAACTCGCCCGAGAATATTGAATCCATTTGATGGATTAAGTGATGTTCAGCTGGGTTTAGTTGAAAAGGTCAGGTGTGGATGGTGCGGGGCCGGTATTGAATCAAATCCTAACTATTTGTTTTAAATTAATTTTATCGGTTCAATTTTGCCGATATACCGTCATAAATACCGACAGATTTGAGCCTAATATTTGGGATTTGAACCCGCACCGAAATAATTTCAGATTCGTGTCCTTCGTTGCGAAATAACACTAATTAAAGCGAGATATTGGCTCCCAACTTGTCTTTTATCCGCTTCGAACTCAGTTAGTGATTACTCGAATTTCAATCATAGGGATATGTATGGGAACTACCGTCCATTATGTTTGCGATCTAAACTTATATCCGGCTATCCTCAGCGTCTTTATTGCTCAGTTTTTTGGGGCACTTCGATCTATCTTAACCACCCAAATATATCAGCAATATTTTTTACGATAGCCACAGAGAATGCCAGTACCGTACCAAAAAGGATGATGGTTGCAACAACAGGATGATCAAACGCCTTATTCTTAATATGAAGCAATAAGGGCTCACTCCTATCAGTCTTATTCAAAAAAGGGGTGAGCGGGGTATTGGTATTTTGATTGTCAGTAGGAATAACATTCCAGCGATAGTAGTCTTCCAATATGCTTATAAATTTTTCTTTCTTTATTACAGACTCAGATATATTGATATGCGAATCATCAGAAAATGGAAACTTACCATCCTTCCCGCACCAAACATCATGAGCTTCACACATATAGTAAACAGCTTCTCTTAGCTCCGGGGGAGACGCGTCCAGTCGGTTAGATATTTCCTTATATGTAACTGGCTCGGTTAGTCGCTCCATGTAGATGTCTTTAAGCACACCATAGATATCTTCCATCAGCGAAATTAGGTTTTTTGATTTTTTACTTTGAATCAAGGGTAATGCATAAGGCGACAAGCGGTAATGCTCGGATTTCTCATCCCTCCTAATTAACTGTGCACTGGATTCCAAATTATCGAGAGTATCAAGCATTGATTTATTATCCGCTCGATATCTCAACCTGCCCACCTGTGGCGGGAGTCCATCCAGTACCTCAAAAAGGCTCCTTAAACAGCAGACTTTTTCTTCACCAAGTATATTTATTGCTAGATCAGTATCTGACATAAATCAAAATTCAACCCGCTATCAGCGTTAAAATTCTCGCTCTTCCTGTATTCTTGCTGAATCTATTCGCCTAGTAAGGCTATCAATATACCTATCAAGCCATAGCCGTATCTTGATTGATTCTGTATTGCCACTCCAATGACGTGCTTTATTCCGCTTATTCTCTAAATAGGCGCTCTCAGGTCCACTCCAGCCACCAGTATAAAAATGAGACATGATGCTGCCTGCCACATCCGGATCATCAGCAAACTCCTCAATGAAAATCGCTGTCAAATTGGATTCGTCATCTAGCGTTTTTGGAAGTGCATGACAAATTTTCCAAACTCGATTTTCCGGATCATTTTTTATCCACTCAATAATATTTTCAGCGGGTATGTGGCGAATTGGCCCATGACCACCCCTGTCTTCAAAAGCGGGGTCTCCAAGCCAATGATTAATCTGGAAGCATCTTGTGTCGTTGCCCTCTAAAAACTTTGAGATTATCTGCCATGATTGATCCGGCATATCTTCAACTATCTTTGACGCCAACTTCTCAATATCATCCCTGCCTTGATTTAAATCCCAATTTGAAAAATTGCTCAGTAGCGCTTCCAATAGCTTTAACGAATCATCAGGATATTGAGCGATATACTCTTCTCCAACTTGATACCAGTAATACCCATACATAGTGTCGTGCTTCTGATTTTCGTGAACTTGGCACGTTAGAACCCTATAAACCAAATCCTGTGGAAAAGGTTCGGCTTTCTTGTGCTCGAAGTAATATTCGTAAACTAGAAATACGACTGCCTGAGCTGCCCCATCATCAATCCTTGATAGCAGGGTTTCTATCATTGACTTAAAAGTATGTTCAGGTATTTTTTGTGATACCAGACGCAACGAAAATCTACTAAACGCATTTGATGACAGCTTATCTTCCATGTAAAACCGTTGCATATCCTGAATTAGGTTTTCAGATAGACCAGACCTCCACACGCACTCAACACCAATATCTCTTGTTTCATCCTGCATCAGGAGTTGGCGTGTAATTCCCTCCCACCGCCCCTCATCAATCTCTCTAACGCCAGCTAGATAACCCCCAATAAATTCTCCATTAGAGTCTCTTTCGGAGCCTGACAAAGCTTGTAATATAACTTGGTCGAGCTGTTCAGATAATGCAATTAGGCCGCACTCATATCCTAGGTTGGCCAGCCGATGGCCCGATGACCGCAGCAGAGCGCCTACGCTGTCTGCAAATGTTTTTTCTTCGTCCAGTAATTTTGCCGCTATCTCTTTAACTTGTTTCTTAGGGCCATCAGACTCAACTAGCTCTTCACCCTCATGCATGTAGTCTTCGCCCCAGTTACTATGCAACACATACCTTTCAATACGATCCCATAGACTTGAACCAGTCAATTTTTCGTTGAGATCGATTATTCTTTCAAGAATTTTTTCATCCGTCTTTTCTCCACGCCGCCCCAAGTAACGGATAACAAAATGGGTTAGTGTTTTACGATTCAAATCTTCGTCTGCTACGAGTAAAAACAGAGTATCAATGATCTCGCTAGATAGGGCGTCATAAGACATCAGGCCATGTGCTGACTCTATTAAAGTGTCTGCATAACGTTGACGATCCTCCTTATTGCGCCCAGACATTTCGCCAATGAGTAGTCGCCAAACGTCGCGCCAAGCATCAAATACTTCGCCATAAACACTAGGGCGCCAAAACTCGATTGTTGGCTTAAGCCCTTGATGTTCGGGGCCGATAACACGAGAGCCTCCATATGTCGATAACCAGCCCTTTGCCATTTCAAGCCCTAACTTTTGGCAATCAGCATCAGTATTCTGAAGCATCGCCCTTAATAGAGGAAACCTTAAGGCAGGTGGAGCCTGGGTTGGAGCCCAACCAAGCCCAATCGTAAACAATCCTATTAGCGTTCCTTTAGAATTATTTGAATTGGTTGCATTTTCTGCAAGCGCCATTTGAATTAAAACAGTAGCGGCACGTTGGAACAAATGTTCCCAAACGGCGATTATTTCTAACGCCCAGACAATGTCTTGCCTGCCGGTCTGCCAATTAAGCAAAGCGTCATTCGGCCAATCACCGTAAGTACGCTCGATTAGTTGAAGAGTAGATTCTGGGTCTGCTTCAGCAAGATATCTTATGAATCGCGGCCCAAACTCAGAGCTTAAAAAACTCTTATCCTCAAAGGGGCCTTCATGCCCTAATACTGATTTAACTACAGCTTTTGCCGCTGGTGGCTCATCCGCATATATGAACAAGCTAAAAAACCAATCACGCATACTCGACGGCAGCGATTCCAGAAAATCAGAAAAATCAAAGCCTCGACCATGGTTGTCCCAAAAGTCTCTCCAGAGGTAAATATGCAATGCCTTAGGTACTAGAAATAACGTATGATTTCCTTGCAAAATCCTCCTCGCCCTGAAGTGTTGAATAATCGCCTGGAATCGACCCCATGTGATAGAAGGGTCTACAGACTGAACCAGGCTAGCGATAAATCTACCTTCATCGCTGACAGGCGCTTCAAAACCAAATTTTTGAAATAGCGCAACATGTCGGAGAACAACACCATACTGCGAAGCTTCAGTACTATCTGCTTTACTTCCCTTTATAAATCGCTCCCATAGGGGGACCGTGGCAGGTGGTCGCAGTATGTCTTCTGGATAGTTTTTTAGGTTTTCACCTACAGCATGAGCTACCCTTGGTGAACCTCCGCAAACTTCAGCCCACTTTTGCACGTCATAGCTCTTCCCAATGTACTCTGTGAGAATTTCTTTAACTTGTTCATCTGGGAGTACTGGAAAATGTATCGTCCTCATTGCAACATCGTTAGATCGAGCAGGGCCGTGATCGATAGTGATCAATTTTATTTCAGGTTTTCCCTTTAAGCTCGACCATATCGAAGCGCGATCTATGTCCTCGCAATCATCGATAACTACCGTTATAGCGTATGGCCTATCAGATCGAATTAACTCTTTAAACAATCTGCTTTTTTGAAAGTCATCTCCTGTTGGCACATATACCACGGTAGGTGCTATTTCGGCATGAGAGACTGCCTCAAGAACGCCACGTGTTTTACCAATTCCTGGCTCACCTACAACGCGCACATATTGCAAGTCATTATCAAGTACGGTTCTGCGTATCTCGTTAATAATCTTTTCATGGGACTCTGAAAGGTGCAGAGTATTCTGCATGAGAGCCTCTGCCTTCCAGTCGTTCAGCGTATATACTGCATCGTCAGAGAAACCAAAGAGGCTCAAACAAAGAGAGGGATATTTCTCTACCTCTCCAGCAAGCTGACCTTGCCCCATTACTTCTACTGATGGGCTTTTATAGCCGCATTGTTGTAATAGTGAGACTAATTCTTTTTTTGCTGCTGTGTGTTGGTGGGGTTGCAAATCATGTCCGAATGTTGCAATCGTATAGCAACCTTCAGCATCAAGGCAGTCCTTGATAGCAGGCGCTAAGTTACGCTTATTAGGTTTACGCTTTTCTCCGAACAATTCTTTTTTTAAGCTAGAAGGCTGCCAAGGCTTGAATGAACTACCAGTTTTTATCTGATAATGAACCTCTCCTTCTTTCAGAAATAAAGAGTTTGAGCTTTCAAGGCCACCAATTTTTGCATCAATGCCTCCGTCTTTTATCGAGATTTTGAGAGACACCACTACATTCTTCGGACTTAAGCCAGTAGCAAATGCTTCGCACCTTAAAAGCTCGCGAAAGACGACAGTTGCTTGCCCAGGACTTAGGTTGCCAAGCTCAGCTTCTCTGACCGGAAAAGGCGAAGTGCTCAATCTTAGGCCTGGAGTTAAGGAAGGACCGCCTGATTCTTCAAGAGGCTTAACCTGCCTAACTCTTACACTGACATGCAAGCCAGCACGTGCAGCAATTGTTGTCAGCGCATCTAGGCTAAATTTTTCTACCCTGCCACGTAGCAAGTCATTAAGCCTAGGCTGAGTTATGGCCAAGGAGTTAGCCTTTTCTGCCTGTGTTCCTTCCAGGTGACTAATATAACCCTGGAGCTCAGTCATCAAAGACGAGCGCTCTTGCATATCAACATCTACACTTTTATCGCCGATATCAGCCACTAAATCACCTTACATCGTTAATTTTTTAAATTTTATATCAATACCAGTATAAATATCAACTCTGATATAAAATCTATACTTTTCCGGATGCTGAACTCGCCTGCTACGCAGATCAGGCCATTAACATCGCAATGAATTCAATAAGTTACGCCCCACCAATTCGCCTCGCTGATCAGTAGCGAACTTACCTACGCTGCTCCCATTATTGTTTTTCACTACTTCAAAACGGCATTCGGCTCAAGGAGGAACGCAGCCGCTGGCGGCGAGTAGTCCTTGAACCGGAGGGGTTGAATATCCTGTTGTGGATGGGACAGTTCGCTGGCCCATCTGCCACCCGGCGAGGGCGGGATGGCCCCGCGGCCAGGGCGGAGCCCTTAGAGCAGATCAGCACTAAGATTTACTATCACCTGATGGAGTCACCCAAGAGCCTTGTAATTGGGTAGTCCAATCAGCCTCTTTATCGAGAGCTTCCAAAATAACCTTTACCGTTAGCCAATGCCGATGGGATATGGCGGGACACCCGTGGGATATGGCGGGACACCCGTTAGTTGTAACCCGTTAATGTAATAATTCCTGCCTCGATAACAATGCATCTATTGATAATCATTAAGCCATAACGAGACGATAATTCCGTAAAACTGCCCGTTGGCCTCGGTGCCAATTTTTTTCCTGTTCATGAGCAAAGGCTTTGATTCGATCGATTGCACCCAATACCGAGAAGTAATTTCGGTTATAGTGACTGACGCTTTTTAGCCAGGCATCCGGATTCAAGCCGATTCTCTCCAGGAGAGGTGCGAGATCACTTGGGATTGCGCCTTTTTTGTCTTCTCGTATGGCGCGTCCTGTCCAATCTACGAGGTGCAGGTAGTCTTTGAGGTCAAATTCGATATGTTTCGCGGTCTTCTTACCTCTCGCTCTTTTAAACGGATGAAGGGTTGTCGGTTGTTTTCGTACCTGTTTGGCTTTGTGTCTGTTCTGACGTTCAGCATAGGCCTCGATACGCTCTTGGATTGAGGTGAAGTCCGAGCGCTCCGGTGTCTTTGCCAATCCGGCCCGAATGGGATTGAGGTCCACATAGCTCATGCAGGTCAACAGTGCTCCTTCATCAAGCAGGGCCTGGCTCTTGAAACGACCTTCCCAGAACCTGCCTTTGCACTGGTCCTCCGCATTGGCATGCTGGGCCAGGTATTCGTTCATGCAGCGCATGAACCAGCTGATATCGTAAAGGCGCAATCGCCACTTTTCAATCAACTCTGAGAGTGCTGCCCATTCCGCTCTGCTCATCATGTCACCAGCCAGATAGCGATCTGCCAGCATATGGCCTTTATATAACCGCATCCATTGTTCAATGACTTGCTTATCCGTCCACCCTTTGGCCCTCTCTGCGTCCACATGCAGTACAACATGGTAGTGATTGGACATGATGGCGTAGGCGCAGATGTCGATGGCGAAGATTTCCACCAATTCTCTCATTCGATCCAGCACCCATTGGCGTCGATGCTCAAAGCTTTGGCCGGTATAGGGATCTGCTCCGCATAGCCAGGCACGGCGTACGCAGCGGGAGATACAGTGGTAGTAAGGGGTGGCTTCCAGGCTGATTAGGGTTTCTCGTGCACGTGTCATCACAACCTCCTTGTTGTTTTCGATGAGCGCTTTAAATCCTATCGTGACCGTAACTTTTTAGCAAAATTTTTACGGGTGTCCCTGCTTTTTATGAATAAGACCGAGAGAGTTAGTTTTGCTACCAGGGCTCATAGCCTATGTTCAAAAGAACCTGATATTTACCTAAAGACAATCACCGTAGAAAAGAAAAACGTACAACCTCACATCAGAGGTGACTGTAATAAGCTTTATAATTACATGATACGGTTACTTCTAATCGAGGATATGATTAATTTTGAACAAGTGACTTTTTCCCCTGACCCTAGGTCTATTAAAGTTGAAAGTGGAAATAGCCTACACGATTATCTGCAAACTACAATATGGTTTGATTGTAATTCTTCCACAACACTTATCACCATGCCCCTTGATAGTGCCTCTTCGAAATCGGTTCAGTTTGCTGATATGTTATCTGGTGCTGTCCAGTCACATTTTGAAGACGGTAATTCAAAGCCACACTCAATACTATTACCTAAATTATCTTGTAAAACACTATTTTTTACTCATTGATTTATTGCATGTTTTTTATGCTTTTAGACCAAACTTTTGGAGTTGAAATAAACTATGAAAATAATTCCACCCGGAGTTGATATTAATGATTTTAATGGATTTACACCTGAAAGGGATATATTCAACCGGGCTGAATATGCGAAGAAACTAACAGAAATTATCCGCAATACAGATGATGAATTAGTAGTTGGCTTAGATGCTCCTTGGGGTGAAGGCAAAACCACATTTGTAAAAATGTGGAGAGGTATGCTTCATGATCAGAATCTGGAAAGTATTTATTTTGATGCGTTTAAGAATGATTTTTTTGAAGATCCTCTTTTAGCTCTCATAGGTGAAATAAATGTGTTAATCGAAAATCTCGATAATGAGATCAAAGATGAATTCAATTCAAAAGCTGTCGGTGTATTAAAAGCAATAGGTAAGGCTAGTATTCGCATTGGTCTAAGGGCTGCCACTGCCGGAGTACTAGATGATACTGCATTAGAAAGCGCAGGCGTAGAAGGAGAAGCCACTAGCATTACCGACAAATATATAACTGAACGCATTGACAATATAGAGAAAGATAAGTCAGCAATTGAACATTTTAAAATCGTTCTTGAAAAAATTGTTAATACGCTAGATAAAAATACTAAGCTGATATTCATCGTTGATGAACTTGATAGGTGTAAACCTTCCTTTGCTTTAGATTTATTAGAAAAAATAAAGCATATATTTTCAATTCCTAATATTGTTTTTATTCTTGTTATGAATAAAGACCAAATGTCCGAAATAATCAAGTCACGCTATGGCTCAGGAATTGATTCAACTAAATATCTACAAAAATTCATTCATATTTGGACAGGCCTACCAAAAGCTAAAGAACAACATAGTAATGATGCTAGATATTATTTAACTCACTGCTTAACGAAAATGGGGTATGATTTTAGCACTGACAACGACGGCCTCTCTGTAGATTTATTTTCACAACTGATTGATCACTATGATATGTCATTTCGTGAAATCGAGCGTAGCCTTACTAACTTTGCGATACTATACAACATAACAGAAGGTCGCCTTGTGCGTGATTATGACGTCATTGCTGTGTATTTGTCCGTTATCAAAGTTATGTTCCCAAGTAGCTTTTCCAAGATTAGAAATGGGACACTACCTTATATTGATGTAGTAAAAGAAACAGAGCTCGAGACCTTCACAATAGACTACTGGCATGGAAAACCAGAAGGCCACTTTTTAAAATGGTTATTGAGGTATCACATCTCAGATGACGAAGATGTAGAATCACTAATAAATGAGGATAAGAATTATGCTAACCATAGGCATAGACATGAGAGAGTCGCAGTATCGTATCTTTCCAAATTACTTGATTCTTTTAGAAACCACTAATGTAACATTATAGATGGCAATATATCACCGTTGAGATCTTCTTACCTATGGAAGGAATGCTGTTTCTACCTATCCAAACTACTCGCTTCATTCAGAAACTACTACCATCATCAATTTAAACGTTTGTTCTTTTCTCAAAATTATCTCGATCTGTTTCAATAATTTTTGTCATACTTGTTGCTTCACTAACCATCAAATCTACTATCGATATTTCCTGCTCTATTTCTGATAGAGACTTGCCATCGTTGTAGTTAGACCAGTGAACGTGTAGACCCTCTATTTCATCGACCTCTCTTTTCATTTTTAATAGTGTATTGTTAAGTAATTCTTTTTTTTCAATATTCATATCTTTTCCATATGCACTCAATAGGTTATGTAATTCTATATAATTGAAGTACTGAATAGTCTTTACCTCAAGTATTCTTTGCAGAAGCACCGTTCGTTTATTTTCTTCCTTTTGTTTGTTGCTAACTTTCCATTGCCATATTGGGATTCCTATAGATACAAATAGTGCAATAAAAGATACAACTAGAGCCCAAACTTCTATTTCCATATATATTCCAATATTTTGTCGTGATTAAGTTAATCATTTGATATTTCTATTATAGTATTCCTCCATTGCTTAATAGATATCTTAGGAAATTTTTTTATAATAAGCTTATCTTGACCATTTTTCTTCGCAACTTTATAAATCCCCCCTACTTGTTCTGTCATTGGAAGTCTTAACCCTAATTCTTCACAAGCTTGTTGCGTCTTTTTCCTTGACAAATACTCTACATTAGATTTGAAAGTATAAAATACTCCATCTAAAGGAGGGATTATAAATATAGTCTTATACAACAAATCATTATTAATTATCATTTCTATTTCCCATAATGTTCCTTCTTTATATGATGGTATAATTAAAATAAAAAGTGAACCAATTGAAAGTCTTTCAACTTGTGCTTTCCATTCATTTTCGTCTACTAGAATCCTACCTGCCCCTCTATGTTCGCCAGGCTTTCCTAGTGCAACAAATTCATATTTTCTTTGTAGCGATTTAGAAATTAACATTTCAATATCATCTGACGCATCATAACTAAATCCAACTTCCGAGAACATATTCATCCATTCTGTGTTGATAAAATACTTATTAGTAGAATCGAAAGGCCGCAAGTACATAACAAGATTACTGGGAATGGCTTGTGTCTTACTTTCCACTAATGCTTGAACACGCTTGTGCTTTAAATACATCATGTGTTCATCATGTATACTAACAAACCACCAGCCCACAAATAGAACAACAAATGAAGCAACAGATGCTTGGATTAATATTAATAATCCATAGCCTTTCGCAAATGCATCAATACCAGTGAAGAGGACGTAAAGCCCATAAAATATGAAAGTCATTCCCAATATTTTGAACATATTTATGTTCCTTACGATTTTATTTAGTGTATAAATTAAGATATTAAATATATACAGATTCCGTTTAAAAAATATTTGCTTACCCTTATATAATAAGTATTTAGATATCTACATTAATACCATCGCTTGTTTTCTGGAGTGGGTCTGCAATTTTGCAGAGGCATTTTGATTGCCTCCAACCTGCTTGTTGGCAGTCCTCGCCGCCACCATTGCCCTCTGGGTCTTCCCATGTGTATTGTGTAGTATTTATTAATCATGGTTTGATTTCAGCACAAAGTATAGGATTTTACAGATGTTTAAAGATAATTGGATTAAAAAAATTAATAGCAGGGATTGGATTCATCGGGACATATCATTAACTGAACCCAGTCAACTCCATACCCAAATTGTTACTATCCTAGAAACTACTGCTAAAGATGCTCATGATATGACTAATAATGGCGATGATGAGCACCGCATTTTAGAACATACTAAACACCGTTTAGTTAAGCCCCATCTAGAAAATATCAGAGTTTCATATTCAGCAATGTATACCGCTTATAAGGCTTTAGTCGATGAAAGAAGACAAGAAGCTAAGGCTGATATGGTAGAAAGAATTAGGTATCTAATTTTCAGAATACTGACTGCTATCGGTATAGCTGTTGTCGTGATGTGGACTTACTACCTAGCCGGGGAATGGGGGATAGAGCTACCAATGACTAGAGCGGTATTAGGGGCGACATTCTAGACTCTAGTATTTATTTGAACGGGGATAATTATATGGTTAGTAAGAAGGAATAACCTTCCGCTAGATGTAGCAAATGCGGCTTGGTCACTAGCGATGTTGGATATACTGGACAACAATGCTACAACAGTACTGAAGGGGAACGGTGTAGAGGAACATTCGAATTTATATCATGATGATAAGTGGAAAGAATGTCCTAACTGTAGTGGAACTGAAAGAATCGAAAGTAAGAGCTGTTCTCAATGCAATGGCTTTGGTTAGCTGTATAGAAGATAGAACTAAAAAAAACACCGCCATACACCCACGGAATAGCCCCGCTAAGGGGGCTATCTCTTCTCGTCAATGGGTAAGTATAGGGTAAGACCTAATTGCTGCAAATTCACTGCAATACAGGGCCTTGCTGTGCCTTTAACGTACCATGTCACCAGTTATCAAACACTCTGAGACCGTGTCAAAGAAACCCATATACAACCCATCGTTTGGTATTTTATCAGCCTGCCTCACTTTTAGGGACTACAGAAATCAACACAGGCGTGCAACCATGTCCCTTTTTATAGGAGCAAGTAAATCACACGCATGTATGAGACGGGTTTCTTGCTGGCTCTGTAATTACTCAGCCCCTTTTTTATCGTGTCAACAAACTGTAACGCATGTGTTTTCTGATTCAGTGCTTGAACGCGATCCCTGGAGCGCTGTTCTCTGTGCCTTCGGTGAATATGATTCCTTCACTCTCTAAAGCTTCTCTGACAGGTTCTAACACAGATCGGTGAACAGTTGCGCCGTTCTCGAACTTACAAAGCGACTGGGGAGTCGTCTTGCCGGCTTTGGCTGTTTGTCTTAGTCCCCACCCCAGAGAGCCTCGGGCGGCCTTAAGCTGTCTGATTGTGAAAGGCGGTTGATACCACATAGCCATGATTGCTCCTTTTTACCGAACAAATAATTCATTACATCTGTTTAATTGAGCATACACCACAAGGGGTAGATAGTGTATATCTGACACTAAGATAAGATACTTTACAGTCCAGGGCATGAAGTCGGTACCCCTGGTGGAGTTGTGGTATAAAATGATAATTAAAGAGCCGGCAATATAATCACAAGTCAGCAATAAAAAATTGAACGCACGAAAGTTTGCATTTTTCTCTATTTATTTTGGCATCGCCGTAGGTGTTGCTGCTTTCTTTTTATTCCTTCTTAAAACAACACCGATCGATATTGATGAATCAATTTCACCTGAAATCTTCGCAAGTTATGGAAGTCTAGTGGGGGGAGTCGTGGGCCCATTCTTTGCGTTAGCGGGCGTACTCTTGCTGTTAACGAGTCTTATTGAGTCGAAGCAAGCATTCATTAAACAGCAGATTGAGAATAGGTTTTTTCAACTAATGAGCCTGTCGAAAAACCTGATTTCGGAAAATAGATTTCCCTATGATCAATTTTTGACAAAGCTTTTTCATTGTTTTACTGATTAATCAACTTCTTTAATTGTTGCACCAAACTTTGTTTCATTCTCGATTCTAAGTCCATTCCCATCCATACCGGTGGATCTTCAGGATATTGTGTAACATCATCATCAATTTCCATTGACCGTCAACTTTCCTTTTGCCTCTATAGCTGAACCGATTGATCCCAATGGCATCAGTGAGATGGCCAAACACCGGTTCAACCGTACCTAATCGTTGACTGTAGATATGGCGGCCTCTTGGGCTATCGATCTTACGCTTCATCCGTTCGAGGATTCCCGCCTTCTGTTCCTGCGTGATATCCAGTGTGACATTGATCTGCCTTGGTGTATGCTGGGCCTCGTTTCTCAGGCAGCGTTTCCTCAAGCCGCAGTTGTCGCAGTCTTGTTCGTAGCCCTGGAACTGCATGAACAGGTGATGGCCGATTCTTGCCCGACGGGCTTTTAGCCACATTGCCTTTCCGGCAGGACACCGGCAAGTCTCGTTATTGCGGTCAACCTTAAACTCGCTCTGGCTGAACCGTTCCTTCTCTTTACGCTTGTTTCTCTCTTTCGATGCCTTGTGATCCTTGAACCGGGGGTCGCGGGCGCGAAAGCCGGTGTCCGCCAGATAGCCGTCTATGCCTTCGGCTTCCAGGTATTCCAGGGTATCCCGGTTGTGGTATCCCGAGTCGGCAGTGATCTTGGTCTTTTGCAGTTTCCTCTCTTCTTTGGGGCTGCTCTCTTTGAAGGTCTCCCTGATCCCTTCTATTACGGGCTTGAGCAGACCATGTTCCTGGCCTTGCCCAAAGGCTTCGGCGTGCACGACCACCTGGTGTAGACTGTCGGCGGCGGCAACGCCGGTGTAGCCCTGGATAACCCCGTGGCTGGTCTTCATCTTGGCGCTTTCGTTGTCGGTGATGTTGCTTTTGACCCTCTTCCCGCTTGTGCCCTTGCGCTCGGGCTCGGTGTCCAGGTGCTGTTTGATCTTACGTGAGGCTGCTCGCAGCTTTTTGATCTGCTCTTGCTCTCGCTCGTAGATATCCGGTTGTTGTTCCGCTGTATCCTGCTCACGATGGCGTTGCAGCATGCGTCGCACCGCGCGATCGATCTTCTGTCGTTTCTTCTTCAGTTCAGCATGTGTGCCGCTCCAGCTCTTGGACGCGTTTGAGGGCAGCTTGCAGCCATCAACGGCGAACATCTCTTTACCGATCAGGCCTAACCGATCACACACCAATACGACTTGTCCAAACAGGTCGGCTATCGTATCAGGGGCGCGGGAGATGAAATCTGCTACTGTACTGTGGTCGGGTTGCAGGTCTGCCGACAGCGCCATGAACACGATATTCTCGCGACATAGGCGTTCGATCTGACGGCTGCTGGTAATGCCCTTGGAATAGGCAAGAATGATGATCTTTAACAGCAGTTTGGGATCATAGGCAGGCCGGCCTGTGCTGTCGTTTTGATACTGTTGGTCAAATGCGCTTATATCAAGCTCGTTATCGATCAGGTAGGAGAGGGAGTATTCGAAACTGCCCGGCAGGATTTGTTTCTCATAGGACACGGGCAGCATTTTCATCTGATCGTAGTTGTAATCCTTATAACGTGCCATCTTCCTTTCTCCATGCACCGTTATTGTCTATGTGATTTTATCGGATTATGGGGTTTTCCGACAGCCTCAATAGCAATCCATAGGGAAAACTCAGGTCAAATCCAAATCGAAGACAGGACTGGTAAAAAGGTATTTATTACCTTGCTGCGTGAGCTGTACGAAAGTTACGATATTGCTCTTGTTGTATGTAAAACGCACTCTGTAGATACCATTCATGCGTCAAATATTGCCTACTTGGCGTTCTTCTATGGTGCCGTAGGAGATGTCTCGAAATCTATCTTGTCTAGTCGCCTTGGATCAAAATTCAATGAATCATTTCTGAACGATCTCTTTAAGAATTTTGAAGAACGGCGGCAATCAGTAGATAAAAATGCATTTCATTACAAAATATTCGACGGCCACCAATCAAGGTTGGGGCATTATTATAGGCATCTTTTTCAATCAGTTAACTACATAAACGCGCAAAATACAGAAACGCTCAGCTATATTGAGAAATATCAATACATAAAAACCATGAGAGCACAGCTTTCAACTCAGGAGCAAATGTTGCTTTTCTGGAATTCAGTGTCTGATATTGGTATGGATTGGGAAAAAGGCTCAAAGGTTGTGTTAGATAACGATAAGCTGATAACAAAATACAATCTCATTAAGAATATTCCAGATGGGTATTCAAAATATATCTCGCCGAGAAAATATTATCCTTTAGTGGAATATGAGGGTCTTGAACAAAAACCTGTAGGGAGAGCCAGCCTTGAAGCAAGATATTGCTAACAATGCCGTAAATGCGGACGCATTTTTAGTTCGCAGTGCCTATAATATATGCGCCGGTTACGGCTGTGGTTAGGCCAAAAGGAAAATGTCAAAGAAATACAAAAAAAAGTTATGTGTCTATTGCGCAGAAAGACCATCATCTACTGCTGATCATGTCATAGCACGTGAGTTCTTTGGTATAAATAGAAGAGCAAATCTTCCTAAAGTGCCATCTTGCTCTACATGTAATAACCAGAAATCAAGAATTGAGCATTATTTAACATCAGTTCTTCCTTTCGGTTCTAACCATTCCTCAGCTAGAGAAATATTTACATTATCAGCAGAAAAAAGGCTAAAAAAGAATTTAAAGCTTAAACGCCATTTAAGTAGTAAAATATCTAAAAGATGGACACAGAACGAAAACGGACTATATACATACAATATGCAATTGCCTATAGAACAAAAATTCATTATCAGGCTTTTTGAATATATAGCACAAGGCCTTCTCTATCATCACTTCAATGTTGTTTTAGGCTTGGAATTCTTTGTTAATGCAGTCGCTGTTACAGACCATGGTTACAACAACTTTTATAATCAGTTTATTGGAGAATCAAAGTTAGGTGTAGTAACAGCAAACCTTGCTGACAACGGCTTTTCTTATATTGGTCGTCAAGGCAAAGACTATCCTGAAATGTCTATATGGTTTATGAAGCTATATGATGGTATTAAACTAGTCGATGTAAACGGAAATGACACTTCTAGTCATATATTTGCTAGTACTGGACATAAAAGAATATTACGCAATGCTTATTTAGCGCATAAATATGGCATTCAGGGCTAACAAGAAAATTAACTCAAACAATTATAAGCGTTGCTTGAAAAGCAGCTTATAATTGCAGGTGATTAAGGCGGTTAGGCAACAAGTAACACATAAGGTCATTAATATGTCGGGAAAGTTGGAAGATGTAAAAGGTCAAATGCAACTTAATGTTTCTGATCCACCGGACTTTACAAAGGATGCTCAGCAGTATCGAAGAAATGTACTTTTAAGTACGTCACTTGCTTTTGTTCTAGTTATGTCTACATCTTTAGATCCGAAAATACTAGGCGTGGAAATATTGCCAGTTGTAATGTGGTCCTGCTTGGCAATTGCTCATATTTACCACTTTGTAATGTGGAGGCTTACATCGCCTATAGAAATGGACACAGATACAAGATTTTTCAATATAAAAGGCTTATGGAAGCAAGCTATTGCAGGTGGCACTAAAGACTTTCCAGGAAAGATTAAGGCTCAAATAATCATGTTACGCGCAATACCAATATGGGCCTTCTTGTTTGGGACCGCATTTATACTAATTGGTATCAGTAAATGCTAATTAAAATCAGTCGCTCAACCAGCAGCGTGGCTCGGACTCAGGCGCTGACGTGCCAACGCCGGTTCGCTGAGCGTTAGCACCCCAAGCTGGAATAAAATATGCCAAAATTGCATAAAAATGGAAATGCATTTCTTCAACGAAGATTTCCATCTGCTGTAGTACTAAACAATGAGATAACACTAAGTGAAGAAAAAGGAAGTATTGTGGCCAATGTTTGGCCAATGGTCGCGCAAGATCCTCGTTCTGGTGTGATGCAACGAGCAATCGCAATTGAAAATATGGGTGCGCGCGGTGAGCTTCCTACTGTAGCTAAATTAATGAATAAATGGTTCGAAGAGCTTAAAGGATCTATATATATAAAAATAGATACCGTTCTCGATCCATTGTCACAAGCAATTGATACCAATCAAATGAGCTATGCTCCGCGTACTATCTTGTATACAAACAAAATGATAGTACCACCAGATGTGGTTTTTGAAATATTTAGTCAAGAAAATTCGCTAATTGAAATTGTCGACGAGAATAAAATGCACAAGACAGTTTTTATATCCTATGGTGGCCCTGATGAAAGTGCAGCAGAAAAAACAAATAGTTCTTTAAAATCTAAAGGTGTAAAAACATGGTTTTTCCCGGATGATGCTGACCCTGGCGCAAAACTTCATAGGGTGATGCATGATGGTGTAAACGAATACGATAGGGTTTTGTTATTGTGCTCTAAAGAGTCATTAACTAGACCAGGAGTATTAAATGAGCTTGAGCACGTATTAGAGAGAGAAGCAAGAGAAGGCGGCTGTGAAATCCTTATCCCAGTCTCATTAGATGATTTTGTGTATGGGGATTGGGCCCCGGATAAGCATGACTTGGCAAGTCAGATAAGGTCAAGAGTGATTGCAAAAATCCCCATCGACTCTGATGATTTCGAAAAAACTATTGATAAGGTGGTAAAAGTTCTGCGTAAATAAGCTGCTAACACGCAGTTCCTGAGTAATTGATATTTGGCTAGTGCCACATTCAACAAGTGACAATTTTGGTTAACCTTCAACACCATTTAGTGATTGGAGGTTCATGCTTACATGTAATCGGGTATGAGCGAATCTCTAACCAATCCTCTTCGCTAGGCTTCGCTGTTAGGTCAATAGTACATAAAAAAGGCCCCCGAAGGAGCCTTTCACTTCTTACAAAGTGGTAGGTATAGAATAAGACCCAATCGCCGCTAATTCACTGCGACACGGGACATTGCTGGGGGATTTATCACTCAAGCCAACGCCTTATTCTTGCAGTCATGTTGATTAAACTTTCCACAACTGGTACAAATTTAGCATTCTCCATATCAGCCAAATAGATTGTATTAAGTTCCATGACATCAGCATAATTTATCAGGGTGTCACGCCGAGACATAGGAGCATTTCGGCCTCATCGATAATCACAAATCCTGATGGAATCACACCACTTGAGTGGATTGTCTGGATACTGGCGACTACTACCTCATCTCAGGCTTGAACTAGGTTATTTTCACCCTGATACACACCAACCTGCAGTCCCATAGAACTCAAATGGTTGATAGCTTGGTCAACCAGTTCGATGCGGTCAACGGTGAATAGTGATTTATGATACATCTCGGTTGCTCAGTGGATTAGGTGACTTGCGACGACTGTTTTCCCCGACCCGGTAGCTAGAGCAAGTAATTGGCGTTTATGACTTTGAATAAACCCGGAGCGGAGTTCATCAATGACCGCTTCCTGGAATGGTCGCAGTGTCTTCATCGTGCCGCTCTCCAGGATTGGGTGCAGAACTGATCCGCATCACCGAGTAAGGTAATGACATCCAAGATTCGGCGCTCTTCACAGTGCTTGTGGAGACAATTGAATCCCGGCCATTTATAGCCAGTATCGTAAATGACGGCATCACCGCCGTGGGGGGGTGATTCGGTTGTGTGCTCATGTTGCCAGGGACATATCACTGCATGCTTATTACCTTCCATGTGGCGGATATAAAGCCCGTGAGACTCAAACCAGGAAACGACGTCTAGGCTCGCATAGTCACCCGTACCCCTGGGGGTGGGCCGGGTTTGGGGTGATCGTTGCTCAGGGCGGCTCTGTGTGCGTTTTTCGTAAGTATTCGCAAGGGTTTCTAGCTGTTTTTGGCTGACCTGTTGCCAATCTCTCGGAATCCACACGGTTGACTGCCTATGTGGTCTATCTGGTGTATTGGGGCCTTTGCGGTTGACTGAGCCATAGAGCCGGAAGATGCGCCCTGCATTTCGCACCGACCTGTCAAAGGATACTTCCGGTGTATCGAATTCAGTATGAAGACCGTAGTAGATGGCTTTTAGCATCTGCTTGGTTTCGTCATTCACCGGCAGCCGGGTGCGGTAGAGAGCATGATAGCCGTTCCCTGACTTCGCCCTTAACGGCATAGGCCAGCCAAGGCCGACCATTGCCTCGACAAACCTATCTCGTCTATCACAGGCTAAGGCCAGTTCCTCATCAGTCGAACAGCAACCTGTGGATCTTTCAGGGTCGAAATCGAAGGGGAGCCGGACTATCCAGCCGATATCAGCATCCCTAACCGGCTTCCCCTCCATGGAGTTGCTTACGAACCTGGGTTTAGGTGCGTTCAGGCTGATATAGAGATTACCCACTCGAGAGCGTTGTCTGGCTACCTGTAACAGTGCTTCAGGACGATCAAACCAGCCCGTGACCCAGTGCTGTCCATTGTGGTGGCGGAGTTCAACGATTCCGGCGTCTTTGAATGCCCGATCGAGATAATCTTCGGTGGTGTTGAGTCGAATCATGCAACACCCCCCAAACTACCTACTGCTATTTCATCAAAATCGATTTGTGTATCTTTATGAGATGCCCCCTCTATACGGCTAGAAATTGGTGAAGGTGAAGGTGAAGGGCATTGCATTTGCATAGATTCATCGGATGCATTTGCATTGCTTTTGCTATGCATTTGCATACCCATTTCACTACGATCTTGCCACCGCTTTTTAGCGTTCTGACTTTTCTTCTCGCTGTTTGACTTAGCTTTCGCCAGTTCCGCTGAAAGCCAGTCACTACGCCACTTTCCGCCATTTTCGGTGAAAAATGATTGCAGTGATCCGCTCATTTTCTTCCACTTCTGAGGGGACACACCAACAAGCCTGGCAAGCTGCTTCTGGTCGCTAGAAATTGAACCATCCTGTCGCCACGCAGCGTTTAACAACTTGACGTAAGCACCAACCTCTTCATTAGTGAGATAGGCTGTATCGATGGTGAAGTCGGCGGGGTACATCGGCCACCAGACATTGACCTTGCTCATGATGACACTCCCTGATCATTCTCAGAGAGCAATCCCATGATCACCGACTTCAAATCATGAACTTCTTCCTGGAGTCTTTTGTTTTCCTGGATAAGGCGGTCGATTTCATTTGATGCATCGTGATTAAAGAATCGTGGAGTGCTATAATCTTTGGCGAGGTTTCCAAACCCATCTTCAACTGCTCCCCCGGCGCTGCCAACACCGGGCGGGGTAATCTTCGCATTCATCAGATCACCCCCAATCAAGCAGCAGTTTTGACTTTCTGGTCATGCTCATTGAGAGCATCACAGTCCCAGCGAGTGCAACGCTGGCCAAATCTAACAGGAGCAGGCAGCAGGCCATCTTTCACCCACTGCCAAACAGTGGACACACCAACACCATAACGGCGTGACACGTCTTTGACGGAGAGGTATTGCTTCATTTGACTATCTCTATCTAACTAAGTGCGAACTAGCACGATAGAAACAGATTAGCCTTATGGGATTATCTGATGTGCAGGATTATTTAATTAAATCCTGGAGTATGAAAAATACCCTCTGATTGCCTTCTCATTCGGTACTTCTATTGCAGGTAGATTTGGGTATTTGAGCTGTAAATCTCGGGAAACTTCGCGAATTATTTCGCAGCAATATTTGTCAACTGGTGACTTTTTTACATCAACAGAACAGTGCCTATTCAGTTGTTGCCATATATACATTGAAAATGTTTGTGTTGTAGTCGCTTTTTGGGATGTGTTAACAAACCACTGGCTTAAGAATGCCTCATCTCTTGACAGTTCAGCAGCATAAAATTGTATCTTGCTCAGCAAGTCATTCAGAACAATAGAATTTTCATAATAATCAGGATCATCTGGCCCACCGAGTAACAACATAGATAAGGTATCATTCTGGAGGCTATCAATGAGAGATGAGGCCTCTTGGCTTATCGTTCTCATTCTGGCCACATTCACTTTGTCCGGCACACAAACTAAATGAGATGCCCCTGCGACTGCAGTACTGAAAATAAAAACCGCGAAATCCGGGCTATTGGGCTGAGCAAGATACATAAGCTGCTCTCTATACATCCAGGCAGCATCAAGTGCTATTAGCCTTATATCCTTTCTCTTTTCCCAGTCTTTTCGGAGAGAGGAAGCTCTATCTGATATTTCTTTGGTATATTTCATTGGCTTCGCGGCCTAGATTTAATAGGTACCACATCCGCCCCACCCTTCAAGCCTTCCAGGTAATCGGCCCACCACTGCATCATCTCTGAACGCTCCTTGACATACTGGGAGCGGTTATAGGCTGCTCTGACTTTGTTTCTCTCAGCGTGTGCCAGCTGTCTCTCTATCACATCAGGTTTGAAACCTGCCTCATTCAAAGCAGTTGAGGCGGTGGACCTAAAGCCGTGAGCCGTGGCGTTGAAACCGAGTCTTTTCCTGATCGCATTCGTGAGCGTGTTTTCCGACATCGGTCGACGAATACTCCTCACCCCTGGGAAAATCAGATCATATTTCCCTGTGAGCTTCTTAAGCTGCTTGAGAACATCAATGGCCTGGCTGGATAGAGGGATAATGTGCTCCTCTTTCATCTTCATCCGCTCGGCTGGTATACGCCACTGCTTGGATCTGGTATGGATCTCATCCCATCTCGCGCCTCGGAGTTCACCAGGCCGGACAAAGGTCAGCAGAAGTAATTTCAGGGCCAATCGGGTGAGTTCCTGACCTGAGAAGCGATCCAGCGCCCTCAAGAAGTCTGGAAGCGCCTCAGATTTCAATGAGGCCCGGTGTGTGACCTTTTTGGTGGCAATGACACCGTGAAGCTGATCTGCCGGATTGAACTCAATTCTTGCTGTCTGGACGGCATATCGAAAGACACTGCTCATCCGTTGTTTGATTCGCCCTGCAACATCAATAGCCCCCCTATCCTCTACAGCTCGAATCACAGCTAGACATTCAAGTGTCTTGATATCTCCTATAGGCCGGCCGCCTAAGGTTGGAAAGACATCCTGCTCCAGTGAGGTCCACACACGATTAGCATGATTAGAAGTCCAGCGCCCCTTCTGTTTTGAAAACCACTCCTCAGCAACGGAGTAGAATGAATTTCCTAAACGAGCCATCCTCTCCATCCTTCGGCTATGCACTGGGTCTTCACTTTTCTTCAGTTTCCGCTTTGCTTCAAGAGCCTCATCACGGGCCATAGCAGCGGTTACAACCGGATATACCCCCAAGGATAAAACTTTTTCTTTACCATCAATGCGGTACTTAAGCCGCCAATACTTGGAATTGTCTGGATTGACGAGTAAATAAAGGCCACCGCCGTCTGACAACTTATAAGGCCTGGCCTTACCCTTAGCGGATCTAATCTTGGTTTCTGGTAATTTCCCGAAGGTTCTTTGGCGTGCCATTAGGGGGTATGTCTATGCGAGCTAAATATCATACCCCCAAAGATACCCCCTAATTAATTGGATTACAATGGACAACATTGGACCAACACAGACTCATAAAGCCTGTAAATACTGGTACATAGGATGATAACTGGACTTTATTGGATGGTATTGGATGACTAGATGGTGCCCGGGGCCGGAATCGAACCGGCACGACCCTAAGGTCGAGAGATTTTAAGTCTCTTGCGTCTACCAATTTCGCCACCCGGGCGGAGTGGTTCTGTTTTGATAGCTGTTACGGCAAGGAGATGGAGGCTGAGCCCGGAATCGAACCGAGGTCCACGGCTTTGCAGGCCGCTGCATAACCACTCTGCCACTCAGCCCAAATTGTTAATTCTATCACCGATCGTTGATGAATCGAATTTTATTAAAGCGAACCCTGATTCAATCAAAGCATGCTTACACAAAAAAGGCCCCGGTGGTGTCGAGGCCTTTTTAGCGTTTGGAGCGGGAAACGAGACTCGAACTCGCGACCCCAACCTTGGCAAGGTTGTGCTCTACCAACTGAGCTATTCCCGCTTAATTCAGGAAGGGCGTATTGTAGCTACAGATCCTCGTCTGTCAACCTTTTCCTACCCCTGCAGAGTGGCAGCCAGGGCCTTTTGGGCGGGATTTATGGATTTGTCCGGTAGGGTAGCGTGATGACGATCTCAGACTCTTTCTCGGTCCTTTGCATGCCGCTCACATCCGCATCCCATGGGAGTCTGAATCGACGCCGCATTGAGGAGGAGGAAGAGACGAAGCTATGACCGCGCTCGCTGCGATTCTCCACCCGATGGGCCTCTTTGTTCTGCACCAGGAGGGAGCGACCCTCCACACTCACCTGAATGGCTTCGGGTGAATAACCTTGCAGGAAGATGCGCAGATGGTAGCCCGAATCATCCTGATCCTGGCTGAATCTGACCCGTCGTTGTACATGGAAAGAGGATGGTGCTTCAGCGGCCCGGCTGGATGGCATACCTGGATGATAGTAGCCGGGAGGTTGGGCATAGAGCTGGGTAGCGGCCAGAGTCAGGCAGAACACGCTGATTGAATAAAGCAAGCCTTTCATTATTAACCTCCTCAAAACTCCTGTTTCATATTGTTAAGCTTAGCAGTTCACCGGGTTGGGAACCTGTCCTTAGTCGTTGCCTGGGAAATGCACAACCCGGGGCATTTTCAGCTTCTTTGGGCCCTGGGGGGATGTCTATTTCCGCTCCAACGAGCCACCGAGCTGGCGCTCTCCCAGCAGGCTGGGCAGGGCACCCCGAATATAGATCACCATCGACCAAAGGGTGAGTATGGCAGCTATATAGAGCAGTACGAAGCCGACTGTATAGACGGGTATGTTCCACAAGGGCTCTTTATAGATGAGCAGCAGGATGGCAATCATCTGCACCGCGGTCTTGAATTTCCCGATCAACGACACCGCAACCATTGCCCTGGCACCGAGCTCGGCCATCCATTCGCGCAAGGCTGAAATGGTGATCTCCCGGCCGATGATCACTGCTGCCGGAATGGCGAATGCCGGGGTTGGTTCCGACTGCACAAGCAGTAACAGGGAGACAGCCACCATCAGCTTGTCCGCCACTGGATCGAGAAAGGCGCCAAACGGAGATACCTGGCCCCAACGCCTGGCCAGATAGCCATCGAACCAGTCTGTAACCGCCGCGATGGAGAATACCAGGGCACAACTGAGCCGGGCCCACTCCACGGGGAGATAGAAAAGCAGCACGAATACCGGGATCAAGACGATTCGCAACAGAGTGAGAATGTTAGGAATATTCCACATTTTGATCACTAGCCCTTATCATGAAATGCGTGATAGATCTGCTCCGCCAAGGCTGTACTGACACCTTCGACACTGGCAATATCCTCTATACCTGCCCTCGACAGCTCCTGCAGACCACCAAACTGTTTCATCAACCTCTGTCTACGCTTGGGACCAATACCGGGTATCTGTTCCAGAACTGAGCGATTTCGGGTCTTGGAACGCCGCTGCCGATGGGCCGTAATGGCAAATCGATGGGCTTCATCCCGAATCTGTTGGATTAAATGCAGTGCCGGTGAATCAGCAGGCAGTATAATGGGTGCCCTGCGCCCCAACAAGAACAGCTGTTCCATACCCGCCTTTCGTTCCACACCTTTAGCCACCCCTAACAGGGTCAACCCTGAGATACCGAGATCCTGCAATCGATCATGTACAGCGCCGATCTGGCCCTTGCCCCCATCGATGAGCAGTATATCAGGCAGTGCCACCTCCCCTTTCTTGACCCTACGATAGCGACGTTCAAGGGCCTGAGCCATGGCAGCGTAATCATCCCCCGGGGTGATGCCTTCGATATTGAAACGCCGGTAGTCGGACTTCAACGGCCCCTGCTCATTGAAGACCACACAGGATGCCACCGTCGACTCACCCCGGGTGTGGCTGATGTCAAAGCACTCCATCCGCTCCGGGATTGCCGGCAATTGCAAGGCCTGCTGCAAGGCCTGCAGGCGCTCTTCCATACCGGCCTGGGCACTGAGTCTGGCCTGCAGGGCCATTTCCGCATTCCCCTGGGCCATTTTCAACCAACGGGCACGCTCCCCACGTACCCTGCTGCTGATACGGACCCGATGATCGGCCTGTCTGCTGAGCACCTCCTGCAGCAGTCCCTGCTCCGCCAACTGCTGATTGATGATGATCTCATTGGGAACCGGTTTTTCCAGATAGTATTGGGAGACAAAGGCCTGCAGGATGGTCTCTTCGGTAGCATCCCGGGGTGCGGATGGATAGAACGACTTATTCCCGAGATTGCGACCAGCGCGAATATAAAACACCTGGATACAGACACTCCCTCCCTGCTTGGCCAGGGCAACGATATCCAGGTCCCCCCCCTCGCCACTCACATATTGCCGCTCATGGATTCGCCTTAAATGTTTGATTTGATCCCGATAGATAGCCGCTTGTTCAAAATCCAGTTGCTGGGAGGCACACTCCATGAGCGTCACCAGCTCGTCGATCACCTGGCTTGTTTTGCCTTCCAGAAAGAGCACCGCATGCTGCACATCCTCCGCATAGGCCTCAGCAGATGTCAGTCCGACACAGGGCCCGCTGCAGCGCTTAATCTGATATTGCAGACAGGCCCTGGAGCGATTGCGAAAAAAACTCTCCTCGCATTGACGCACGGGAAAAATCTTTTGCAACACCTGCAGGGTCTCCCGGGTCGATGCAGCACTGGGATAGGGACCGAAATAGCGACCCTTGCCCCGTCGTGCACCGCGCCGGAACGAGAGTGCCGGGTAGGTATGATCTGTGGAAAGATAGATATAGGGGTAACTCTTGTCGTCCCGTAACAGCACATTGTATTTAGGCTTGAGAGACTTGATGAGGTGATTTTCCAGCAGCAGCGCTTCGGCTTCAGTATGGGTGACGATGACCTCGATATTGGCAATCTGCCCCACCATGCTCTGAATGCGTCGATTGAGGCTGCGGGTAAAATAGCTGGAGACCCGTTTTTTCAGATTCTTGGCCTTGCCCACATAGAGTACCTTGCCCTCCACATTGAGCATGCGATAGACACCTGGCCTGGTGGTCAGGGTCTTGAGATAGCCGGTGTGATCAAATTCCCTCTGCTGCATGATTCAGTACTAGGGCCTGTTAACATTAATCCAGTGCACTCTGCTGGGACTGTTTTTGCGCCCAGCAAGGCAGAATGAGCGTGGTGTAGCACCGCTACATGAGCGAATGATAACGCCGCTGGGCGCAAAAACAGCCCCAGCCCTTCGGGTTGCGCCCCGAAGGAAGTGCCCTTGGGGTGCGCCTGAAAAAGCGCCACTCAGCGTTGCTCGTCGTTCATTTGGAGTCACCAAACTTCTCTCCTCGCGCCTTGATTGGCGCTTTTTCAGGCACAACAGAGTGCATTGGATTAGTGTTAACAGGCCCTAAGTGTTAACACTAATCTGTTTATGATATTACCAAGCTTTATCCTTATGACGACAGGCAGCCGGAAATCAATGGGGTCAGAAATAGGGGGGTTATTCCGCAGAATCGACTATCGACTCTCGAGCAGTTCCCGGGCACGCCGAAAGATCTTTTGAAACATGGCTGGGGTAAGCCTGCGGGTCTGGGTGTTGTAGCGACTGCAATGATAGGAGTCGATCATCAGCTGCCGTTCACTCAGCTGATGTTCTGTAGCGTGAGCAAATGGGAAGCTCTTCTGCCTGAGCCCCAGGGCCTTGATTACAGCCTGGTGGGCAATCGAGCCCAGGCTGATGACAATACTGTTGTGCGGCATTGCATCCAATTCATTCCGCAGAAAGCCGTTACAACTATTGATTTCACTGCCCACGGGTTTGTTTTGAGGCGGCAGACACTTCACCGCATTGGTGATGCGGCAGTTATGCAGCTTTAGTCCATCGTTTCGGGAAACGGCCTCGGGTTGATTGGAAAAACCGAATTCGTAGAGCGTGTCATATAGCAGGATGCCGGCGTGATCACCGGTAAATGGTCGACCGGTAGCGTTGGCGCCATGCATACCAGGCGCCAGACCGACGACCAGCAATTGTGCATCGGCAGCACCGAATGGGGCCACTGGAGCGGCATGATAATCGGGATAATCGACCTTCACCTGGCCAAGAAAATCAACCAAGCGCGGGCAACTACGACACTTGGCATCGAAGATCATGAGTTGTTTTCGCTGTCTTTCAGGATTCCATGTCGATACGCAAGGCGCGTCAATTCCACATCATTTTTAATATCGAGTTTATCGTAAATACGTTGCCGATAGGTGCTGACGGTTTTCGGACTGAGGGAAAGGATATCGGATATTTCCAGGTTCTTATGTCCCTCGAGTATCTGTAGCAATACCTGCACTTCCCTGGATGACAAGGCCTTGAACGGATTCTCTGAGCTTCCCTGCCACTCGGTAAGGGTATGTTTCCTGGCCACATCGGATGCGATGTAGTGATGACCACCATGCACAGCCCTAAGGGCACGCAGCATCTCATCGGCTGGGCACCCCTTGGTGAGAAAGCCCATGGCACCCACCTCATGCAGGCGCGAGGGAAAGGGATCTTCATCAAGAACGGTTAGGGCAATCACCTTCAGGTCAGGTTTGATGCGCAACAGCCTGCGGGTCGCTTCAATACCGCCCATACCCGGCATGTTGACGTCCATCAACACAACGTCCGGAGAAGTCTGATGCAGCAGCTCAATCGCCTCTTCTCCGCTTGACGCTTCTCCAGTGACATCGATATCGGGTGCTTTGTCCAAAATGCCTTTTACACCGGTTCTAATCAGTTCGTGATCATCAACCAGTAGAACTTTTATCATTTCTGTATCTCATGAGGTCCCTCTTGTGTATTTCTGCGAACCGGAATTGCATTCCTTTTATCTCATCCAGAGCATCCCGGCAGACCGACATATCGGTACTAATGTACCCCAAACCGCCGGTTACGGCGAGTACCCTAAGTCATTAGATATTCAATCCTCAGCACTTCTGTCAACTATATTCCGGTAGCAGCATTTCACCCGTAACCATGTGATTTTTGAGATCAAATCCATGGCCTTGCGCAACACAATAGTGCAACCATTTGGAGAGAAACAGGTTGATTCGCCAACGTTGCTCGAGGGTGGGATTGCCCCCCCATCGATGCAGGGGCAGACTCGACTGTCTAAGATCCATCACATCGATCTGCCTGGAATCGTGATAGACCCTAAGCGTTGCATCAGGGTCGGGGTAGTCACCTACAACATGGCTGAAATAGTAGGTTAAGTGGACAAGCGTGGTATAGGGGGTCTGTTCCAGGGCCTCGAGGTGGAGATCCATGCCCCGCGCAAGGTTGGATTGATACTTGCCTGACATCTCGGCAAGTGCCGGTGCCAAGCGCATCAACGATGCATAGTTTTCCTCACTCAGATCCAGCACCATTCCCACGCTTGGTCTCGCGCTCAACATCTTGCGTATGTTCCATGGGTAACTGGCTCTATACATGAATGGATTCAACTTCCTCTTCTCTGGGTAGACAATAGTATAAGCGAGGCGGTAGATGGTCGAGTTATCAACCCGGTATATAAAAGTGCGGGGTCAATAATAGAAAACCCTGGATTGATAACTTCATCCAGGGTTACCAAACAAAAAAGCAGGTCAGGGCGACGCCATGCAACTTGCGAAGCCCTTTTCACCATTCCACAGCGCGGCTTAAAGTCTCCTGATGCGCTGATTGCCGGTATACCTTATCCAAATCCCACCACCCGGGATGCGGTAAGACACTCAGTCAGGCATTTTGTCCCTTCTGTTGATCCGCTTCGATTTGCGCGCGAACCTCGTTCATGTCCAGCTCGCCTGCTTTACCCAATAATTCACGAAAGGCGGATTCCGGTAGGGCGCCTGGTTGGGAGAAAATGATGATATTGTCACGAAAAATCATCAGCGTTGGAATCGAGCGCACCTGAAAATGCATCGCCAGTTCCTGCTCTTCCTCGGTATTGACCTTACCGAAAACGATATTATCGTGATCCTCTGACACCGACTCGTAAGTTGGCGCAAAAGACCTGCAGGGCCCACACCAGGGAGCCCAAAAGTCAATGATGACAAAATCGTTCTCTGTAATTGTCGATTCGAAGTTATCTTTTGTCAGTTCTACTACTGCCACTTTCCGGCCCCTTGCTGAAATCTAAAAAATTGATGGGATATTATCAGAATAGCCGATTTAATTCTTCTCGGAATAATCAAACAGACGATACTATCGAGTCACTCAAAATCTGCTGCCGGTATAACAATAATCTGAGTTGTATAGGCATGAGTTGAGTTCTCTGAAAGGCCGCTCCCATGAGCAGCCTTGCTGATGACCGGACTCAGAAAACCTTTCGTATCGCCCTATCCCAGGCCTTGAAAAATCTGCTCCCGAATCTCATCCACACCACCTACCCCATTGATTTTCAAATACTTGCAGCCACCTGACTCTGCAACTTTGGAGTAGAAGCTAATTAGCGGCTCGGTCTGATCGTGATAGACCTTCAAGCGCGCTTTGACTGTCTCTTCCTGGTCATCATCCCGTTGAATGAGATCTTCACCGGTTACGTCATCTTTACCCTCAGATTTTGGAGGGTTATAGATAACATGATAGGTTCGACCGGAGGCGAGATGCACCCGTCGTCCGGACATACGCTTGATGATCTCCTCATCGGGCACATCGATCTCTACCACGGCATCGATAGGCACGCCTGCCTCTTTAAGTGACTCTGCCTGAGGTATGGTGCGTGGAAAGCCGTCAAACAGATAGCCGTTTTTGCAGTCATCCTCGGCAATGCGCTCCTTGACCATGCCCATGATGATGTCATCGGAAACCAAACCACCCTCATCCATGATCTTTTTGGCGGCAGCACCAAGCTCTGTTCCCGCCTTGACGTGTGCCCGCAGCATATCGCCAGTGGAGATTTGGGGGATCTGATACTTCTCTTTGATGTAGTTGGCCTGAGTGCCTTTACCGGCTCCCGGCCCACCGAGCAGTATGACGCGCATAATGATACTCCTTTGGTTTGTTATAAGAATTGGGGCAGTGTGCCACGCCCTGGCAGCTTGAACCAGTTGAGGCTATCAATAGGTGGATACAGGGTGTTTATGAAGGAGAGTCCCTCCTCCTTCGATCCAAAGAGATAAGAAAAAATCTCCCCTACATACTATCAACCCGATGCGAGCTTTAGCATTAAACTATTGAGACGCCGCACAAAAGCTGCGGGATCATCCAACTGCCCGCCTTCAGCAAGCTGAGCCTGATCGAAGAGCACCTTGGTCAGATCGCCGAATTTATCACCATCCTGTTCGGTTTCCAGACGCTCAACCAGCGGATGAGAGGCATTGATCTCCATGATCGGCTTGGTTTGAGGCGCGTCCTGTCCGACTGATTTGAGGACCCTGGCCAGATTGGCACTCATATCGTGCTCCTCCACCACCAGACAGGCGGGAGAGTCGGTGAGGCGTTGGCTGATACGAATCTCCTTGACCGTCTCACCCAGCACCTCCTGCATGCGCTGCAACAGCGCCTTGTGCTCCTCCGACTCTTTTTCGCTGTTCTCCTTCTCTTCCTTGTCTTCCAGGTCCCCCAAGTCAAGGGCGCCTTTGGCCACCGATTGCAGGGTTTTACCGTCAAACTCTGTCAGGCTTGTCACCAGCCATTCATCGACCCGGTCTGACAGCAACAATACTTCAACATCCTTCTTCTTGAGTACTTCAAGATGTGGACTGAAGCGCGCCGCCGCCGCGGTATCGGCGGTGATATAGTAGATTTTATCTTGACCCTCTTGCATGCGGGAAACATAGTCCGCCAATGAGACACTCTTTTCGTCAGTCTCGTTATGGGTGCTGGCGAATCGCAACAAACCGGCAATCCGCTCCCGATTGGCGTAGTCTTCTGCAGGGCCCTCCTTCAACACCTTGCCGAATTGATCCCAGAAGGTCTGATACTTCTCCTTATCCGCTTCCGCCAGCTTCTCCAATGCCGACATAATACGTTTTACATTGGCCTGTCGAATGGTGTCGATCTTGCGGTTATGTTGCAGAATTTCACGGGATACATTGAGGGGCAGGTCATCCGAATCCACCACGCCTTTCACGAAGCGTAGATAGCGGGGCATGAGCTTATCCGCCTCGTCCATGATAAACACGCGCCGCACGAAGAGTTTCACACCATGCTTCTGATCCCGGTCCCAGAGATCGAAAGGGGCCCGCTGAGGTATATACAACAGAGCAGTGTATTCATTGTTACCCTCTACCCTGTTATGCACATAGGTCAGCGGGTCCTCGAAGTCGTGAGAGACGTGCTTGTAAAACTCATGGTACTCCTCTTCGGAGATATCGTTTCGATTGCGCATCCAAAGGGCTGTGCCTTTATTGACCCGCTCGAACTCCGGTGCCTCCGGTTTCTCCTCGTCTTCGGCGTAATGCTCCTTCTCCATCTCCACCGGAATGGTAATGTGGTCGGAGAACTTGGAGATGATGGAGCGCAGTCGATAGCTCTCCAGGAACTCCTTTTCATCCTCGCGCAGGTGGAGAATAACGTCCGTGCCGCGGCTCTTTTTATCCAGGTTTTCGATGGTGAAGGAACCCTCCCCGCCAGATTCCCAGCGCACCCCATGCTCCTCTCCCAAACCGGCGCGACGGGTCAGCAGTGTCACCTTATCGGCAACGATGAAGGCGGAATAGAAGCCCACCCCGAACTGGCCAATCAACTCGCTGTCCTTGGTCTGGTCCCCGGACATGGCTTCGAAGAACTTACGCGTACCCGAGCTGGCAATGGTACCGATGGTTTCAGCCACCTCCTGCCGGCTCATGCCGATACCGTTATCGGAGATAGTGACGGTTCCCGCCTCTGGGTCGAGAGTCACCCTGACCCTGAGTTCAGGATCGTTCTCGAACAGGGCTTCGTCGGTCAGGGCTTCGAATCTCAATTTCTCCGCTGCGTCGGAGGCGTTCGAGACCAGCTCGCGTAGAAATATCTCTTTGTTGCTGTACAGCGAACGGATTACCAGGTTGAGTACCTGGCTAACTTCTGCTTGGAATTCAAGGGTTTCCTTATGGGCTTCGACAGTCATCTTTAGCTTAGGTCTCCAACGGATTAGATTAACGATAGGATAATTGGTTAGCTATCAACCATCGCTTGATATGGGGATTCAAAGGCCGTTTTCAAGCCCTCTGGTGAAATTAGAGCTCTGTTACGAAACCGATACTCGCTCTATTCTCTTCGTAACTGTTGTCATCCATCTCAGCTTCCCGCTCGTAATGGGCAAGACTCAGAGAAATTCTACTGTCTTGGCCGATCTGATAATTCACGCCGAGGGAGGTCGACAATTGATCATAGGTCAAGGTCTCCTGTTCATGATCGGCGCCTATAACGTGAATGTAACCGCTCATCAGCCGTGAAAGTCTGCGCTGAATCAACAACCCGACTTCGATATCTTCCGTGTCTCTTCCTTCACGATCATAGATACGCTCCTGGAGTACGGCCTGCAAACCGATAGAGGTTCTACCCGTCTGATAGGTGAACTCGGTTGAAAACCTTTTACTCTCGTAGTAATCCTCGGTAATAGTAGGACTGTAAGCACCACGGGTCGTGACGGGAAATGATTCCAGTATGGGATCCCTAACCATTTCTCCGAATGCGTCCACACGTTCAAACAGGGGTTGTGTCCTCAGTTCTTCTCGGGCACTGATGAAATCCTGCTCATACCTGGCTGTCCATATGGTTCTACTTGAGCGATGACTGAAATCAAAATAGTAGTCATCGCCAAATGAGCGTTCACCCACACCCAGTGCGATACTGGTTCTCGGATTGGGGGTGTAAATCGCTCCCACACTCCATGTTGTGTCATCTCTATCCTCGGTTACCGCCAATTCATAATTTTCGTAACCCACGGAGAAAGAGAGCGCCCATTGCTGGGTCAGTTTCTGGATATATTCGGCACGAATAATCTGGGTTTCATTATTCACATCCAGATTCTGATATTCCACATCACTCTGTTGGAGTAACAGTTCCCATATCTGGTTTGTAAACATGCTACCGCTACCGAAGGCGATCTCTGCCCGCTTACCGGTACTATCGTTATCTAATTCTTCGGAATAGTTGACCTTATCTCCGGTCAACCTGGCCTCTACCACGCTAAAGTTACCTAATCTGCCAGTCAAATAGGGACTTATGCCCAGGGTGTAGTAATCGGTATCATCCTCGGCACCGGTTATGCCATCGATGCTCGTTCTTCCGGTACTGGTGATATTGGTTCTATCAGCCCTCAACCAACCATCAATGAACAGGTGGTTCTCAGCAAGTTCAACATTACCCTCAGTACGCATAAAATGAACAACCTCATTATCGGAGGTCCCATCCCTGTAATGGCGGTATTGAGGTGCATAGTTGAAATCCAATGATGCCCTGCCCCCCTCCTTGAGAATCGACAAGGTAGGACTCAATACCGTGACGTTGTCGCTGACCGGATCCTCATTCGTCAGATTTACATTGTCAGTGTATATATGACTCAGTCCGATACTTGGTGAGATTACCCAATCGGCCGCATGGACAGCGCTTGAATTCACAGCTATGACCATGCCACACGCAAGACAACCAAATACAATGGAGTTGTCCCCAGTGATCTGCTCCATGACTAAATGATTCAGCTTTTTGATGATCATTTTTCACATCCTTCATCAATCGAAATCTGGTATAAACCAATCTGTATTTAGAATGTCTGCAACATCCTGGATCAAGGTTCGAAATAAGATACGCAGGATAAATCAAGAAGTCGAGAAATAGCGCTCACAAACAAGGAATCCCCATCCAACCCCTTAACAGCCTAATTCAGTTGCCTATATCCCGAACTGAACACCGATCCAATAAAGCCCTATAACCCATTGATTATATGTACTTTCACACACTAATACCACTTACGCACCCAGATCACCTGAAGAATGGCATCTGTTGTCAACCGGGGTTCACATATGGGTACGAATAACGCAACATATAGAAAAAATCGACGACGGCCGAAACGAGCAGCAAATGAATATTGACACAATCATTACCCAACCCTTCGATGATCAGCGCCCAGGCACATCAGGCCTCAGAAAAAAAGTCAAAGTTTTTCAAACACCTCACTATCTAGAGAACTTTGTCCAAGCCATTTTTGATACTCAAGTGGACCTCAAGGGAGGCACCCTTGTGCTTGGCGGGGACGGTCGCTACTACAATCGGGAAGCGATCCAGGTCATTCTGCGCATGGCCAGCGGCAATGGGGTGAAGAAGGTCTTGGTCGGCAGAGGTGGCCTGCTCTCTACTCCCGCTGCCTCCTGCCTCATTCGTCACTATAAAACGGATGGAGGCATCATCCTTTCCGCCAGTCATAATCCTGGTGGTCCCGATGAAGACTTCGGCATAAAATTCAACACCCCCAACGGTGGGCCCGCTCCGGAATCGGTCACTGATGCGATTTTCCAGCGGACAACTGAAATTGCCGAATATCAAATCGCTCAGAGTAAACCCATCGACCTGGATATCCTGGGGAGCATCACCCTGGGTGAGACCCAGATCGAAATCATAGACCCGGTCAAGGACTATGCCGATCTGATGATGGCGCTATTCGACTTTAATCGAATCAGGATGCTCTTCGAATCCGGCATGTTTTCCATGCGCTTCGACGCCATGCATGCGATTACCGGTCCCTACGCCACGGAGATTCTCGAGGGAAGACTGGGCGCTGAACCCGGAACAGTGATCAACGGCACACCCAAGACCGATTTCGGCGGCGGTCACCCCGATCCCAACCTGGTGCATGCGCATCAGCTCGTTGCCCTCACCAAAGGGGCCCATGCGGTCAACTTCGCTGCTGCCTCGGACGGTGATGGTGACAGGAACATGATTCTAGGCTGCAATTTTTTTGTCACCCCAAGCGACAGCCTGGCGATCATGGTGGCCAATGCCCATCTGATCAAGGGCTATTCCGGCGGTATCAGCGGCGTGGCGCGATCCATGCCCACCAGCCAGGCGGCGGACCGGGTGGCGGACAAGCTTGGCCTCCCCTGCTACGAAACCCCCACCGGCTGGAAATTTTTCGGTAATCTGCTGGATGCTCGAAAAATCACCCTCTGCGGTGAGGAGAGCTTTGGTACCGGCTCTGATCATATCCGCGAAAAAGACGGTCTCTGGGCAGTGCTGTTCTGGCTCAATCTACTGGCAGTCAAACAGCAGTCTGTGGAGAAGATCGTCACCGATCACTGGAAGGCCTTCGGCAGGAACTACTATACGCGCTACGACTACGAAGCCATTGACAAGACAGATGCCGAAGCACTGATGGCGTCATTGCGGGATAAGCTGGCAACACTGCCCGGTCAGTCGCTGAACGGCTATCCCATTGAATATGCCGATGACTTCGCCTACACAGATCCCGTGGACGGCAGCGTCTCGGAACGCCAGGGCATTCGCGTGGGTTTCGCCGATGGTTCGAGAATTGTCTTCCGCCTCTCCGGAACCGGCACTGAGGGAGCGACCTTGCGGGTCTATCTGGAGGCCTACGAGGAGGACCCGTCCAAACAGCTACAGTCCACCGAGTCGGTGATGACCGCCCTGGTGGATATCGCCCTGAACCTGGCCGAAATTGAAAAAAGAACAGGACGCACAAAACCCAGCGTGATCACCTAGAAATAGCTAGACAACCCAATAGTGAATCGCATATAAAGCAGCTGTAGCGAGACTGTCACGCACACTTATTAAACTACAATTTATTATTCGATCAATGGGGAGAAATAACGTGGCCAGCAAAGATGAAAAGAGCACCACAACTAAGAAAAAGACCAAGGCCAAGGTGAGTAAGAAAAAGGCAGCAAAGAAAAAAGTAGTGGCGAAGAAATCGACCGCCAAGAAAACCACGAAAAAGAGCAGCACCAGCGCCGCTATCAGCCCAAGGGAGCGTTATGAGATGATCGCGACCATGGCTTACTATCGGGCCGAACAACGCAACTTCGCACCGGGCCACGATGTTGAGGACTGGTTCGAGTGTGAGAGTATCATCGATAACATGATGGAAAAATCGAAGTAACTGTCACCGGACTGGCAACTTGGATTCCGGGCCAGACGACCAGTATGGAATATGGCGTCCCCAAGGGGAGTCGAACCCCTGTTACCGGCGTGAAAGGCCAGTGTCCTAGGCCTCTAGACGATGGGGACAGGTCTCTGCCGGGAATCCAGCGTCGGATGCCGCATGCAAAGTGGAGCGCGAAATCTACGGCACTTTATGTGCCGTGTCAAGGCCCTGTATAGCCCGAAATATGGGATAGCAGAGGAGATCGCCTAGGTTTCAAACAACAGCGCGGCTTGTAGCGACTCAGGGGGTTGCAGCCTATGCCTGGGAGTACCGAGCAGATATCCCTGGATATAATCGCAATCCTGTTGCTGAAGAAAGCTCAGCTGGCTCTCATTCTCGACCCCTTCCGCAATCACAGCGATATTGAAGGCATGCGCCAACTGAATCATCGCTCGCACCAGGCTGGCATCGTTGCTATCCGCGACGACACCATGGATAAACTCCCGGTCAATCTTCAGTAGGTCAAATGGAAACTGGCGTAGATGGCTGAGTGAGGCCTGGCCCGTGCCGAAATCGTCCAATGCGATCCTGACCCCCAGCAACTTTGCCTGCTGCAGGAATTGGTCAGCTTCAGCCAGCTCCTGAGTAAGGGTGTCTTCGGTTATCTCCAGGATCAGACTGCGCGGCGCTATCTTTCCTGCAACCAGGTTCTCAAGCAGATTACGACAAAAAACCGGGTCATTCAGCAGCCTGGCGGAGAGGTTGATGGAGATGGTCACCTTGTCTCCCACTTCGTCCTGTTCTGCCTGAAAGAGAATCGCTTCTTCTAAAAGCGGCTCGAAGAGCGTCGTGATCAGACCTGTATCATCAAGTACCGATAAAAAGTGTTCCGGAGTAAGGATTCCACGCTGTGGGTGATGCCATCGTAGCAGCGCCTCATAACATAAAAGCCTGCCACTAACCGACTCAAGGATGGGTTGGAAGTGGTAGCGGAACTGTCCCGCCTCCACAGCCTGGCGAACCTTATGTTCCTGTTTAAGTCCCTTGGTCGCCCGTTGTGTCATTTCATCGTTAAAAAAGCGATAGGCAGCGCGTCCATGTCGCTTCGCCTCATACATGGCGGTATCGGCATCGCGGATAAGATAGTCAGCGGAAACATCATCAAAAGGCGCCATCGCTATGCCAATGGATGTAGAGATACGTAACTCCTGCCCGGCCACAACAACCGGCTGCTCAACCGCATGCAATATCTTCTCGGCCAGGGGCACCATGTCTTCGCGACTCGATATACCCTCAATCAAAATAGCAAATTCGTCGCCGCTCAACCTTGCTACGGTATCAGAGCTTCGTACCAAGGATATCAGGCGTTCAGCGATCTGTTTCAACAACTCATCCCCGGCCAAATGCCCCAGACTGTCATTGACTTGTTTAAAGCGGTCCAGATCGAGAAACATCAGCCCGATCAGACCATCCCCCCTGAGCGCAATCGCCAATGCATGTTCAAGTCGATCGTGAAACAGTACCCGGTTAGGCAGCTGGGTCAGGGCATCGTGATGCGCCACATGGTCGAGATGGCGTTGGCGATTATGCACCTGATTACGCATATCACTGAAGGCATCCACCAAGTCCTGTATCTCCCTCAAACCGCTATTCGGTGGCACATTCGATTCCAAACCCCCGCTCGCTTCCTGCTTTAAAGCCGCCACCGTCTGACCGATAGGCAACAACAGATTTCGCTTGATGAACTGAAAGGCTAGAAACAGCATCAACAAACCCAACATCGCCATCCCCAAAATCGATAACGACAGCTGTTTTGCAGTTGTCGTAAGCTGAGTGATGCCATCCGCTGACTGAGTGTCGAGGGTAAGGTCGATATGCGAAAAGCGTTGACGTATTCGGTCCAGAAGCGGGGTGATCGTTTCACGCACAATATGCAGATCCATGCGCCAGGTTGGCTTATCCATGAACTGCAATACCTGTTGGTAGTTCATCATCCATGATTTGTAATGGGACTTTATATCCAGCAGACTCTGGTAGAGAATGAATCCCTGTTCATTGCGATCAAAATAGCTCTCCAGATTCTCTACATGCACGATGAATTGTTCGCCAAAATCATTAATAGTATCGTTCCGCCCTTGCGGCTCGATATCCTGATTGGAGGCAAACAGGCCAAACTGATTAGCCACCATGAGACGTAATTCGCCAGTGATACCCATCCATAGCCGTTGCAAAGTGGCAATCTCATTAATTGCATCCACTTGCTGATCCAGGGGAAATCCCAAATCCACCTCCTGGCGTAGCAGTTGAAGTTCGCTGAGAATCCCCTTGTTGTGCGGGTACATCTCCTCCAGCATTAAATTCATGGCGGGAAACCAGCTCTCCACATCACGTCGCACATCGATCAGATTTTGCACCTCCCGCTCCAGTACAAGGTTTTCCTCCAGCAGACCCTCAGCCAGTGCACCCTCATCAGATGGCAGAACCTGCAGGGAATCCACTAAATCGAGGAGTACTTGATCCAGATTGTGTAAGCTTTTCTCTGTTTGAGACAAGTTGATTTTTAACGGCTCGTTGAGAATTCTATGCAGGCCATTTTCCAGGCGATTGAGTTGCATTTGGGCATCCACCAAGACACCAGCAGCAACTGTTCTGGCAGTTATATTGTCAATCTGTTTTTGACTGGTGCTATTTACCAGGTTCCAGCCGAGATAGGCAAAGGTGACCAAGGCCATGCCAACCAAGACGGAAAACAGAGTATAGCGGCCCCGATAGGAATCCAGATCAAGTCTCAGATCTTTAACGCTCCACATATCCACTAGTTCTTATTAGTTCTTTCATTTCAGTGCGTTATGTCTATTCATTATGACTCCGCCTGATGAACATTGGGTGTCAACAACTACGCCATGAAACAGATAATATTCATAGCGTATACAGTCAAGCGTATGCCATTAATGAAAGATAATACCAAACTGATAATATGGGAATTTGCCGACGAATGCAGCCGGGAGTCAGCTGAATCTTGACGGATAGTGATGCCCGATCCGGCGGAGATCCACCAATCAGATCTCCGTCAGACTGCCTTCGAACACAATTTCATTGCTCGGCTTCTGCTTCGGCAACTGATCCGTCTGTTCTATAGAGACCTTGAAGCGATGCTGATCGCTTAGGGTGATCGGCAGATCCATCTGCATACTGCCGTCATGCGGCAACAGGCCCAAAGGGTGAAGATGACCCTGCTCGTCCTCTATCCACAACTGGCAGACCTTGCCCTTCGGTAGTGGGGTCGGCTCTACAGCCTTCACTTTCAGATAGGGTTCGTGGTGCATGGCACCCACCAGCCAACCAGGCTTTGACTGATCGTTGAGGACCACCATTATACTATCCATCTCCACCGCCTGCTGACGGGTGGTCAATAGTGCCGCACCCAGGACCAAAACCAAGCTGGCTGTGATCATGCCCAGATTGCGCCAGAAACTGAGATTGTTCCAAAATCCGGTTGTGGCCTCGACTCTGGTTTCAGCCGGTTCTATTCGTTTCGAGATTTGATCCCATACGGCCTCTGGTGGTGTAACGGGTTCGATGCTATCCAACATCGGTGATAGGCGGCGGTGCCAGGCATCAACCTCGTCCTGCAGCTGTATATCCGTCTGCAGACGGCGTTCGAAATCGATACGCTCCTGACCTTGCAAGGTACCCAGTACATACTCTCCCGCAAGGACATTAAGCTCTTTAAGTTCGTTTTCAGGCATCATGATCAAGACACCTCCTCAATTGATCCAGACCTCGACGTATCCATGTCTTGATCGTACCCAGCGGTGTTTCTGTATAGGCCGCCAGTTCGTCGTGGGTCAGTCCCTTGAAATAGGCCAAAGCAATAACCTGTCGCTGCTGCTCTTTCAAGGCTTGCAGACATTTCTCCAGACGCCTTCCATCATCGCTTTGACTAAGTCCATCCAGCGGCAGCGGATTGTCGTCGACCTGCTCCGGGAAACCCTTGTCGTCGCTCTCCGTGATCTCCCGTTTACGCTTGCGCAGCAGATCCAAGGCTTGGTTTCTCGCTATCGCGGACATCCAGGTCAAGGGCGCTGCCAAATGCGAGCGATAATTTCCCGCATTGTTCCAAACCTTGATGTAGGCGTCCTGCAAACAGTCTTGCGCCAAATCCTCTCTATTCAATATACGCAGCACAACGCCATATAGTTTCGCCGAAGTGATGCTATATAGACGCGAAAATGCCTTGCGATCATTCAGGGCACAAGCGGCAAGCAATCCTTCGAGTTCCTGATTGCGTAAGCGTATGGCTTCCTGTGGATCGGTGTCTCCCTGCGCCATGAACCCCCCCAAGGGATGTGAACTAGGGCCTGTTAACACTAATCCAATGCACTCTGCTGGGACTGTTTTTGCGCCCAGCAAGGCAGAATGAGCGTGGTGTAGCCCGACTACATGAGCGAATGATAACGCCGCTGGGCGCAAAAACAGCCCCAGCCCTTCGGGTTACGCCTGAAAAAGCGCCACTCAGCGTTGCTCGTCGTTCATTTGGAGTCACCAAACTTCTCTCCTCGCGCCTTGATTGGCGCTTTTTCAGGCACAACAGAGTGCATTGGATTAGTGTTAACAGGCCCTAGCCACAAGATTACTGGCCTGGCGCCATGGCGGCAAGAGGAATAAACACTCCTCTTGCCTGCTCCGTGTTATTGACACCCCTGCACTCAGTTGAAACAGATTGTCTAAATCTGTCTGACGATGGGCGCTTAAACTGTACACAGATCCACCTATTCCTGTCCCTCCGGCTCTCCCATATAACCGGAAAACTTCAGACACTGTTTGCCATTGACCTCAACTATCTGCACCGTCTCTCCACCGCCGCGACCAAATCCCTGTACCACCGCCTCTGTCGGAGATACGGGTTGCAATGGCACTCTGATCAGGTTGTCACTCAGATGGGGTGCGCGATAGTGGAGACAGAGCACACCATCCTGATCACTCAATTTAAGATCCTGAATCGAGAACTCTCCATCCGGATTGATGGTGCGATAGCTGCCTAATCGTTTTCTCCATACCGATTCCCATTGATCGGTTTCGATCCTGTTGCCCAACAAGATCTCATTACCGTTCCGATCCGCCACCAGCACATCCATGCCATTGATCTCACGTTCACGTAATCGCAGATCGCCCAACACACGGTAACCATCCGGCAATTGCCTGATACTCTCCGGCGTAAGCCCCAAACTGCCATCCTCGAAGCGCACCAGATCGAGAATGCGTTCGATAATACAGGCACACAGCCTTGGTTGTTCGGCATCGACCATTAACAGCCCCAGGTCGGTTGCGTAGGCACCCTGAGGAGTGTCATAGCTGGCAGGACGGTGATGGGCAATCCGGCGCTGCGACTGTTCGGGAAGTACACCGTGTGTAGAGGCCGCCAATACAATAATGGCTGCCGCCAACTCCTTTGCGACCCGATTGCTATCGGCACCATTGGCCAATACAGCAATACCCAAGCCATGTTCCGGCAACAACATCATTTCAGCACCGAACAACAGGGTAGTGCCACCATGACGGACACGCTTTCCAACCACAGGATGATGATCGATAAACCAGCCGAACCCCGGTGATACACCCAATGAAACCTGGTCGGCCGCCGTCTGTGGCTGAAACATCTGCTTTAACAGTGAATCCGGCAGACCGGGGATATGGGATCCAAGCAGGGCGGTCATCAGCAACCCAAGATCCTCGCCAGTGGTATAGAGGCCCAGTGCCGGAGTATCTCTAAGGGGTGGTTGAGGCCTGCTGCTGCCGTCCAGGTGTCCTTCAGATAGTCTGGCCTTCAACTCCGCTGAAAGCTCAAAACCACTGCTATGCATACCCAGCGGGGTAAACAGGGCGCGCTGGATGAAGTCTGCATAGCGCTGGCCTGAACGCTCCTGTATCAGGTGTCCCAACAGGTCATAACCGATATTCGAATAGCTATAGATCCTGTCCGGGTCGTAGGCGGCATACTCTTCATGCAGCAGGGTCGTCACTTGGGTAAAGGGCGTGTCCGTGTACATCCCTTTGCGCAGGTCGCTGGGGAGTCCACTGCGATGGCACAGCAGTTGCCGGGGTGTCAGGGGTGTTGAATCTTGCTGGTGATGACGTATGGAAAAACCTGACAGCTGGTCCTGCAACGCAAGATCCAGGTCGATCTTGTCTTCTGCAACAAGTTGCAGCACAGCAATCGCAGTGACAGGCTTGGTTAGTGACCCAACCCTGAACAGGGTATCGATATCAACCCCTGCTCCGGTACGGCTGTTAGCGACACCGAACCCTTCAAGCCAAACCGGGCCTTGCCCGTCGACCAGAGCAATACTCAATCCCGGTACTATCTCTTCCTCCAACAACCGGGATATCAATTTCATCGACTCACTCCGCACTGCCGCCATATCGCCCTGGGGGAGGAGCCGGTTCTGTTCGGCCTGATGATCAAGGGTGGCGCAGGATGTGAGCACCAGCAGTATCAGTAGTGCTGGAAATGGCAGGAGTATTGGCGGCACAGATCACCTCAATCTGATCAAATATGGACCAAGCAACCTAATCGACTGAGCCTTATCCCTTATGGCGAGTTAGTCGCACCTATACAACCTTTACGTCAGTTATTGGAAATTGGATTCAATTCATAGAGGTAAATTCAACAATTTGCTGTTGAACCGGCGTTTAGATCTTTTGTTGCCCCTTTGTCACTAGTCTGATTTCTCCCATTTCAGCTAGTATTTTTCTATTATTTCAACTTGTTAAATCTGTAGGACAATTTCAGTGATCCCACCAGGGACCAGGCTTTGGGCGGGGCAAAGGGCCCCGCCCAAAGGAACTACTCACTACCAATCTACCTGTGCACCAACATCGATCAGGGTGCTTGCATATGCATCGCCGAACCCAGGCTGTTCCTTGTGGACGCCATTTGAGAAACCTTCCGAGTAGAGGAAGGAGCTCCCATACTGATCACCAATACCGGGTTGCATGGCCGTCGGCAGTGTGTTCGAGCTAGACAGTCCGATATAGCTGTCGTGACTGTTGCCGATGACCCCGTACAGATCGTCATAGGAGGTGGCGTAGAGGTTGCCGGACAAAATCATGGCTGCGGTTGCTAATAGAATTTTCATTGTAATATTCCTCTTATAGTCAAGTTGTTGGAAAGTGTAATTTGCTGCTTTCAAACATCTATACGAGGTCTATCGAGGATCGGATTCAATTACCCGACAAGTTTGGTCTGTTTTTGCTTCAGCGACCTGTGTCGCCCCTCGCAGATCCTTCCCGAAAATTATTCATGCAACAGTCATAATTCTGCAATATAAGCGTGGCATTCTTGAGTCGTTGACACATTGAGGGTAACTGCACCCATTGCGGGGAAAAGACCATGCGCAGCGACACACACACCTTGAGACCCTTTAAGAATCCCACCTATATCGATTACCTGGTTGGTTGGAAATATCTCTTCGACAGGCACTACAGGGCACATGTCCACAACCGCTGGTCCGATCAGCCCTGGTTTATCTCCGGGACAGAGATGCTCGTAGGCATGGGCAGCATCCTGATCTCGAGCAGTCTCGGCGGGATACTGATGTTCATCATCTGGGATTATTGGCTGAATTAGGAATACAAGACGATTTAGGCTTGGATCTAAATCATCGAGCATAAAAAAAGGGGCCTGATCGGCCCCTTTTTTATTGCCTGGTACGGATCAGGCCTCTTCAACCGCCTTCATGCTGAGACGAATACGGCCCTGTTTATCCACCTCGAGCACCTTGACCTTCACCATATCCCCCTCGGAGAGCTTGTCGCTGACCTTCTCCACACGTTCGTTGGAGATCTGTGAGATATGGACCAGCCCATCCTTGCCGGGCAGGATGGTGACGAAGGCGCCGAAATCCATCAGCTTGGCTACCTTGCCCTCATAGATGGTACCGACCTCCACATCGGCAGTGATCAGTTCCACACGCTTGCGCGCCTCCTCACCGGCGGATTTATCCACCGAGAAGATCTTGACCACACCGTCATCGGTGATATCGACAGTGGCGCCCGTCTCTTCGGTGATGGAGCGGATGGTCACGCCACCCTTGCCGATGACATCGCGTATCTTGTCCGGATTGATCTTGAACTCGATGATGCGTGGGGCATGCTCAGACATCTCGTCACGATGGGCGTTGATGACGCTGTTCATCTCGCCAAGGATGTGCAGACGTCCCTCTTTGGCCTGATCCAGGGCGATCTCCATGATCTCCTTGGTGATACCGTTGATCTTGATATCCATCTGCAGGGCATTGATGCCATCCTCGGTACCGGCCACTTTGAAGTCCATATCGCCCAGGTGATCCTCGTCACCCATGATGTCGGTCAATACCGCGAACTTGTCTCCCTCTTTGATCAGACCCATGGCCACGCCGGCCACAGGCGCCTTGATCGGCACACCCGCATCCATCAATGCCAGACTGGTGCCGCACACGGAAGCCATGGAGGAGGAGCCGTTGGACTCCGTGATCTCCGAGACCACGCGAATCGCGTAGGGGAAATCGCCGATGGTGGGCATACAGGCAAGCACACCGCGCTTGGCCAGACGGCCGTGACCGATTTCACGTCGCTTCGGACTACCGACACGCCCTGTCTCACCCACACAGAATGGGGGAAAGTTATAGTGCAGCATGAAGTGCTCACGACGGGAGCCTTCCAGTGCATCGATGATCTGGGAATCGCGCTCCGTGCCCAAGGTGGTAACCACCAGGGCCTGGGTCTCGCCACGGGTGAACAGGGCGGAGCCGTGGGTTCTTGGCAAAACACCGGTACGCACCGCGATAGGACGAACCGTACGCGTGTCACGCCCATCGATACGGGGTTCCCCATCCAGGACACGGCCCCGGACAAGGCGCTTTTTCAGCTTCTCGAGGGCCCCTTTGACATCGTCGGCACTCCAGCGTGGCTCCGCCTCATCTTCCGGGCAGAGCTTCGCCACCGTCGCCGCCACGACTTCGTCGATGGCCCCATAGCGATCAAGCTTGTCGGCAATGCGATAGGCATCTCCGATGCCCTGGGCGGCCTCGGCCTCGATCGCGGCGGTAAGATCCGCATCCTGTTCCGGCGCTGCAAACTCGGCTGCCGGTTTGTTGACCTCGGCTGCCAGCTCTTTGATCGCCTGGATGACGATCTGAGACTTTTCATGACCGAACAATACCGCACCCAGCATGACCTCTTCCGAGAGCTGATTCGCCTCGGATTCAACCATCAATACAGCCTCTTCCGTACCCGCGACAATCAGGTCCAGATCGGAATCGGGATTGATGCCGGTGGTGGCGGTATTCAGAATGTACTCGCCATCCTTATAGCCGACACGGGCAGCGCCCACCGGACCCTGAAAGGGCAGACCGGAGATCGCGAGGGCCGCGGAAGTACCGATCAGTGAGGGTATCTCGGGATCTACCGCCGGGTTCAGGGACATCACAGTGATAATGACCTGAACCTCGCTGGTGAACCCTTTTGGGAACAGCGGGCGAATCGGGCGATCGATGAGTCTTGCGGTGAGAATCTCCTTTTCGCTCGGACGACCTTCACGGCGAAAAAAACCGCCGGGGATCATGCCGGCGGCATAGGTCTTCTCTTGATAGTCCACGGTCAATGGAAAAAAGTCCCGCGGGATTCTGCTCTGCGCTTCAACCACGGTTACCTGGACCACGGTGTCATCCACGTTAACCATGACTGCGCCATCGGCCTGCCTTGCTATCTCACCGGTTTCGATGGAGACCTTATTGTCTCCCCATTGAAATTCTTTTTTAATTAATGTCACTTTGGAATCCTTGGATAATTGAAGTTGCAGGACGGATTAGCGACGCAGACCAAGACTGCTGATCAGCTCTTTGTAACGCTCTTGGTCCTCACTTTTCAGATAGTCCAAAAGCTTGCGACGGGAGTTAACGAGACGCACCAGACCTTGACGGGAGTGGTGATCCTGTTTGTGTTCTTTGAAGTGCTCTGTGAGCTGAGTAATGCGGCTGGTCATCAGGGCGACCTGTACTTCCGGGGAGCCTGTATCTCCAGGGGCCCGTTGGTAGGCTTCGATGACTGATTTCTTTTCTGCTGCACTCATTGACATGACGTTTCTCCTCTTGGTTACGTCGATGAAACTGGCCCTGTTCAAGGCCTACCCGACAATGAGTTCAGGCAGGCCGGACCGGTGTAAAAATCGTTTTTATCCAGGCTGTGCCTGGAAAGATCGCGTAGTATGCGCGTTCTGGGCCGCCACAGCAACCCAATATCCACTGTTTGTGAAGAGTTTCTTTCTGCAATTCAATTTGTTACCTGCATGAGCCTTTTCGGCGCCACGCGGCCATCATCGAGAATCTGGCCAACACCGATAAAATCGGTCTGATTGGTATAGAGACGCACCCAACCACTGGTGGGGGCATTCGGGACCAGGATCGGTTGGCCCTGTTTCATGTAAAAGGTGGCATCCGCAGACAGCTCCACCTGGGGCCACTCGGCCAATGCGCTCTCCAAGGGCAGCAGCCAATCATCCATCTCCTGAAACAGCTTGTCGGAGAAGGCCTGCCGCACCTCATCCAGGGTCACCATCGACTGATCGTCGTAGGGCCCGACCCCGGTACGCCGCAGACCACTGACATAGGCGCCGCAACCCAGCTGTTTACCGATATCCTCGGCGAGGGTACGTACATAGGTACCCTTTGAACAGTGCACATCCATCTCAAACTCGGGCAGGGAGAAATCGAGCAACTGCAATGCGTGGATATTGATGGCACGGGGTTCGCGCTCGACCTCCAGCCCTTTACGCGCCAGCTTGTAGAGTCGTTCGCCCTGATGCTTGATGGCGGAGTACATGGGCGGCAGCTGTTGCTGCTCTCCCAGAAAGTCAGTCAGGGTATCCCGCAACATCGTTTCCGTGACACCACTCGGATCGGCCTGTTCCAACACCTCACCTTCGGCATCGGCGGTGGTTCTGGTCTCTCCCAGCTTGACTCTCACCCGGTAGTGCTTATCCGCATCCAGGAGAAACGCAGAGAGCTTTGTGGCCTCGCCAAAGCAGATCGGCAACAGACCGGTGGCGAGTGGATCGAGGCTGCCCGTATGTCCGGCCTTTGCGGCCTTATACAGAAACTTCACCTCCTGTAAGGCCTTGTTCGATGTCATACCTGCAGGTTTGTCGAGCAGCAATACACCACTGATATTGCGCCCTCTGTTGCGACGACGTCCCATACATTTACTCTAATTATCGCTAATTCGTGAGATAGGATTAATCCAGGTCGGTGTGGTTTTCCTTCACCGCTTGATCAATCAAGGTGGATAGATGCTCCCCCTGTTCCACAGAGGTATCGTAGACAAAGCTCAACTTCGGTATCGAACGCAATTTCATGTGCTGACCCAACAACCAGCGCAGATGACCGGCCATTTGGTTCAGGTGTTCGACGCTCTCTTTCTGAGTAAGCGACGCAGACATGGTGGTGAAGAAAATCTTCGCCTGGGAGAGATCCCGAACCACCCGGGCTTCCTGGACAGTAACCAGTCCCAGAGCCGGGTCCTTGACCTCTTGCCTGATCAGCCCCGCCAACTCCCGCTGCAGTTCCGCACCGATACGGTCTGTTCGTTTAAAATCACGCGGCATAGTAATTATACGTTCCGCATCACTTCAGTACGTTCGAAGACCTCGATCTGGTCACCCACCTGCACATCGTTGTAGTTCTTTACACCGATACCGCACTCCATGCCGTTTTTCACTTCAGCCACATCATCCTTGAAGCGGCGCAGGGACTCCAAGGCGCCCTCGTAAATCACCACGTTGTCACGCAATACACGTATCGGGTTGTTGCGTTTCACCATACCTTCGATGACCATGCAACCGGCGATCGCGCCAAGCTTGGAGTTGCGGAACACATCGCGCACCTCGGCCAGGCCGATGATCTCCTCGCGAATCTCCGGCGAGAGCATGCCCGAAATGGCCTTTTTCACATCATCGATGATCTCGTAGATGATGCCGTAGTAGCGCATGTCGATGCCTTGCTCTTCAACCACCCGGCGCGCACCTGCATCGGCACGCACATTGAAACCGATAATGATGGCATTGGATGTCACCGCCAGGTTGGCATCGGATTCGTTGATTCCACCGACACCCGAAGCGACCACGCCCACCTTCACCTCGTCGGTGGAGGTGTTGGTCAATGCCTCTTTCAATGCCTCGACACTGCCTTGTACGTCTGCCTTGACGATCACATTCAGGGTCTGGGTCTCACCCTCTTCCATCTGGGTGAACATCTCGTCCAGTTTCGCTGCCTTCTGCGCCGCCAGACGGGTATCCCGCTGCTTGTCATGGCGCAGTTCGGCGATCTCCCGAGCACGTCGCTCATCGCTGACCACGCGTACATCATCGCCCGCTTCCGGGGTGCCTGAGAGGCCGAGCACCACCACCGGTATGGAAGGCCCCGCCGTTTTGATGGCACGCCCGTTCTCATCGAACATGGCGCGTACGCGACCATACTCCTTACCTGATACGATGACATCGCCACGATTCAACGTACCCGACTGTACCAGCACGGTGGCAACCGGCCCCCGGCCCTTGTCCAGGGAGGATTCCACGATCGATCCCGTGGCGTTGCCATCCTGTACCGCCTTCAGTTCCAGCACCTCGGCCTGCAGCAGTACGGCATCGAGTAGTTCGTCAATACCTTCGCCTGTCTTGGCGGAGACTTTCACGAACATGGTGTCACCACCCCAATCCTCAGGTATCACCTCCTCCTGGGAGAGCTCCTGAGTGACCCGGTCGGGATTCGCCTCCTCTTTGTCGATCTTGTTGATGGCGACAATCAGCGGTACTTGTGCTGCCTTGGCATGTTGAATCGCCTCCTTGGTCTGGGGCATCACACCATCGTCTGCCGATACCACCAGAATAACGATGTCAGTCACTTTGGCGCCACGGGCACGCATCGCGGTAAAGGCGGCGTGTCCCGGGGTATCCAGGAAGGAGACAGTGCCCTTGTCGGTATCCACGTGGTAGGCACCGATGTGCTGGGTGATACCACCCGCTTCACCCGCCGCGACACGGCTGGTGCGAATATAATCAAGGAGTGAGGTCTTGCCATGATCCACATGTCCCATGATAGTGACCACAGGCGGTCGAGCGACAGCCTCACCTACCGTCTCTTCCTCCTCCATGCTCAGCAGATCGGCTTCAACATCTTCGTCGCGCTGATGAACCGGCACATGCCCCATCTCCTCAACCACGAGAATTGCCGTGTCACGATCCAGGGGTTGATTGATGGTCACCATCATGCCCATTTTCATTAACACCTTGATGACTTCGGCGGCCTTGATGGACATCCGCTGGGCCAACTCGGCCACGGTGATGCTTTCAGGTATCTTGACTTCGTGGACAACCGGGCTGGTGGGCCGTTGAAAAGCGTGTTGTGCGTCACTGCCGGCCGCGGCAGTGGCTCTTCTCTGCTTGGCGGGTTTTTTCTTACGCCGTCCCTTCGCGCCATCAGCCACATGCAGCTCTTTACGCTCCAAGCGCTGCTCTCCCTCGAGCTCCTTACCCTCACGCTTGCTCTCTTTACGACCCTTCTTGCCGCGTCCGGACTCCGGTTTGGGCGCAGGTTTTTCCGGCTCTGCCTTGGCAGGCTCTTCTGCTTTGAGTAATTCCGCTTCCACCGCCTTACGTGCAGCCTCCTCTTCAGCTGCCTTCTGCACAGCCTCCTCTTCAGCCTTCTTGGCCGCTTCCTCTTCAGCCCTTTTTGCCGCCTCGGCAGCCTTGCGCGCTTCGATTTCAGCCTCCACGGCAGCCCTTTCCCTTGCCTGCTCGTCGAGGGCCTTACGCGCCTCTTCCGCCTCTTTTGACTTACGTTCGTCAGTTTCCACGTTGCCGCGTTTGACGTAGGTACGTTTTTTACGCACCTCCACACTGACCGTCTTGGCAGGTGTCGACGATGTGCGACTCATGGTACTGCGTGAAGCTGTGGGCTGACGTAATTCACTGACGGTTTTACGACGTAAAGTTACCTTGCTTGGTGCTGTCACACCGGCACTCTTTTGCTTGCCATGACTTTCACGCAGATAGTGCAACAGCTTGGCTTTTTCCTCATCGGATATCCTATCGTCAGGCGTTTTGGCCTGGATACCCGCATCCTCCAGCTGTTCCATCAAGCGATCGGCAGGGATACCAACGACATTTGCAAGTTGTGCTACCGTTACTTCACTCATACATCAGGCCTCTTGTATTTGCCTTATCCATCTATTCCTAAATTTATACCTACATACCGGACTCTCATGCGGTGTAAGGATTCACAACCACTTATTTCGCTTCTTCAAACCAAGGTGCACGGGCTGTCATGATCAGCTCTCCTGCGCGATCCTCATCCATACCATCGATCTCCATCAGATCATCGATGGACTGTTCAGCCAGATCCTCCATGGTGACAACACCTTTACCTGCTAGTTTAAACGCGAGCTGCTTGTCCATGCCCTGCATGGTCAATAGATCATCAGCGGGTTCGCGAAACGCCTCTTCATTGGCGATAGCCCGGGTCAACAGAAAATCCTTCGCCCGGTTGCGCAGCTCGTTGATCAGATCCTCGTCAAACTCTTCAATGGTGAGCATCTCCTCGATCGGGACGTAGGCGACCTCGTCAACACTGGTAAATCCTTCCTGCACCAGTATTGCAGCCACATCCTCGTCCACGTCCAGCTGCTCCATGAAGTTATCCATGAAACCCTTGGCTTCGGATTCACTCTTCTCCGCCGCCTGGGCTTCATCCATTACATTCAATTCCCAGCCGGACAACTGACTTGCCAAGCGGACGTTCTGCCCGCCGCGACCGATCGCCTGGGAGAGATTCTCTTCACTCACCGCCACATCCATGGTGTGAGAGTCTTCATCCACGACGATGGAGACCACGTCCGCCGGTGACATGGCATTGATCACATACTGTGCCGGGTTCTCATTCCAGAGAATGATGTCGACACGTTCCCCGTTCAGTTCATTGGAGACCGCCTGTACCCTTGAGCCACGCATACCGACACAGGCCCCCACGGGATCGATACGCTGATCGTGTGCCTTGACCGCGATCTTGGCACGCAGGCCGGGATCACGGGCGGCGCTCTTGATCTCGATCAGCCCCTCACCCACTTCCGGCACCTCAAGCTTGAACAGCTCGATCAACAGTTCCGGCATGGTACGGCTGATGAAAAGTTGCGGACCCCGGGGCTCAGAGCGAATTTCATAGAGGTATCCGCGGATACGGTCACCCACCCGGATCGACTCCTTGGGAATCATATGTTCACGCCCGATGAAGGCCTCCGCATTGCCTCCCAGGTCAAGAAAGATATTGCCGCGATCGATACGCTTGACGACGCCGGTAACCAGCTCCCCTTCGCGCCCTTGATAGGCCTCGACCACCTTCGCCCTCTCGGCTTCCCGTACCTTTTGTACGATCACCTGCTTGGCGGCCTGGGCGGCGATGCGACCGAACTCTATGGATTCGATCGGCTCTTCGACGAAATCACCGACTTGGATATCGGGATTTTCCTCTTTTGCCACATCCAGGATAACTTGGCGCAGCGGCGCATCCGGCTCATCTTCCGAATAGGCCTCTACCACTTCCCAACGACGAAAGGTGTCGTAATCGCCAGTGGTCCTGTCGATTGCCACACGCACCAGAATATCATCACCGTTACGCTTACGGGTGGCGGATGCCAAAGCAGCTTCAATGGCCTCAAAGATGATCCTTTTTCCGACATCCTTCTCATTGGAAACCGCATCTACGACCAGCAATATCTCTTTACTCATCAATTGTTTCCCAATTTAAATATCCGGTATCAAACGTGCCGAATCGATCAGGTCAATCGTTATCCCATGGACTTTCCCATCTTCCTCGATCAGAACCTGATTCTCGGCCACGCCCCGAAGTACACCGCTAAAACGGTGACGACCTTCAATTTTGGTGTGGGTCTTAACCCGCACCTTGTTTCCCTGGAATCGCTCAAAATGCTCACGCTCAAACAGGGGGCGATCCAAGCCTGGTGAAGAGACCTCAAGCTGGTACTGCTCCTTGATCGGGTCCTCCACGTCCAGCACGCCGCTGATCTGGTGACTGACCTGTACACAGTCATCAACACCGATGCCATCGGCATGATCGATGTAGACCCGCAGCAGTGCGCCGCCTTTGCCCTGCCCTGTCATCTCCAAGCCAACCAACTCATAGCCCAGCAGCTCTACTTCAGCACGGACCAGTGACTTCAATTTTTCCGGAGCCGATCGCATTTCTTCACCGCATAAAAAATGGGCACATGGCCCATCCGATGTCTTCGATTACCGATACCCGGGTGGATACAGATCCCTGCCAGGGTATTTGCTCGAAAACAAAAAAACCCCGCTGTCGGGGCTTTATTATAGTTATTGCGGCAGATCAAGGCGTTTCAGGCCGATCCACAACCGCAAATTCGACGCGAAGAATAGCACAGGCCGCAAGCCTGCGCAATTACGGCATGATGAGAAAACCTAGGGGAGCCAACCGCCTGCTGCCTGTACCTGCTCGCTGTTGCCTGGACGACTGAGCCAGGCAACCACGGCCAGCCGCTCTGCATCGTTGACCGAGAGTTGTGGCCAGGGAAACCGCCACTCTCCCTGCTGCGGCGGCGTTTGAGTGTGGCTCAGCACGACGAAACTCTCCTTAAGGGTCTTGCCGTGGTTTTCACCCCCGCCAATGGGGCTGGAGAGGCCGAACCCGAGGATCGCGAAATGGGCCTCCAGTTTGACTCCATTTAGATGGGGCTCGGGTGAGAACTGGAGTGTGGCCCCTGTCCCGGGTTCCACCTGCAGGGTCAGAGCACCAACCTCTTCACTGGCTTGCAGGTCGAGTTGAGGCCGGTAGAACCACTGACGCCACTCCCGTCCGTTAAGGACAAAACCCGGGGTATAGACAGAACGGATGGCCCCCTGTCTCTGATGATCCCGCTGCATTTTGCTGAAGGCAGGAGAGGCAAACCGGTCCGGCCAGCCAAGGTTGTCCCAGTAGTCCACATGGAATGCCACCGGGATCAGCCTCTGCCACAACCCCGGATGGCTCTCCAGTTTCCGCAGCCAGGCATCCGCAGGGGGACAACTGCTGCAGCCATGGGAGGTGTAGAGCTCCAGCAGGTTGACCCGCTCCACAGGACTCTGCAGGGTCAAGGCCTGGAGAGGCTGAGTGACAATGGCCATCAACAGCCCACCCCCCAGCAACATGCCGCGCCAGCCGTTCATGCTTTCGCGGGTATGAATTTCAGGGCGATGCCGTTGTTGCAGTAGCGCAGCCCGGTGGGTTCCGGCCCGTCATTGAACACATGCCCATGGTGACCGCCACAGCGGGCGCAATGGTACTCGGTACGGGGCCAGATCAGCTTGTAATCCTTCTTGGTACCCAGGGCGCCAGGCAGATAATCGAAAAAGCTCGGCCACCCGGTGCCGCTCTCATACTTGGTGGACGAGGCAAACAGATGGTTGTCGCAACCCGCGCAGGCGAAGACACCCTCACGCTTCTCGTTCAACAACTCACTGGTCCCCGGCCGCTCCGTACCCTCTTCCCGCAGGATATGATACTGCTCAGGGGTCAATCTCTCCCGCCATTGTGCATCGGTCAGATCCAACTTTTCTATCTGCGTCATCTTCTCATCCTGTCTGGCTAATACCGACTGACCCACGACCGGCAACAAGGCCGCCGCACCCAACAGCTTAATCAAACTTCTTCGCTTCATCACTCTTCTCCTCACACGCACGACCCCGAAATACAGGGATCGCATAGGACATCTGACAGGAATTCTAAGCTGAGATTCACCACCATAGACAGGGGAAAAAACGGGGAAATCTTCAATTACACCTATGAACCCGATCGCTTATGGATCAAAGTATAGGGGCGGATTTTCCGCAGGGAATCACGGAGTTATCACAAAAGCATCACAGGGTTTCTGTTCCGGCAAAAACCCATCGTTTAACCACCACCTGGCCCTGTGAGCCAACTTGACGAGCCCAGGCTCGTGGTAAATCACAGATTGTTATGGCTTTGTTCCGCCTCGCGGATGGCCTTTACATTTTTATTGATGTAGTGAATACCCCATGGCAGAAAGACACCATACACCCCCCACATGTAGAAGTTATATGGTTTCGGCAATAATAGAAGCAAGGCCAGGAATATGATGATTGCGATCCATGCATAGACCGACACTCGGATCATGAAGGCCCTCTCTGCGGGGCTCTCTGTGTTGGTAATACTAAAGTAGGTACCGACCGCTCCACCCATCAACCCAATGATCGCCCCTAATGCCCCACCGATAAACCCGACTGTTTGACCGTCCATATTAATTAATCACAAATGCGTGTTAAGCCTGTTCGCGAGTACAATCTCTCAATGAGATTGTAGACGTCTATTCGTGTTTCATCCCTGTAGGGCACCTGAGCCGATAAGCTCTATCACCAAGGGTGTCGTATATTAAGAGTTGTGAACAGGTCCAACCATGAAAGTCGTTGTCGACCACATATTGCACACCAGTATCCGGGAGAGGACCAAACGCTGATTATCGTGCTACCCCCAAGATCGGCCGGATTCATTTCAAAACGAATCCACCCGGTTATAATTAATGTAATCAAACGGGATCCTCCACATAACAACTTGCCTGAAAATAGAGAACTGTCCCCGAGGAGGCTTCCAGGCTATGATCTTTCTATCCTCGACCTTTTAGCGACAGGGGGTGTCTATGTCCGGTATCGTGATCTTCCAGATGGACCTATGGCCACGGGTCAAGGAGCAGTTTAAGCCCAAGATGTTGACTATCGACAAGATTTTGGTCGAAGTGACATTTCCCAGCAATCCCCAGCTTCAGGCGGCTTTCAAAAAAGATCCACTTCTGTATCAGAAGTTGCAGGACAAGATCCGCGCCTATATGACCGGAAACGTCGTCAGGAACATTGGCAACGTGGTGAAAAAGTTCGATCCCCAGGCGGTTGACGCGGCCAAGATCGACGATATGGAGAAGATGCTCAAGATCCTGGATAAGTTTCAGGAGACAGTCAAAGGGTACACACGCGCCGCCTCGAGCATGGCGGCTCGCCAAGCCGAAAAGGAGTGGATGGCCCTAACCCGGACCAAAGCCGAGTACCGGAAATACAAGATCGTTGCCGGCGCGAAGCTCACCGCCGGTACGGCCGGGCTGGCGACCGGCGTCGGCATGACCATCGGTTCGACAGTGGCTACCGTCGCATCGGGAGGCGCGG